>CAZLSW010000155.1:0-1660 GCA_964562375.1 uncultured Muribaculaceae bacterium | reverse complement strand
TAAAGAAACCGCAATAACCGACACTATGCAAATGCTGCCGTAAGTGCGGCAAAATGGACCGCCTGGCCCACCGACACCCCTCTGCCAGGCATCAACGTCTGCCGAAATATGCGCGGCGGGCGTTTTTTTGTGTGCTTTTTCCGGATTTTTCTTTGCAGATTCAGGTTTATTGACTAATTTTGCATAGTGGATGTCCCCAATGCATCATTCACGCGATTTTATGCCGATACCTGCCGAGATCCTGGCCGTGCCCAGGCCAAAAAGCACGAGAGTGAAGAAGTCAGGCGAGCGCTGGCTTGTCATCAAACGCACTTGTCGCCGACAGGGCAAGCGCAACATCCCTGTCGACCTTGGCACCATCGGGGAGATTGTCGGGGGCAAGTACGTTGAGATCCGCAAAGAGCCTCGTGGACGCCATATAGACATCAAGGATTACGGCGAGGTGAAGCTTTGCAGCGATTGTGCGGGGGAGATGCTGCAGGATCTGGCGGATGTCTGGGACATCGCCGATGCAAAGAAGCTCTACTGCATCGCGGTGCTGCGGGCTGCCTACGGCAGCATATGCAACCGCGAGCTCCAGCTCCAGTATTCGACATCGTTCCTCTCGGAGATGGTGCCGGGCGTGGGGCTGTCGGAGAACACGGTGTCTTCGTTCCTGCAGACCATCGGGCTACAGGCATCCCTGATAACGGAATTCATGAACAACCGGCTGGCCAAGCACCGCGACGCCTCAGTCATCGTTGACGGAATGCTCAAGGACTACAACTCCATCTGTTCGTCAATGTCGGAGTTCTCGCGCAAGGGCGCCAAGAAAGGCTCAAAGGACACATCCATCATCTATGCCTATTCCCCCGAACTGATGGAACCGATGGCGGCGCGGCCCTATCCCGGCAACATGCTGGATTCCACCGCTGTGGAAGATTTCCTGGCCGAGACAAAAATCGAGCGAGGCTTGATGATCTTCGACAAGGGCTTCCACAACGATGCCGTGTTCGAGGCTATCGACAACAAGCCGGAGATGTCATATCTCATTCCGCTGAAGCGGAACTCCACCATCATTTCCCGCTACGGGATGGACAACCCGACCGAACACCTGCAGGGTTACAAAGACGCCGTCGTCCTTTACAAAAAGGCCAAGATGGCTAACGGCAAATGGCTTTATGCCTTCCGCGACCCCCATCTGGCCTTCGAGCAGGAATGTGCATACGTCAACTCCGCGGCAAAAAAAGAGAATTACGACTCAAAAAGGTATGAAGTGCTCAAGCCCAGATTTGGCCTGGTCGTCTTCCAGTCAAAGTCCGACCTTTCCCCCCTGACTATATACATGGCATATCTTGGCCGTTGGGAAATAGAGACAATGTTCAATCTCTACAAGAACATCGTCGAGCGCGACACCGTCAACGTCCACAACGACTACCGCCTCTATGCCACTGAGTTCATCAACTTCCTCACCGTCATCATCGCCATGCGCGTGAAGAAGAAACTCATCCAGACAAAACTCAACATGAAACACTCCCAGAAAGAAATCTTCCACTACCTCGCCAAACTGAAAAAAGTGCGCGTGGGCAACGACGACCACTGGCGCACGGCCACTACTGTCAGCTACATCGCCGACATCGCCAAGACCCTCTGCATAGGGGACTGATTTGCGGTTTCTTTA
>CAZLSW010000154.1:0-1689 GCA_964562375.1 uncultured Muribaculaceae bacterium | reverse complement strand
CCTGTTTTCGTCATGCGTTACCCAAAACGGGGGTCTGCTCTACCCAGTTCTTGACCAAGTCGTATAGTTCCTGCTGCTCCTTGTCCATGCGGAGCATTACCCGCACAGGCTTGACGTGTCCGGGTTTGGTGTAGTTCAAGGCGTACATGGTCTTTACTAATTCTCGTGCCCGGTCGATTGTGATTGCCGATGCGGCATTCTTCAATAGTCTTTCGAGCTCAAGCTGAAGCACATAGGCACAAAAGCATATGCATATATGGCCTTCAATGCGGTTTTTCAGACGGTGATACATGGGGCGGATGCGCAAGTCGGTCTTGTTCATTCGGAAGGCTCGCTCAATGAACCACAGATTGTGATAGTTTGCGATAACCTCCTGGTCAGAGAGGGTGCTGTTGGTCACATAACCCTTCAGGCCGTCCCAGGCACTGTCATTTTCAAAGGCCTCAAGGTCAATGCTGATAGTGGCTTCTCCCTCCAGGCGAAGGTATTTGTTATAGCCCCGGTTGTTTATGTGCTTTTTCTTCACCTTGCCCGAGGCCACGCGCTGTTGCAGCCGTTGCAGACCTTTACGGCGGTTCGCCTCGTCGCGTTTGCGACGGTTCTCGGCCATTGAGACGACTATGCGCAGGCCGTCATCGGTCTTGATGGAGGCCACTTGGCCGTCAGACAGCCCAAGGTCGAGTATGCGCTTTTTTACTGCCGCGTTCTCGTTCTTCATCCTGGCTCCGAGAATGTATTCGTAACCGTCGGCCACAAGCGTTTCGATGTTTTTCCGTGAAAGGAGTCCCGCGTCAGCCACCACTATCGGCTTGCCAAACCCGAATTTCTCCTGTGCCCGCTTCAGCAGCGGGATAAAGGTCTTCTTTTCCGAAAGGTTCCCTTCGAAAATCTCATAGCTTATGGGCAGTCCCTCACGGGTGATCAACAGTCCCAGCAGTATCTGCGGACAGTCGAATTTCCCGTCCTTTGAGTAACCTGTGCGTCGCAACTCGTCCTCATCGGCAGCCTCGAAGTAGAGGGTGCTGATATCGTAGAAGACTACATCTATGCAGCCGCCCATCAGACTCGCGCTGTGGGCAAAGGTGATTTGCTCGACACGGTCTTTGATGTCACCTTTCTTGTCCTTCTTGTCCCGGGCACAAAGACGATCCAGATAGCGGTATACCTTGTTCACGTCATACGCCACCCCGTTGTACCTCCACAGATAATCCACAGTCTTCAACTTGCTGCCCGGCGCCACCAGCCGACTCAGCACCAAAGGACGGAACAGGCCGCCAATCGCCCCGTACCCCACATGGTCAAACAGTTTGCCGAAAACCTCCTCAGGGCCCACCACCGAAATCTGGCTGTTAGACAAATTGTCTACAAACTCGTCAATGCCCGGGGTGGGCGGCAAATTAAACAGATTGTAATACGTTCCGGTTTGCTGGCGAATAAAGGTCCTGGCCCGCTCGACCATTCTTTCAATCTCCACCTCATCGGTCGAGCTGCCGAAACTCTTCACCAAGACGTTGTTGCGCCCCTTCTTTTCAAGGACGCGAACGCTCACCGTACCCGATTTGTTCTTGCCTTTGTTGACAAACATGGGGCAAATATACGCCGCGTTACCCAAATTACCAAACTTACCGACTGCAAAACCACCTAAATCAACACATTAAAAATTCGGCTCTAAAAAGTGACGAAAACAGG
>CAZLSW010000153.1:0-1734 GCA_964562375.1 uncultured Muribaculaceae bacterium | reverse complement strand
ATTCACAAAGGTCGTTGGAGGATTCCGAGAGGGAACTTTCCAGGCGGGAGATGGCTTCGCTGGTTTCCCGCTGAAGGGCGGCGAGGTTGTCGATTGACTCGCGCACTTCGGGGGTGCACTCTGTGGGGAACTGGAGGATGGGGGACGTCGGCCTCAAAAGATGCAACGACATCGGGATCATTTAAACTTGATTTTTTCATTTTGTACAATTATTTTAATGGGTGAATAATATCGTCACCACGACTTCACGACACGATGCCGTGGTGACGAGAAGATTGATTAGCGGTGGAAGCCGCGGGATTTGGTGGGCAATTTTTTGCGTGCGGGAACCAGGTGGCGGGCCATTTCTGAGCAGCGTTTGGCCCAGGCGATTTCGTCCTCGCGCGGGTCGCGGCCCCATGGCGACTGGTCGTTGGAGCCGCCACCACCTCCCCCGCCGGGGTAAGCATGGGGAGGCACAACGAGTTCCAGGAACAGGGCGCAAGCCATGTGGGTAATCTCACGGGCGTTCTCGATGCTCGAGTCTAGACCCTCACGGAACACATTGTGAAGGTTCATCGGGATGTAGCGGGTGAGGAGTCGGTCGCCGATTTTCAGGTCGTACTGGGCGCAAGGCGACACAATCCTTGTAAATGGCGCCTCGCTTGGCTTGGCAGCCGTCAAGGTTTGTGGCCTCTGAGCGCCCTCGCCTTGTGGCTTCTTGGAGGCTTGCGCTTGTGATCGGCGTAATGCCTCGGCTTCCGCTTTCTGCTTGGACATCGCCTTGGCTCGCTCCTCCAGTTCCGTAGACCGCAACTTCCTCCAGGTACTCTCGATTTCCGAGGGCTTGATCGAGTGGTGGATCTTGGAGGAGGTGTACTTGGAGTTGCCCATCTTGATGGAGTAGCCGCGCATGATGTCGTCGCTATCTCGGTTGACGTTAACGGTGTAACCCTTGGATTCGAGCGCCGATTGGTATATGTCCCAATCCCATCGGGGCATGGCGGCGAGGATGCCGTGGCAGGTTTTGAGCAGCATTTTCTTGTTCTCCTCGCCTTTGTCCACGGCTTTTTGCCAACCCCGTTTGATGGCCACCGCGTCGGCCGCGTTGTGCGACCGCTGCATGATCTCATGCGAGTTGTTGATGCGTCCGTCGCGGTCGACGCGGCATACCACGGCGTGGATATGTGGCACCCCGCTCGAAAAAAATTAACACACGAAGTGGATTTTGTCGGGGTGTTTCTTGTTCTTCGACTCGCCCGAGATGTAGTTGGTGATATTGACGCCGTAGGACACGGCCCATGCTTTAGCTGTCATGATTCTCAGTAGTTTTAGTTGTTCCTGTGAATTTGTTCGCCTCGCGGACTCGCGTGATAAATTTGAAGAGCGCTGCTGACAGTGGCTTCAACGCCTGGAACCACTTCGCCATGAAGGGTATCGTGTCGAACATCGCCTTGCGCTGGCTTTTGTTCATGCCGTGCATTGCCGCGGCAAACCGCTCGATGTCGTCACGGGCGTGAGAGAGATTGTCGAGCAGATCGCACTCGGTTGGGGTTAGCCGCGCCTTTGGCTCATATCCCATTCCGAGGGCAGTGAGGTAAGTGCTGACTGTGAGACCGCACCGGTTGGCGTCGGCCTCGATCTTGGTCTTCTGGTCAAGGTTGACGTAAACCTTGAGGCACGATTTGCGCACCTTGGAAGGCGCTAAAATAGATGGTTTAGACATTGTTTTTAGGGATTAAAAATTTAACGATT
>CAZLSW010000152.1:0-2057 GCA_964562375.1 uncultured Muribaculaceae bacterium | reverse complement strand
CCTCCGTAGCGGGAGCCCATGCCGGCAGCAAGTACAAATAAGGTAGGTTGCATATAGGTTTCTAGTTAAAAGTTTCTAGTTTCTAGTTTCTAAGTTAATAATCATTTAAAGCATTAAAGCATTAAAGGATTAAAGCATTAAAGGATTAAAGCATTAAAGGATTAAAGCATTAAAGTATTAAAGGAGGGAAGAGGAAAAGAGGAAAGGGTCCTCACTACTCACTAATTACCTAATTACCTCCCTATTCAGCGGTGAGGAGGAAGATTACCTAATTACCTTCCTATTCAGCGGTGAGGCGGAAGATGATGTCATGGGAGTAGGTTTCACCCGGTTGGAGAGCCTGGGAGGGGAATTGGGGCTGGTTGGGCGCGTCGGGCACGCCTTGGCACTCGATGGCCACGCCCTCATAGTCGTGGTAGGAGCGTCCGCAATGTCCTTTGGGGCATCCCTCAAGCCAGTTGCCGGTGTAGACCTGCACGGCGGGTTGGGTGGTCAAAACCTCGAGTTTGCGGCCCGATTTTACTCCCCACAACTCAGCGGCGAGGCGCAACTTGCCGTCTTTCTGCCAATCGTCGATAAGCCAGCAGTTGTCGTATCCCTTGCCGTACTTCAAGGCGGGGAAATCCTGCTCGATGTCTCGCCCAACCTCCTTGGCGGCAGTGAAGTCCATGGGTGTGCCATGCACGTCGTCGGCAGGTCCGAGGGGAATCAACGTGGGATTGGTGGGCAGGTAGCGGGATGCGTTGAGGTGGAGCTTGTGATGAAGAGCGGTGCCCGAGCCGTCGCCGTCAAGATTCCAGTAGGCGTGGTTGGTGAGGTTGACAACGGTGGCCTGGTCGGTGGTTGCGGTAAGGTGAAGTTTCAGGTCGTGACCGTCCCAGGTGTAGGTTGCCTCGGCGTGAAGGTTGCCGGGGTATCCCTCCTCACCGTCAGCCGAGTCGTAGGCGAAAGTTACTGAGTGGTCATCGACGTGCTTGATCTCCCATATGCGGTTTTGGAAGCCTGTAGGGCCGCCGTGCAGGTGGTTGGGGCCGTTGTTGACGGCGAGGGTGAACTCTTTGCCGTCGAGTGTGAAGTGGCCAAGGGCGATGCGGTTGGCGTAACGTCCGGGCACCTTTCCGGCGCAGGGGCCGTCGGCAAGATAGTCGTTGGGGTTGGGGTAACCGAGTAGTACCTCGTCCAAGTTGCCGTCGCGGTCGGGGACACGCACGGAAACAATACCGGCTCCCAGTGACGACAGGGTCACCGAGGAGCCGTTATTTCCAAAGAGAGTGATTAATGTAGGATTCACAGTGGATGAATTTTAAATCTTTAAATCATTAAAGCTTTAAAGGAGGAAAGGGGTAAAGTGGTAAAGGAGTAAAGGATATCTACTCAGTACTCACTAATTACCTAATTACCTTAGAGGCGGCGGGCGCCGTCGCTGATGATCACGTCGTAGATCTTAGGCTCGTGGCCGTATTTGTCGTTAAACTCTTTGACAGCGGTCTTCACGAAGTGGTCGTAGCGGTCGTCGGCGACGAGGTTGATGGTGCAGCCGCCGAAGCCGCCACCCATGATGCGGGAGCCGGTGACGCCCTCACGCTTAGCGAGGTCGTTGAGGAAGTCGAGTTCCTCGCAGCTCACCTCGTAGTCCTTCGACAGGCCCTCGTGGGTCTCGTACATCTTGCGGCCCACGGTCTCGTAGTCGCCCTTCTCAAGAGCGTCGCACACGGCAAGCACGCGGTCCTTCTCGCCGATGACAAACTTGGCTCGCAGGTAGTCCTCAGCGGTGATGTCGCCCTTGATGGCGTTGAGATCTTCCATAGTGGCGTTGCGCAGGGTCTCCATCCCGAGGCGCTTGGCCACGCGCTCGCACGACTCGCGGCGCTTGTTGTAGGGCGAGTCAACCAGCTCATGCTTAACCACCGAGTCAACCAGCACGAGCTTGTAGCCATTGGGGTTGAACGGGAAGTACTCGTACTCCATGGAGCGGCAGTCCAAGCGCATCAGGTGATCCTTCTTGCCGAAAACGGATGCGAACTGGTCCATGATGCCGCAGTTGACGCCGCAGTAGT
>CAZLSW010000151.1:0-2162 GCA_964562375.1 uncultured Muribaculaceae bacterium | reverse complement strand
GCGGGAGTTTGACAGTTAGGGGGCAAAAAAATAATCTAACGAATTGTTGCACAATTCGTTTTTTGTTTGTACATTTGTGGTCGTACTCGGTAGTATCATTCCCGGGTACGCTGATTGTCATGCGTTTAAATTTTTCAAGGAAACAAAGACCCCACACAATCTACATCCAGCGCTCTTTCCGCGGCAAGGACGGGAAGAGCACCACAGTGAAGGTCGAGACCCTCGGCACGGAGGAGGAGATCGAGAAGAAGCACGGCTGCCCCGACGGCCTGGCCTGGGCCAAGGCGTATGTGGCCCGTCTCAACGAGGAGGAAAAGGCCGGGAAGGAAACGATACGGGTCGACCTGTCGCCGTCGGCGCCGTTGGGCCCGGAGCCGTCGAAGGTGATGGGGGGCGACCTGTTGCTGCTGCCGCTGTACAACCGTTTGGGGCTGCCGCAGGTGTGCCGGGCCATCGCTGAGGGCACCCGGGTGGAGTATGACCTCAACGAGATACTTGAGGCGCTGGTGATGCTGCGCATCCTCTGCCCGTGCTCCAAGCGCGGGGCCTATGAGCTGAACAAGCGGCGGATACGGCGCACCTCGTTCGCCCTGGAAGACCTCTACCGGGCCCTGTCGCTGCTGTCGGGCCACATCGACCAGATCCAGGCGGCGGTGTGGGAGCACTCGCAGAAAGTGGTGAAGCGCGACACGCGCGTGATCTACTACGACTGCACCAACTACTATTTCGAGATCGAGGACAACGACCTGGAGCGTCCCGACCCCTCCCGGCCGGGGCGTCGTGCGGGGGATCGCCGGCGGGGCAAGTCGAAGGAGGGGCGCCCCAACCCCATCGTGCAGATGGGGATGCTCATGGACGGCGACGGCATACCGCTGGCCTTCTGCGTCTTCCCGGGCAACGAGTCGGAGCAGCCGTCGCTGCAGAAGATCGAGGAGATGGTGGCCAAGGAGTTCAAGCTCAACGAGTTCATCATCTCCACCGACGCCGGGCTCTCCTCCGAGGACAACCGCCGCTACAACATGACCGAGGGGCGCGAGTACATCGCCGTCCAGTCGCTCCCCTCGCTTCCGGCCGACGACCAGAGGATGGCCCTGGACCCCAAAGGCTGGCGCGTGGCCTTCCGCGGCAAGGACGCCCCGGGCCCCGTGGACCCTGACCGCCCCGAGGCCGACACCTTCGACCTGGACCAGATCGACCTCGAGCGCGAGCGCCACACCCGCTTCTACAAAGAGATCATCGTCGACAAGACCCAGCGCCTGCCCAACCCCGAGTACGACAAGCAAAAAGAGGCCCAGGGCACCGACAGCCCCGTCGACCCCGACGGCAAGCGCCTACCCAAGACCAAATCCCACACACGCCAGGAGCGCATCATCGTCACCTATTCCCATGACTTCGCCCTCTTCCTGCGCCACAAGCGCGACGAGCGAGTGCGCGCGGCCCAGAAAATCGTCTGCCATAAAGCCCTGAACTCCCGCCAGAGCCAGCAGGACCCCCGACGCTACGTCCAAGCCGTCTACTGCACCCCCGAAGGCGAGGTCGCCGAGCACGTCGTCCTGCACATCAACGCCGAAATGATAGAGCAGGAAGCCCGCTTCGACGGCTTCTACGCCTACGGCACATCGCTCGACGACGACGCCGTCGACGTCCTGCGCGCACGCTCCTTCCACCACGAGATCGAGCACCTATTCCGCACCACCAAGTCATTCCTCGACGCCCGCCCCGTGTACCTCTCCCGCCCCGACCGCATACGCTCCCACTTCCTCATCTGCTTCCTGGCCATGGTCATCATCAAGACCCTCCAGAAACAGCTCGATGTCGACGACCTCACCATCGACCGCCTGATCGACACCCTCCGCTCCATCGAGTTCGACCACTTCAAAGGACAGGGCTACCGCCCTTTATACGGGGCCAACCAGCTGATAGAGAAGCTCCAAGAGCTCGCAGGGGTCAATATCTGCACCCAAATCGTCCCCCAGAAGACCATGAACAAATACTACCGCTCTGCGTTAAAGCAAGTTAATTAATCATACCGTCATAGTACGACTACAAGCACATCGCCGTAAGGCGATGTGCTTCAGTGCGTTACAACAAAAAGTGTCAAAGATGGAAAGTTAAGGGGTAAAGTTGAATTTTCCAAATCCTAATGCAACTTTTTAACACCC
>CAZLSW010000150.1:0-2226 GCA_964562375.1 uncultured Muribaculaceae bacterium | reverse complement strand
CTTTTTCCCAGCATCTTAGGGGCCATTTTCCTTCGCTTGGGTGTCAAAGATGGGCAATTAGCTTGATTGGGTTTATTTATTCATCACGCTGCAAAGGTAAGGCCTAAATTTCACCCACAAGGCATATCGCCACAGTATTGTAACTGAAAAAATGTTACCAAATCATAACGGATGTTATGAGTAATTTTCAGCCTCGATATTTCCCATTGACGAGGAAAATTTGTAAATTCGCGGTGGCTTAAAGCAGCTGAAAACTGAAAGCTGAAAACTGAAAACCAAAATTATAAGAAATGACACTCGACAATTACAACTTCGCTGGCAAGAAAGCGATTGTGCGCGTTGACTTCAACGTGCCCTTGGATGAGAATGGCAAAATCACCGACGACACCCGTATCCGCGGTGCCCTCCCCACCTTGAAGAAAATCCTCGAGGACGGCGGCTCCCTGATCATCATGAGCCACATGGGCAAGCCCAAAGGCAAGGTTAACCCCAAGTTCTCCCTCGCCCAGATCAAGGACGACGTGGCCAAAGCCCTTGGCCGCGACGTAAAATTCGCCGAGGATTGCGCCAACGCCGGTGAGGCCGCTGCCAACCTCAAGCCCGGCGAAGTGCTCCTGCTCGAGAACCTCCGCTTCTACCCCGAGGAGGAGGGCAAGCCCGTGGGTATCGAGAAAGACGATCCCGCTTACGAGGCAGCCAAGAAGGATATGAAGGCTCGCCAGAAAGAGTTTGCGAAGAAGCTCGCTTCCTACGCCGACGTTTACGTAAACGACGCTTTCGGCACCGCTCACCGTCGCCACGCCTCAACGGCTGTGATCGCCGACAACTTTGACGCCGACAACAAGATGCTCGGCTACCTCATGGAGAAAGAGGTGAAGGCCGTCGACAACATCCTGAGCGACATCAAGCGTCCCTTCACCGCTATCATGGGCGGCTCCAAGGTTTCCACCAAGATCGGTATCATCGAGAACCTGATGGACAAGGTTGACAACTTGATCCTTTGCGGCGGCATGACCTACACCTTCGCCAAGGCTCAAGGCGGCAAGGTGGGCGACTCCATCTGCGAGAACGACAAGCTCGGCCTCGCCCTCGACATCATTAAGAAAGCTAAGGAGAAAGGCGTGAACCTCGTGCTGGGCACCGACTGCATCGCCGCCGACTCCTTCTCCAACGACGCCAAAACCATGGTATGCTCGGCTATGGACATTCCCGACGGCTGGGAAGGCTTGGACGCTGGCCCCGAGACCCGCAAGGCTTTCCAGGACGTTATCCGCACAGCCAAGACCATCCTGTGGAACGGCCCCGCTGGCGTGTTTGAGTTTGACAACTTCACCGGTGGCTCGCGCGCTATCGCCGAGGCTATCGTTGAGGCTACCAACAACGGCGCCTTCTCCCTCGTGGGCGGTGGCGACTCCGTTGCGTGCGTCAACAAATTCGGCCTTGCCGATGAGGTATCCTACGTGTCCACTGGTGGTGGCGCTCTTCTCGAGGCCATCGAGGGCAAGGTGCTCCCCGGTGTAGCCGCTATCAAAGGCGAATAATCCCAATCACATTTATTAATACAACAAGGCTGGCTCCTCGAGGGGAGTCAGCCTGTTTTGTATCACAAGAAGAGGCAAACACTAAAGGTGCTTGCCTCCTACTCGAGATTGCATAAGGTAGGCTGTTACTTGAATAGCGGGGTGGGGTAGAGGCCCGAGGCGTGAAGCTCGGCGAACTTCTCAACCACGCCGGGACGGTCGGCCGCGTAGGTGACGCCAAACCACTTGGAATCAGTATCGAGGACTTTCACTGTGGCCTCGCCCGAGTTGATAAGCGTGTCGATGCACAGGGGGATGAAGAACTCGGCCTTGGGGGTGTTCAAGTCTTTGTCGAGGAATTTGACAAACTCGCGCTCCGAGAAGTCGAAGTAGTCGGGGGTGAATCCCCAGAGGTTCATTGACACCGGGGTGGCAGGGTCGAGGGTCTGCTCTTGGCCGTTCTCGTCGGTGAAGACGATGCGGTGCTCGGGGTCGTAGGAGATGGCGGTGCGCTCAACCACCTTGGTCAACTGGCCGTCGCGGGTCTCGCACACGCCGCGGGCCACGGAGCCATTCTCGGTCATGGTGTTGCCCACGCGGAATCCCACCATGCAGTAGTCGCCCTTGCGGTCATGGGGACGCTTCAGCTCCTCGGCGATCACGCGGAAGGCGTCGCGGCCGTAGAAGTCGTCGGCATTGATCACCG
>CAZLSW010000149.1:0-2232 GCA_964562375.1 uncultured Muribaculaceae bacterium | reverse complement strand
TCCCCACATTATCAAATAATTATGCCACTTTTTTATCCCGAACTGGGGTAATTTGCCCGCGAATTTACGCGATTTTCCCGCATTTTATGTAAATTTGCAGCTTGAATTCAGCTTTATCACTTTTATGAATATTTTGATTACCGGAGGAGCCGGATTTATTGGCTCCAATCTGTGCGAGCATTTCCTCGCCAAGGGCGACAAGGTAACCTGCCTCGACAATTTCGCCACGGGCCTGGAGAACCTGATTCCCCTGATCGAGGAGTACCCCGACACATTCAAGCTTGTCGTCGGCGACATACGCAATCTCGAGGACTGCCGCAAGGCTGTAGAGGGAAATGAGTATGTGCTCCACGAGGCCGCCCTTGGCTCTGTGCCACGTTCGATCAAGGATCCCATCACCACCAACGACGTCAACATCGGCGGTTTCCTCAATATGCTGGTAGCGAGCCGCGACGCTGGTGTAAAGCGATTCATCTTCGCAGCATCGTCGTCAACCTACGGCGATTCGGCATCACTGCCCAAGGTGGAGGACAAAATTGGCCGCCCCCTGTCGCCCTACGCCATCACAAAATACGTTGACGAACTTTACGCCGACGTGTTTGCCCGCACTTACGGCACAGAATATATCGGTCTGCGCTACTTCAACGTGTTCGGTCGCCGACAAGACCCCAATGGAGCTTATGCAGCCGTTATCCCCTTGTTCGTCAAGAAGTTCATGGCCCATGAGTCGCCCAACATCAACGGCGACGGCGAATACAGCCGCGACTTCACTTATATAGATAATGTGATTCTGATGAACGAGCTTGCGTTGACAACCGACAATCCCGAGGCAGTCAACCAGATTTACAACACGGCTTTCGGCGAGCGCACCACCCTCAACCAACTGGTGGAATATCTTCAGGAATTCCTTTCCGAGAAGGATGAGGTAATCGCCGCTATCGAGCCTACCCACGGCCCTAACCGCGTGGGTGACATCCCCCATTCCCTGGCTTCGATCGACAAGGCCAAACGACTGCTCGGGTACAATCCCAAGTATTCTATGCGTGAGGGCTTGAAGGAAGCTTGCGATTGGTATTGGGAGAATCTGAGGTAGTTGTTAGTTGTTAGTTGTTAGTTGTTAGTTGTTAGTTGTTAGTTGTTGGCGAATATGGAGAAGGAGGTTAAGATTTGCGTGATTGGCCTTGGCTACGTGGGATTGCCTTTGGCCAGACTGTTTTCGACCAAGTATCCCACGGTGGGTTTCGACATGAACCAGGCACGCGTGGACGCGCTGATGCAGGGCCATGACGCTACGCTCGAGGTGGTCGACGACCTGCTGCAGGACGCTATCAACAACCACGGCTTCCGCTGCACCACCGACATCGACGAGATACGCGACTGCAACTTCTACATCGTGGCGGTGCCCACGCCCGTTGACGAGAACAACAACCCCGACCTTACGCCCCTCTACGGAGCCAGCGAGACCGTCGGCAAGGTTATCTCAAAGGGTGATATTGTGGTCTATGAATCAACGGTTTACCCGGGCGTTACCGAGGACGAGTGCATCCCCGTCGTGGAACGAGTTAGCGGACTGAAATTCAACGAGGATTTCTTCGCCGGCTACTCCCCCGAGCGCATCAACCCCGGCGACAAGCTCCACACCGTTGAGAAAATCAAGAAGGTGACATCAGGCTCCACTCCCGAGATCGGGGAGAAGGTCAACGAGGTGTACTCATCGGTAATCACCGCCGGCACTCACTTGGCCCCCTCAATCAAGGTTGCCGAGGCCGCGAAGGTGATCGAGAACTCCCAGCGCGACATCAATATCGCCTTTGTCAACGAGTTGTCGAAGATCTTCACCCTCATGGGAATCGACACGCAGGCCGTCCTCGAGGCCGCTGGAACGAAGTGGAACTTCCTGCCGTTCCGACCCGGTTTGGTAGGCGGTCACTGCATCGGCGTGGACCCTTACTATCTGGCGCAGTGCGCCCAGCGTCACGGCTACAACCCCGAGATCATCCTCGCCGGGCGTAGAATGAACGACGGCATGGGCGCTTACGTAGCCTCTCAGGTGGTAAAGTTGATGTTGAAGAAAGGGATACAAGTGCTTGGTTCCAAGATTCTTATTCTTGGTTTCACGTTCAAGGAGAACTGCCCCGACTGCCGCAACACCAAGGTGGTTGACATCTACCGCGCGTTGAAGGAGTACAACATCGACATCACCGTCTACGACCCCTGGGCCAACCCCGCCGT
>CAZLSW010000148.1:0-2328 GCA_964562375.1 uncultured Muribaculaceae bacterium | reverse complement strand
TAAATTTCTCAAAATTTTGTGAGCTTGCTATCTCCACAATGTCAGCGAGTTAGCAGAAAGCCCCGATTAGAGATTTTGAGTTAAGCACGTTTCGGGGCGCCCGGCAGGTAAGTTTGCAGGCAGAAGCCACATCACCCAACATCACCACATCATGACTTCTGCTGAATTTGCCCAAGACAGGCTATATCCTACCGACAACGTCTTCGAGATACCGACCCTGCGTCTCGACCGCCAACCCACCACCGGACTGCTCCGTCCATTTGGCGGGTGGGGCTGTTTCGCACGAAGAAAGATTGGAATAGCCACCTATCACTTCTATGTAGATGACTATCGCTTCAACAACATCTGGCTGCACCCGGAGAAAGTAGTAATCACCGGCTGCCAGGAGGTGGTCGAGCCTAACTTTTCACTGTTCGACACCACGCCTGTGGCCTTTGGCTTACAGCTGCTCTACAAGAAACGGTGGATTGCCCGCTGGTTACAAGAAGCTGGCATCCGAGTGTGGGTAGACCTCAACGTGTCGCCCAAGTTCCGAGAGTACAACCGCCTCGGCGTGCCAGACGGATACAACGCTTTTGCCACACGAGGCAACGGCCACAACCCGGCAGCGCTACTCGATGAACTCAACGTTGCGCAGACTATCTCCGGCCTCGTCTATCCTAACATGTTCGTGTACGGCGGCGGGGAGGAGGTCAAAGCTCTATGTCAAGGCAATGGCCTAATCTATGTTCCCGACTATATGACCCAACGCAGAAAGGAGGGGAGCAATGGCTAAGGATGTTGGCAGCGACCGTTGTTCCAGCTGGGCAGGCGACATCTATACCGAAGATGGCGTGAGGAAGGAGTATGGGGATCTTTCCCCTGAGCGCCAACAAGCGGTCAAGGAGGTTAAGAAAGAGGTGGTTCGGGATATGAAGGCCAATCTTCTCGGCAAACATGTAATGCTCGATGCGGATGGAGAACAAATCAAGGTGGAATTCATATCAGACGGCATCAAGCACGTCGCTAATGACGCCATGCTTACTCTGAGTGGAAAATATTTCAGCCGGGACTCAATGGTTCATATGGACCGAATTTTGGCCCAGTCAACCTATGTTCCGACAAGTCATGAACTTTACAAAACTCGCACTGATGGAAAGGATAAGTTTTTCAAGTATGTTGACAGTCAAGGGCGAGGTGTCTACTTTGGAGTCGCCCATGACAAAAGAGGCCCCGGGCATTCGTCGCGCTATTACCTTTACACAGTCACGGATAGGTAAAAGAAGAGGATTGCGGTCTTGGGTACCACCCCATTGCGCAATCCTCGAGATCATAGCAACCGCTCCAACAGGTCCTCATAAAAGGCATGGAGGTCGGAAATGCACTATGCCCCGCAGTAAAACTGCTTCTTTATTTGTAGTATTTGCTCTTGGCGTGGCAATTCTTCCAATCCTTGCCGCTGCCACAAGGGCACTTATTGATGCCTCTCCGGGCTTGTGCCGCATGGATCTTGTCTATGCGGTTGTGCTCGGCTATCTCGGCTACATAGTCTATCGTTTCCAACGATGGCACACGGAATGTCATCACTGTGCGCCCGCCAAAGTTGGTTATGCAAAAGTCACCCATCGAGATGACATTCATACCCACCAGCATCCCGGTATCGTGCGTGTCGGACAACTCATCACATTCAGTAACCGCAGTCACCAGTGATATGTTCTCGTTGTTGAGTGTAATCCTTACAGCGTACACAGGGACTCTCTTAGTGCCGTGCACGCCAGTTACCGAGGTTTCGCCGATTGCTCGAAGACCCAGGGCTGCGGCCACACTTTTGGTGATGACCGAGCCTGTTGCGCCGGTATCCCAGATGCCTTGTGTCCTAACCTCTTTTCCGGTACTCGGGTCTGTGATGACCACCGGGGTCTTTATCGCCTTGACAATAGTTGTCTCGGAGCGGGTGAGGGCATTTGTAGGCATCAGGCAAAGACTACTCGTGAATGGAATGTCTGGGTATAGGCTTCCTCACCCGGCGTACAGAGCTGGATTAGGAATTGGCCGAACTCGTAATTGGCGGTGGCAAAGTTATATGCCTCCTCCATCGTGTCGAAGGCGCCTACAACCTTATCACCAACCAGAACGATGTGCTTGCCGTCATAGAGCGCAACGAGCTCGTTCTGATGGGCAAGGTAGTAATCGAACAGTTGTTTGATGGTGTCCATGGTGACCTTGGTTCAAATTTGATGCAAAGTTACAAATTAATTCTATATGACGAACAATCAAGACTAATAAAAAGTTGAAATGAAATTCATAGTCACCGGCTCGGAGGGCTTCATCGGCAAGGCCCTCGTCAAG
>CAZLSW010000147.1:0-2638 GCA_964562375.1 uncultured Muribaculaceae bacterium | reverse complement strand
CCCTCGGCGCGTCCCTCGGCGCGTCCCTCGGCGCGTCCCTCGGCGCGGCCCTCGGCGCGTCCCTCGGCGCGTCCCTCGGCGCGTCCCTCGGCGCGGCCCTCGGCGCGGCCCTCGGCGCGGCCCTCGGCGCGTCCCTCGGCGCGTCCCTGTGCATGGCCATCAGAGCGGCCCTCAATATATCCGCTCTCATAGCCTTCGTCGATTCCGGCCTTCATAGTGTTGTTGTAGTCGCGCATGGCTTTGAGGCTACCCTCATAGGCTCGACGCTCTGAGGAGTTGAATGCAAATATCTCGGCCGCCTCGAAGAAACGCTCCAGAAGCTTGCTTTTCAGCCTGTCGGGGAAGCTGTCGAGCTGGTTCATATTCTTGATCACGTAGAGCCACTTCTCAAAGTTGTTCTCAAGTTCGTCTATCTCCTTGGTGAATTTTTTCATCTCCAGGAAAATAAGGGTAAGCTTTTTGGAGAACACTTTTTTGGTGGATATGTCGGCAAGCCTCACAACATGCTTGGCCTCGGGTTCGTCCTGGAATTCCGGCATGTTGAAATTCAGAAACGACACCGTGTAGATCCTGGGGAGATTGAAATCCCAATCTCCTTTCTGGGCGACCTCATGCATGGGAAAGGTAGCGTAGAAGATGCTACGGTCGGCGAAATAAGGCTGATAGGCGTTTTGCATTTCGACGATAAAATGCCTGTCGGATTCGGTGGTGCAATACACGTCGAAAATGGCGTTACGTTCGCCCGTGACACGGCTGAGTTGCTCTGTGGGCATATACGTGATGTCCTTAATCGGCTCCTCGTCCTCCAGGAGAGAGTTGAGAAAGTCGATCATAAACTCTTTGTGATGCTCGTTGCCGAAGAGGCGCTTGAAGCCAAAGTCGGTAAACGGGTGGATGTAACGTTCGGTGCACATGGCGACAGGATGTTGGTGAGTTCACCGCAAATATAGCGATTTTTTGCGAATTGATAGCACATTTTGCTGAAACATCATGAATTTCTTTTTGGATTCCTGGGCCAGGGGCTTGGCGGTATAAGATTTTTTCCATAAATTCGCGAACTGCGTTAGCGAACGCCATACATTATGTAATCAAGAAACACGAAAGTGTCTTGCTGATTTCTCATGGATTAAAGTCTGGAAAACTATTAAATCTTAGAGGAGAAACGGCGGAGGCCCTCTCGCGTCATAGTCGTACTATGGCGTGAGAGCTGCTGCTTTTCCCGTCTTTAAGAGGTATTTCCAGACGCCTAATCCATGCGGGAGAAGTAAGCGGCCCTCACGCTTTCTCATATAATCCCCCCACGGAGGTCCAGGGACTACCTGTTTATGAAATTCACAAAGATTCTCCTGGGATGCTTTGCCGCAAGTGTCACCTTAATCTCGCATTCAGCCAACTTGCTCACCAAAGGCAACTATTATTTCGAAAACATCGTCACCAATTGGGAGTCGCCAAAGATGGTGATCGAGACTGAGAACAACACCACTTATGTCTTTGACCTCACACCCTCACAAGACGACCCGTTGACATGGGAACGCATCTTTACAAGCAACTGGGATACTCTGTTCAAATACACAGCGTTTATCGACACGGAGTTGCCTGAAGGAGAGTATTCGATGCAATACGACGATTTTGTGACGGCTTATACCGCATCAGGCGATGTACATGGCTACACAGTGAAGTATCAACCCTATTTCGCCACCAACAAATGGGCTATAGGGGGTTGCATGGACAACATTTTTGTCCCATTCACCCCCTACCCCAACACTATGGGCAGCTGGATGCGAAAAGATTTTCGCGAAACCAAGCCCAGCGGCACCATACCTACGCTGTACATTACTACCGATGATGGCTATTTCCCTTACTCCAAAGAGGATTATCAGATGGGGGCTGTATATCTTGAAAGCAATGGCGTGGAAGGGGTTGAGGACGTGGGTTCAGCCCAAAAGCCCGTCGTGACGCAAGTGAAGGGGCGCGGTAATTGGTCGTGGTACCAATGCAATCAAAAGGCCTTGAGATTGAAACTCGATAAAAAGACCTCGTTCTTCGGCATGGAGAAGAGTAAACATTACGCCTTGCTAAACGCCGGAGCCGTCCCTCGCAACCTTTTCACATCCCAACTCGGATTCGGCATGGGAGAGTTGCTTGGAATGGCTTGGACTCCTGACACTCACGCCGTCGAGCTTATGGTGAACGGGGTATACTGGGGCGTGTATTTCTTGACAGAAACAATCAGAGTCGATTCCAAGCGCGTCAATATCGTCAACCAAGAGGATGAGTATGATGAAAATGACGTAAGCGGCGGGTACCTTGTGGAAATAGACAACACCGAGGATGAAAACCAGATTGTATTTACCTCGGCCTCTGGCCGCAGCATACGTTTTACAATCGATACCCCCGACTCGCTTCACCTTGCGCAACGCGATTACATGACATCACAGCTGGAGCATGTGGATAACGCCATCGTAAACGCAACCGCCTCCGATGACGTATGGAACACAGTGGATATCACCTCATTAGCCCAGCATTATCTTGTGAAAACATTTATGGATGATGTTGATGGCTATTGCGGGAGTTGCTACTTATACAATCGAGTAGGAGGTGAACACTAATCAGAGGTGTTCACCTCTTTTCGTGTTCA
>CAZLSW010000146.1:0-2673 GCA_964562375.1 uncultured Muribaculaceae bacterium | reverse complement strand
CCTATATTATTCATAGTCCAAATGTAACAGGTTATTAATGCGCTGAATTATAGGGTTATACAACATTTTGGGCAAAATTTGCAATTTTTAGTACGTTCGGGGTTGAAATTGTGCTCTTTGCTCCCTATTATTATAAACATGAAATCTCTTACTGAATATATTATCGAGCAGCAGCGCATCGACGAGATGGACGCCAAGACCGCGGCCATGACTCACGGGGCCAACGTAAACGCGCAAAATCATGACGATTCCGAAAAGGCTAATCGGGCCGTTAAGGTGGGTGTAGACGCCCTTAATCATATGTTAGGGCAAAAGCTTCCGGATTTGCAGCTTCAGTTTTTTGAGGAGGTGACTATCGATTGGGGTTCCTTGGACGCCAAAGATCTTAAATTTGTGCAATTAAAACCCGCGTATTTCCTTCTGGAGGCACAAATCAATCTCATGGATGAGGGCTGGAAACGGGGTTATATCCGTTACACTTTTAAGGATAAACGCTTTGCTGAAGTGCATTTCCAACGCAACGGCTCTCTGCGTAATCCCAAGCCTTTAAAGATAAGGAAACGCAGCGCCGAGCAAGCGAATAACCTTGTCGCGTTCACTCAAGAATGGCTTGAGTATGCGGCGGAATATGAGCGGCAAGCCAACGAAAAATAAAAACGCCTGACGGGTAGAATCAGGCGCATTTTTGGGTTGATCACTTAGACGTCCTCACCAAGCCCAGACGTCGTAGGCTTTCTTCTATCCGATCCAATTCTTGGTTCAAGCGTTTTTCGAGTTCGGGATCATCATTCTTGGATAGTTGTTGAATGATCTCCCAAGTTCGAACCCGAAGCGCTTGTAGATACGCTGAAATTGTCATAAGGAAGGGGGTTGATTTTTTTGCCCGCATCTATAGGCAACTCGTGCTTGACAAACGCGGGAGGGAGAAAGCCCAGTGACGATAAAAAAACATGCGCGATAATGGTCCCGCCAGAGAATTTACCCTTCAGCTACCCACTGAAGGGTAAATTTTTCCGGGAAAACAACGGCAAGTCTTGCGTATTTGCTTGACTTTTAGTAATTTTGAGGTGCGAAATCAAATCACTAAAACCGCCATTTGACATGCGCAAAGTTACGACAAAAGATCAAGAAATCCAAGAGCAACCCCGACTTTTTGAAGTCGGCGTTATCGAAAACAGGAAAATCGAGGCCGCGTTCGACGCCCCCGACCTGTCGCAGCTAGGCGGGTTACTGCTCGCCTCAAAAGACTCCTTTATCCACCGCTTTATTGACGGCCTGGCCGATTGCGTTGACGACCGGCGCGACCCTTCGCTCACGCGTCATCCGATGAGCGAGCTTATTCGGCAACGCGTGGGGCAGATAGCCTGCGGCTACGAGGACTGTAACGACTGCGGCGCGCTTCGCGGCGACTCGATGCTCAAGATGTTCTGCGGCGCGGGCCCCGAGGGTAGTGACCTGGCGTCTCAACCCACCATGACACGGCTGGAGAACTCAATCGGGACGGCGGAGCTGTACCTTATGGCGGAATGGTTTGTCAAATCGTTCATCGCGTCTTACGACAAGCCGCCGAAGTTCATCATCATCGACGCCGACGACACAAACGCCGACGTTTACGGCGCGCAACAGCTGTCGTTGTTCAACGCTTACTACAAGGAATATTGCTACATGCCGCTCTTGCTGTTTGAGGGGCTTTCGGGCAAGATGATCCTCCCTTTGCTGCGCCCCGGCCGGCGGAACAAGACAGCCGGCGTGTTCAGCATTTTGCGCAGGGTGATAACGGCGCTGCATGAGGCCTGGCCCAAGTGTGTCATCAAGTTCCGCGGTGACTCTCACTTCTGCTGCCGCGAGCTGATGGACTGGGCACACGACGCGCCCTGGCTGAGGTTCGTCACGGGCATCGGCTCCAATCCCGTGCTGCTGCGGATGGCAGACAAGACCATCAAGCGGTCTCAAACCCAATACGAGGAGACGAAACGGCCGCAAAGGTTGTATTGCTCGTTCGTCTACAAGGCCGAGTCGTGGACGTATCCGCAGCGCGTCGTGTGCAAGGCCGAGTGGTCATCGCTGGGCGAGAACGTCAGGTTCATCGTCACCAGCCAGCGAAGGCTCGACGACCGGATTTGCTATGACGACTACCGCATGCGCGGCCAGTGCGAGCTCGACATCAAACAGATCAAAGAGATCCGGGCCGACCGCATGTCGTGCCGCAATTTCAAGGCCAATACCTTTCGCCTGTTCCTATACGCCGCCGCTTATGTCATGCTCCATAGAATGAAGACGGCCATGTTCGCGGGTAAGCGTCACGGCGGCGTGACCAACGCCGTGTTCCTGCGCCAGGTGATGCTCACGCCCGTACACGTCAAGGCCATGAAAACCAAGATCAAGATCAGTCTCCCGCCCGGCCACAAGTACCGATCCGCGATAGAACGACTTCTCGCCGCGTAACCCCATCTACATACTTCTTATGGCGCCGGTTCTTATAGGGTTGGCCCGCGCGTCATGCCCGCGTGTAATTAAAACACGCGAATCGATTGCCAAACGGGTGAATCCGCGCCTGAAAAACTTGCGGTTTGGCTCTTACTGACGATACAAAAGCCCCCGCTTCCCCTTCAAGAGAGGCCGGGACGATGGGTTGCAACGACGATACAGTGGGAGTATGAATTATATAGGTTA
>CAZLSW010000145.1:0-3223 GCA_964562375.1 uncultured Muribaculaceae bacterium | reverse complement strand
GCCTTGACTTTTTATTGCGGCGGGTGTAAAATCTCGCCGTTATTATGTAATTTGCACAGTTGTAAAGACCGAAAACGCCAGAAAAACACGGTCGTCAACACACTTTATTCAACACCTAAAAAACCAATCACTGTGCAAAGCGCATTGACACACTATATACACAAAATATCTCGAGCCTTATCAGCTGCGGGGTATCTAAGGCTGTGCACGCAGGGCAGGGATCACTCACTAAAGGTTTTCGCGATTACGATTGTGGCATTGACTGCCATGAGCTGTTCGAGCGATTCGTCACAGTCAAAGGATCAAGACAACCAAGAAGTTACCTCTCCGTACAACGAAAACGCCGCCATCGGCTCCTCCCCGACTACCGCCCCCCTAACCTCGGAGCAAGCCGAAAAGGAGGCCGCCGAAAAGGCTGAAGCAGAGCGCCTCGCTGCTGAACAAGCCGAAAAGGAGGCCGCCGAAAAGGCTGAGGCCGAGCGACTTGCCGCCGAGGAGGCTATGGCTGATTCTATCGAACAAGCGTTGTTAAAAGATATGCCCGCGGTGGCACCATGGACCTATGACCCCTCACTCTACCCCATCCCCGAGGCCGTGGCTTACGACCCGACCCAGGGGTGGGAGCAGACCTCCCGGTGGTCGGTGAAAACCAACGGCATCGGTTGGCTTATGCTGGTGTCGAACGTGGCCGTGGAATGGCAAATCGAGGACTGCTTCTCGATCGAGGTGCCCGTGTATTTCTCGGCCATGAACTACTTCACGTCGAAGGTCAAATTCCGCACGTTCACCGTCCAGCCCGAGTTGCGCTACTGGTTTGGTTGCCACGATTGCGACCTGAGGGACCGGTGGTTCGTGGGCGCTCACTTTGGCGTTGGCTCGTGGAACTACGCCGTGAACGGCGACTGGCGCTACCAGGACCACCTTGGCAAGAACCCGTCGGTGGGCGGCGGCATCTCGGCCGGCTACCGCATGGGGCTGGGCGAGAAACGGCGCTGGGCGCTGGAGTTCAACCTCGGCGTGGGCGTCTACTCGGCCTATTACGACAAGTTCTACATCGGCAACAACGGCCCGTACGCCGAGAAAGGCTTGCGCAAGACGTGGTGGGGCATCGACCGCGCCGCGGTGTCGATTGTGTACACCTTCGGGAAAGGAGGTGGAAAATGAAGATGTTATCTTTTCTGTTCGGCCGGCACGGCCGAACTTCCTGCCTAACCCGCCGAATGTCCTGCCTAACCCGCCGAATGTTCGGCCGACACGGCCGAACGTCCTGCCTAACCGGCCGAACGTCCTGCCTAATTGCAGCGCTGGCGATCCTGATGAGCGCGTGCCATGTGCATGAGTTTCCGGAGGAGCCGATCACGCCTCCCGAGCCGGAACCGGAGCCTGAGACGTCGCTGGTGCTCGACCTTGGCCACGACACCTCGTTGCCGCTGTACACCTCGATCGTCGTGCCCAAGAGCCGCACGGGCGAGACCTACGACATACGCCACACCATCAACATCTATCCCTCGACGACGGCCGTGCGCGGCGACGACTCGCGAGCCCGCGAGCCGATATACACCACCGTTGTCACCTTCCCAATGGACCAGGGGCTCGACCGCAAGGTGGAGGTGGGGGTCGACCCGGGCGACTACAACGTGATGGTGTGGACCGACTACGTGCCTTCGGGGCAGACCACCGACTGGCACTACCTCACCGCCGACTTCGCCGAGATCACCCTCGACGCCACCCGCCCCCACGCGGGCTGTGACGACACCCGCGACGCCTTCCGCGGCGTGGCCGAGGCTACGGTCCAGGAGGGCGATAGCAAGGAGATACCCGTGCCCCTGGTGCGCCCGATGGCCCGCTACCGCATCATCGCCACCGACGTGCGCGAGTTCGCCGAGACCCTGGCCAAGGCCGAGGCCGACGGCAAGGGCGACAACGCCACCACCCAGGGCGGCGCCCAGCTCCCCACGATCAATACCGACGACTACGTGATCGTCGTGCGCTACCCCGGCTACATGACCTCGGCGTTCAACATGTTCATCGACCACCCGGCCGACTCCCGCACGGGCGTGCAGTACAACGGCCAGATGGTGCAGCTGAGCGACGACGAGATGGAGCTGGCCTTCGACTACGTGTTCACCAACGGCACCGAAACCGCCGTCACGGTGGCCGTGGACCTATACAACACCCGCGGCGACCTGCTGGCGCGCTCGTCCAACATCAACGTGCCCCTGAAGCGCAGCCACCTGACGGAGGTGCGCGGGGCCTTCCTCACCACCCAGGCCTCGGGCGACGTGGGCGTCTGCCCCGACTACGAGGGTGAATTCAACATCGAGATCCTCTAAGGCTCCTTTTATCCTTTCCTCCTTTCCTCCTTTAAAGGGAAAAAGGATGAAAGTAAGGAAGCAAAATGAAAAAATTTAACACTCAAAATAAAATACAATGAAAAAAGGATTATTCGCCACATTAGCAACGCTGGCCCTTATCGGCGCCACCTCTTGCTCGAGCGACGAGCCCACGATGGGCACCACCGGCCAGGAAGTCAACGTCACCGTTACGGCCTCGCTTCCCGCCGACATCCAGTCCCGCGCATTCTCGGATGGCTTAACTGCCACCAAGTTTTTCTACGCGGTTTATGAAGTGGACGGTAGCAACACCACCTGCATCATCGCCAAAACCGCCGGCACCGACTTCAGCGGCCGAGTGACCACCCTTTCCCTCCCGCTCGTCACTGGCAAAACGTATGAGATGGTGTTCTGGGCCCAATCCCAGGCCTCTATCGACAATAAACTCTTCGACGTTGACGACAACCTTGAGACCGTCACTGTCAACTACGACAATATCAAGAACTTAACCGCCCAAGAGATCGAGGATGTCGACGCGTTCTGGTGCGTTAAGGAGGTAGAAGTAAGTGGCCCCGCCACTGTTACCGCCACCCTGAAGCGCCCCTTCGCCCAGATTAACGTGGGCACCAGCGACATCGCCGAAGCATCGGTTGCCGGCAAGGATGTGTACACCACGATGACCGTGGCTGGCGTATACTCGCAGTTCAACCTCCTCTCGGGCGACGTGCTTGACACTACCACTCAGACTGTTACTTTCAACCACGTGCTTCGTCCTAACGACAACGTCCCCACCACCGACGACGCTTACGAGGTCTTCCCCGTGGGAACCAAGGGCCAATATACCCCAGTTCGGGATAAAAAAGTGGCATAATTATTTGATAATGTGGGGA
>CAZLSW010000144.1:0-3240 GCA_964562375.1 uncultured Muribaculaceae bacterium | reverse complement strand
GGCTAGGGATTTTTTTAGTTACGCACAAGACGTCATATTTCGGATGGTTACTTTCCTACCGCTCCCTTGAATATACAAAAATGCACCACGCAAGGTGCATTTTTTAAAAATAATGCACCTTGCGTGGTTCATTTTTTGGTTTTATCGTAAAAGTGTCGGGTCGACACGACCCGACTTCCTTCCTAAGCTAAGTAGGAGGTCCCGCCGTGTCGGCGGGACAGTTTTTCTGTCGGGTCGACACGACCCGACTATCTTTCTAATTAGTGCTTGCGACCCTTGCGGGAGCCTCCCTTGGCGCCTTTGCGGAACTGGGCGAACGGCTCCTCCTGGCTCACGGCCTCACGGGCTTTGCGGGCCGACGCACGCGAGTAATCCTTGTCGGGCGAGGCGATTTCACAGAATAGGTGCTTACCCATGAAATCGGCGCCCTTCAGGGCATTGACAACGCGCTTGGCATCACCTCGCTTCACGTCGAACAGCGAGTAACCCGGCATCAGGTCGATTCGACCCACATCGACACGTTCCCCGGGGACATTGCGGTTAAGCGTGTCGATCAACGTGCCAGCGTAGAAACCGTCGCGTTTGCCGGCATTGATGTACAGTCGCTCCATGCCCTTGGAGGCCGTGCGGCGGTCCTTCTCCTCGCTTGAGCGGGCCGGGCGCTCCCCCTTCTTGGGTTTCTCCTTGCGAGGCTTCTCCTCGATCACGTCGATTTGGGGCGCGTCCTTGTAATAGTCGAGCAGACGGTTGAACTCAAGCGACAACACGCGCTTCAACAGGTCCTCCTGCGACAGCCATCCGAGCTTGCGACTCACGCCGTCGACGTATTTGTCAATCTCGGCGTCGTCGACCTTCACTCGCTCGATACGGTCGGCCAGATTATAGATTTGCTTTTCGATAATATGCTGAGGCGTAGGCACTTCCTTACGCTCGAAAGTCTTGCCTATCTTCTTCTCGATCTCCTTCAGTTTGCCCTTCTCGCGCGAGTGGATAATGGCGACTGAGGTACCCGTCTTGCCGGCGCGGCCAGTACGTCCCGAGCGGTGGGTATACACGGCGGTGTCGTCGGGCAATCCGTAGTTGATCACGTGGGTAAGGTCATCCACATCCAGGCCACGGGCGGCCACGTCGGTGGCTACCAACATCTTGATCACGCCATCGCGGAATTTCTTCATCGTGATGTCGCGTTGCTGCTGCGACAGGTCACCATGCAGGGCGTCGGCGTTGTAACCGTCCTGAATCAGCTTGTCGGCGATCTCTTGGGTGTCACGGCGGGTGCGACAGAAGATGATAGCGTAGATATTGGGGTTGTCGTCGGCTATACGCTTCAGGGCCAAGTACTTGTCCTTGGCGTTGACCATATAGTATACGTGCTTCACGTTGGCGGCTCCCTCGTTGCGTGTACCCACCACAAACTCTACGGGATCCTTCATGTACTTCTTGGCGATCTTGGCGATTTCGTTGGGCATCGTCGCTGAGAACATGAGCATCTTGCGGTCGTCAGGCACATGGCTCAATATCTGGTCGATATCGTCAACGAATCCCATGTTGAGCATCTCGTCGGCCTCGTCGAGGATCACCGTGTGCACGTCGTTGAGCTTCACCACGCCACGCTTGATCAAGTCAATTAGTCGGCCAGGGGTAGCCACGATAATCTGCACGCCCTTCTTCAACGCCCTGATTTGGCTCTCGATTGACGACCCGCCATAGACCGGCAACACCTTCAAGTCGGGTATGTATTTCGAGAAATCGGCAAGATCGCTACCAATCTGCAAGCACAGCTCGCGGGTAGGCGACAGAATCAACGCCTGTGGCACGTCGCGCGAGGTGTCGATACGCTGTATCACTGGCAGACCAAACGCGGCGGTCTTGCCCGTTCCCGTCTGGGCCAGGGCAACTACGTCGCCCTCCTTCGACAGCAGGTGGGGGATCACCTTGGCCTGCACGGGCATGGGAGTGGCAAATCCCAGCTCCTCAATGGCCTTCACCAGGCGTGGCTCCACGCCCAAGGCCGCGAAGGGATTTTGCTCGGATTCCGCATCGTCGCGCTCGGGAATCTCCTCCACGTCGGCGTCGGCGGGGAAGATCTCTATGTCGCCCACGGGGCCGTCAACGATACCCTCGGGGATGGTTTCTACTTGGGAAGCGGGGATTGTCTCAATCGGCTCCTCGATCGGATGTTTCTCTT
Organism: uncultured Muribaculaceae bacterium; assembly: GCA_964562375.1. Lineage (GTDB taxonomy): Bacteria > Bacteroidota > Bacteroidia > Bacteroidales > Muribaculaceae > JAJPXC01. The sequence continues at coordinate 1,052 of CAZLSW010000144.1, read as the reverse complement.
GCTCGATAATTTCGCTCATAGTCGTTTTTGCAATTTGGGTACAAAGTTACAACAACTATAAGCATAAAAAAGCCGATACATTAAGTTTTTTAACTTATTCCTGTTAAATCGGGCGCAAGCGGGTGCCCAGAGTTACAACATCGAGGTCGCACGGGATGCCCTTGTCGATGGAGAAACGGATGAGCGTGCGTTCGGTGTGCCAGCCTGTATTTCCTGCGGCTCCGGGGTTGATGTGGAGGCAGCCCCACTTGGGGTCGCGCATCACCCTGAGGATGTGGCTGTGGCCGCTCACCCATATCGTGATGCCGTTGTCGCGCAACAGCCGCTCGATACCCGGGGCGTATCGCCCGGGATAGCCGCCGATATGCGTCAACAGCACCTTGGCGCCCTCCACCTCGAAAATCTCAACGTCGCGCAGCTGCCGCGACACCTCGCCCGAGTCGATATTGCCCCGCACAGCCCTCACCACCGGCACAATTTCCCCAAGACGTCGCAACGTGTCGACGCAACCGATATCACCGGCGTGCCATATCTCGTCGCATTCCTTGAAGTATTTCGCATACCGATCGTCCCAGCAGCTATGGGTATCGCTCAGCAATCCTATCCTCTTCATGTCTCTTGATTTTTCCACAAAATTACAAAATTCCCCAAAACCACCCCGTTTTTAATCTTTTTAACTTTCACCATTACCGATTATTTTGTTATATTCGCGTACATCTAAACGTACATGAAAATATTTTGACTTATGCAACAAGTAGTATACTCAGCTAACGCTTTTCGGGCAAGGCAGGCCGAAGCGTTTTCCCACGTTGATGCTGGCGACCGCGTGATTATCCGACCCCGCAACCGCCGTCGGTCTTATATGATTACAGCTATTGATGACGAAGACCTTGTGCCTTCGCCTGAGTTTTTGGCCAAAATTGAAGAGGCCATGGCAGAAGCTGAACGAGGAGAATGTCTCACTTTCACCGATTCGGCCGAATTACGTAAATGGTTGGAAAGCTTATGAATTATAAGGTACTTCTTGGTTCCCGGGCTCAACAACATTTAAA
>CAZLSW010000143.1:0-3616 GCA_964562375.1 uncultured Muribaculaceae bacterium | reverse complement strand
ACTTGATTCTGTCGGGCCGACACGGCCCGACTTCCTACTTGATTCTGTCGGGCCGGCACGGCCCGACTTCCTACTTGATTCTGTCGGGCCGACACGGCCCGACTTCCTACTTATTGATGTCGGGCCGACATCCTTTCTATTTGCCGCCGTGGCGACGGTAGGCCGAGGCCATCTTGGTGTGGTAGCCGCGCGAGGCGTAGCTCGGGCCGTTGTATCGCAAGGCGAAAGCGCTCCAGTTCTTGGCTTTCAGATATTTGGTCAAGCCCGACGTTTCGATGAACTTGGCGAACATCTCTAATTGCTCGCGCTCGGAGCGGCTCATGCGCTCCACAAACTCGTCCATCGACTCGCAGCCGCACTTCTTCCAGTTGAATCCGCCGATCTGGAACATTCCCCAGAAGGTGCCCTCGATGGCCGCCTGCTCGTTGATGAGCTTGGCGGCGTCCAAGCGTGCCTGCTGACCAGCTTGCCGAGAGCCGTACTTCGAGGCGTTGGGACCCGAGAAGACCACGGCGTGGGAGTTGCGAAACTTCGACAGGTTAACGCCGCGCTTTTGGGCGAATTTGCGGAACATCGTCAAGTCGAAGTTGATCAACGGTTTGCCCGGTGCCCAAAAGCCCTGATGGCTCTTGCCGGCCTCGATGTCGACCACAGCCTTGATAGCCGCTACCTCCACGCCGAGCTCACGCGCCACCTCGATATAGTCCTCCTCGGTCAAGCGCTTGATCTCGAGCGGGGCCTCCTCACCGATCGCAATGAGCGAGTCGGGGGGCAACACCTCTAATGGATCGAGCGGTTCGGCGGCATGGGCCGCGGCGGCGGTCGCGGCAAGGGCTATGGCGATGGCGCAATGGCGTGGTTGTAGCATGGCTTGGGCTTTAAGGTTAAAAATATCCGGGAGCCCCGGGAATCTCGGGAAGCCCGGGATTTCCGGGAGTCTCGGGATTTCCGGGATTTCCGAGATTTCCGGGAATTCCGGGTTTATAGGTCGGCTACCTTCTCGAGGATGCGGGTGAGCTGGCCGTAGAAGCGCTCAACGGCGGGGATGTGCATGCGCTCCGAGGGGGAATGCACGCCCTGCAGAGTCGGGCCGAAGGACACCATATCCAAGTGGGGATATTTCTGGCGGAACAGGCCGCACTCCAATCCGGCGTGGATAGCCTTGATGGCGGGGGTGATGCCGTACAGCTCCTTGTAGGCGTCCGAGGCGATGTGCATCAGCTTGGAATCCATGTTGGGAGCCCATCCGGGATAACCGTCGCCGTGGGTAACGGTGGCGCCGGCCAGGGAGAACAGGGCCTCCACCTGGTTGGCGATGTCCCACTTGCGCGAGTCGACGTCGGAACGCTGCGAGGTGGTGACGAGGATATGGTTCTCGGGAAGCATCTTGATGGATGCGAGGTTGGTCGACGACTCCACGAGGCCCTCGATGGAGCGGCTCATCGACATCACGCCGTGAGGAGCCGAGTAGACAGCTTCGATAAGTTTGGTAGTTGTCTCGGAATCAACGCAGTACTCGGGGCGGTCGACGCTCTCCAAGGTGATCTTGAGTGTAGGCTCCAATCCGGCGAACTCAGCCTCAACGTCGGCCACGAAGTGGTTCAGAGCCACGCGTACGCTCTCCTTGCTGGAGGTGTGGACGCCGATCACGGCATGGGCGGCACGGGGGATGGCGTTGCGCAGGTTACCGCCGTCGATTTCGGCCAGGGCGATTTCGTGCTCCTTGCTCAGGTTCCACAGGAAACGGCACAGCAGCTTGTTGGCGTTGGCGCGACCAAGGTGGATGTCGCCTCCCGAGTGACCTCCGAGGCCTCCCGAGATGTCAACCTTGAAATAGTGGAAATCGGTGGGCGACAGCGAGCGCTCGTAGTGGAAATCGCAAGTGGTGTCCACTCCGCCGGCGCATCCCACGAAGATCTCGGCGTCGTCCTCCGAGTCGAGGTTGACCAACATCGAGCCGGTGATCATACCGTCGCCAAGATTGTTGGCGCCGGTGAGGCCGGTCTCCTCATCGACGGTGAACAGCGCCTCCACGGGGCCGTGCACCAGCTTGTCGTCGATCATCACGGCCAGAGCGGCGGCCATGCCGATGCCGTTGTCGGCTCCGAGGGTGGTGCCGTCGGCGTGCACCCACTCGCCGTCGACGATGGTGGTGATGGGGTTGTTCTCGAAATCAAAGTTCTTGTCGTTGCTCTCGCACACCATGTCCATGTGTCCCTGGAGGATAATGGTGGGGGCCTTCTCCTTGCCGGGGGTTGCCGGCTTCGACATCACGACGTTGCCGATAGCGTCGGTTTTGACGGCTATATTGTGCTTGGCAGCGAAGTCAAGCAAGAACTGGCGAATCTTTTCCTCCTTTTTGGAAGGGCGGGGCACTTTGGTGATCTGGTCGAAAATGTTCCAGATCAACGCGGGTTGTAAATCCTTAATTGTCATTTTTCAGCGAGGTATTATGGAGTTATAAAATATTTCACAGATTGAAAATAAGTTAAATAAATGCGTTTAACCGCTCTAAGTTACAAAATAAAATTTACACGCGACGAAAAATTCGGCAACCTTTCTTATATTTGCATTGATTTTTGGCGTTTGGCCCACTTTTTAACACCCATTCACCACCCGCGGCGATTGTTACAAAGTGTAAAATCGCCCCACCCTTAAAGATTTAAAGATTTAAAGATTTAAATCCTTAAACCTTTAAATCCTTAAACCAGCAACCAGAAACTAGAAACTAGAAACTAGAAACTTAAAACTAGAAACTCAATATAGTAATTCAACAATGAGCCACTTTACCTTAGCCACCCGCGCCGCCCTGATGGGCCTGTGCCTGGTGGCTGCCTCTTGCGCCGGCGACAAGAAAGATGAAGCCCCCAAGGGCCAAAACCCCGAAAAAGCCAAAGCCGTAGCCGAGGGCAATGTCCCCACCATCAACATCCGCTACATCGACGGCGACTCCATCTCCGAGCACTACAACCTGGCCAAGGACTACAAGGACTTCTACCAGCGCACGCTTACCTCCTTGTCGCAAGCTGAGCGTTCCAAAGCCGCTGAAATCCAGAAATTTGCCAACCAAATCGAGGAGAAGGCCAAATCCAACGGCTACCTCTCCGAGGCCTCCTATAACGGCGATATCCAGAAGCTCAACAAAATGCAGCAGGACGCCCAAAACTATATGGCCTCCCTCCAGCGCAAGGCCGACCAGCAGAACGCCGAGTACCTGCAGCAGCTCAACGACTCCATCGAGAGCTATATTAAGGTATACAACAAGGACAAGGGCTACGACGCCATCCTGTACCGCACCGCGGGCGTGTACTACAACCCGGCCCTCGACATCACCGACGAGGTAATCGCCGGCTTGAACGAGCGCTACAAGAAGCCCGCCAAGGACGACAAGAAATAATCTCTCCAAGATACCCCAAGAATTATCACATCCCCAAACAATAACATCCCTGTAGGGGGGCCTACCCCCAACCAAGGCCCCCCAACCCCCAACGAGAGGCAGTCCGCGAGGATAGCCTCTCACTTTTAATTGTATAATTAATGGAATTTTGCTAACTAAGGGGTGAAAATGGGGGTAAATGCCTGAAATGACTGAACTTCAAGAGGGTTAGTGAGTAAC
>CAZLSW010000142.1:0-3704 GCA_964562375.1 uncultured Muribaculaceae bacterium | reverse complement strand
ATTAGTGGAAATTCGTGAAAATTAGTGGTTTCTTGGATTACTTGCGAAACTTGAACTCGTAATTAATTAAATTATGTTAAGGGCGAGGAAGTGAGGGGGAAATGTCGTAACTTTGGGGATGAGAAACATCCCTTACGGGGCAGCTCATCCTAAAGAATCAGTAAACTAATCATTCACAAATTATTATGGTAAAGAAATTCATTTGCACCGTGTGCGGCTATGTACACGAAGGTCCCGAGGCACCCGAGAAGTGCCCCCAGTGCGGCGTCCCCGCCTCGAAATTCAAAGAGCTTGACGAGACCGCCGCTCTTCAATTCGTTACCGAGCATGAGATTGGCGTGGCCAAGGGTTGCGACGACGAGATGATCAAAGACTTGACAGCCCATTTCAACGGCGAGTGCACCGAGGTGGGCATGTACCTCGCGATGTCGCGTCAGGCCGACCGCGAGGGTTATCCCGAGATCGCCGAGGCTTTCAAGCGCTACGCTTGGGAAGAGGCCGAGCACGCCTCCAAGTTTGCCGAGCTTCTGGGCGAGGTGGTTTGGGACACCAAGACCAATCTTGAGAAGCGCATGAACGCTGAGGCTGGCGCCAACGCCGACAAGATGCGTATCGCCAAGCGCGCCAAAGAGCTCAACCTCGACGCCATCCACGACACCGTTCACGAGATGGCTAAGGACGAGGCACGCCACGGCAAGGGCTTCGAGGGTCTCTACAACCGCTACTTCAAGAAATAATCGGTCTCCTGAAACAAAATTTGAGCCTCTGAGCAACACTCAGAGGCTTTTTTCGTGCTATATTCGCGGTAGAAACAAGGATAAAATTGTTATAATTTAAGTTTCGCAAGTTATCCAAGAAACCACTAATTAACACTAATATTCACTAATTCAGCGATTAAACTTATATTAATTAAGCTTTGCTGCGCAAAGAATTAACACGAATTTCCATAATGAAACGTTATCAGCATTAGTGTAAATTATAAGAGTGTAAGCTCTTTAAATATTATTAGAATCGCAGTTAACTTATTGGTGTACATTAGTGTTAATTCGTGGTTTCATAACTTGATAAAGTTGAATTGTTATAATCAGTAAACCAAGTAACCTGCAATATTATGGCTGATACATTTGATAAAGAATTTCCGCTGGTAGCCGCGATACACGGTCCGGCCGACCTCAAACGCCTCACCCTCCCGCAACTCAACGACCTCGCACAAGAAATCCGCGACCTCATGCTCCGCAAGGAAGCCAAGGAGGGCGGACACTTCGGCCCTAACTTCGGTATGGTCGAAGCAATTATCGCCCTTCACTACGTGTTCAACTCCCCCGACGACAAACTCATCTTTGACGTCTCCCACCAAACGTATCCCCACAAGATTCTCACCGGTCGCGCCTACGCCTGGCTTGACCCGACTCGCTATCACGACGTCACGGGCTACTCCGCTCCCTCGGAGAGCGATCACGACCACTTCGTCATCGGCCACACATCCACCAGCGTGTCCCTGGCCTCAGGTATGGCCAAGGCTCGCGACGCCATGGGTGGCAAGGAGAATGTAATCGCCATCATCGGCGACGGTTCGCTGTCGGGCGGCGAGGCGTTCGAGGGCCTCGACTTTGTGGGCGATATGGACACCAACTTCATTGTTGTGGTCAACGACAACCAGATGTCAATCGCCGAGAATCACGGCGGCCTGTACAAATCGCTGGCCGAGCTACGTGCCACCGACGGCAAGTCGTCCGACAATTACTTCCGCTCCTTGGGCCTCGATTATATATATGTGGCCGACGGCAACGACATCCCCTCTCTCATTGGAGCCTTCCAACGTGTGAAGGATTCCACCCATCCCATCGCCGTGCACATCAACACCCTCAAGGGCAAAGGCTATGCGCCGGCCGTGGAACACAAGGAGGAGTGGCACTATACCGCCCCATTCGATATCGCCACTGGTCATCCCCTCTACGAGTCGACCGACGAGGATTACCAGGATCTTACCGCCAAATACTTGCTGCGACGCATGAAGGAGGATCCCACAGTATTGACCATCACGGCCGGCACTCCCGCCGCATTGGGCTTCTCGGAGGATCGTCGCCGGGAGGCCGGTCGCCAGTTCATCGACGTGGGCATTGCCGAGGAACACGCCGTGGCCATGGCCTCAGGCATGGCTCGCCGAGGCGCCAAGCCAGTGTTCGGAGTGTTCTCCACATTCATCCAGCGCTCCTACGACCAGTTGCAGCAGGACCTGTGCATCAACAATTCCCCGGCCACCATCATCACCGTGTGGGGCTCTCCCTTCACCATGAACGACGTAACCCACGCATGCCTCTACGACATCGCCCTTTTGGGCAACATCCCCGGGCTAGTCTATCTCGCCCCCACATCCTGGGAGGAATATGAGGCGATGCTCTCGTGGGCCATCGACCAGCGGGAGCATCCCGTGGCAGTGCGCATGCCCGTGGGCAACGTCCTCCACGACCCCCACTTCGAGCCTTACGATTACTCGCGACTCAACCGCTACCAGATGGTGCGCCGCGGCTCCAAGGTAGCCCTTATCGGCTTGGGCAACATGCTCGGAACCTCCCTCGCCACAGCCGAACTGCTCCGTGAGCATGACATCGACGCCACGGTGATCAATCCCCGCTACATTACCGGGCTCGACACCCAGCTGCTCGACCAACTGAAAGCCGACCACCACACCGTCGTCACCATCGAGGACGGCATCCTCGACGGAGGCTTCGGCGAGAAGATCGCACGCTACTACGGTCCTACCGATGTGCGCGTGCGCTGCTACGGCCTGCGCAAAGAGTTCCGCGACCGCTTCGACGCCGCCGCCCTGCTCCGCGAGAACGGTATGACCCCCTCCCAAATCGCCCAGGACCTCCTCGGATAGAGTGTAGCTAAGCCGCAACCCAATTATAAACATTAATCCCATCCCTTTATGCTGCGCTACATTTTTTCTCTAATATTTATTTCATTTTCCATCATCATGCAAGCACAAAACACTCCCAAAGAGATAAAGCAGACGGCCGGGCGCGACCAGTTGGGCGAATTCGCTCCCAAGTTCGCCGAACTGAACGACGACGTGCTCTTCGGCCAAGTGTGGAACCGCCAAGACAAGTTGTCGGCCCACGACCGCTCGGTAGTGACTGTGGTCGCGCTGATGGCCCAAGGGCTGACCGACTCCTCGTTCCGCCACCATTTGGAATTTGCCAAGGCCAACGGCGTGACGCGAGAGGAGATCGCCGAGATAATCACTCATGCGGCATTCTACGCGGGCTGGCCAAAAGCCTGGGCGGCTTTCCGTATGGCGAAGGACGTTTGGGCTGACGCCCAAACCACGCAACCCGTTGCCACCACGCAACCGGGCTTGGGAATCAATGCTATGAGCAAGGAGGATTATCAGGCTACAATCATCTTTCCCATCGGCGAGCCCAACAACGCCTACGCTCAATATTTCGAGGGGCAGAGCTACCTCTACCCCGTCGTTACCGAAGGGGTGAAGATTTCCAACGTCACCTTCGAGCCTGGGTGCCGCAACCACTGGCATATCCACCACGCTTCCAACGGCGGTGGCCAAACGCTCATCTGCGTGGGAGGCCGAGGATATTACCAAGAATGGGGCAAGGAGCCCGTGGAGATACTTCCCGGCGACGTCGTCCTGTTTTCGTCACTTTTTAGAGCCGAATTTTTAATGTGTTGATTTAGGTGGT
>CAZLSW010000141.1:0-3817 GCA_964562375.1 uncultured Muribaculaceae bacterium | reverse complement strand
CCACACCTCACCGTTGTGGATATAGCAATAGGTGTCGACAAGCGAGGCTTTGCCCATGCGTATCGACTTGATCTCGGTGCCGGTGAGCACAATGCCGGCCGTGTAGGTCTCGACTATCGCGTAGTCGAAGGTGGCGCGGCGGTTCTTTATATTTATGTCCTTTTCAAATTTCATCGTATGATACAGCTAAACAGCCATCCCAACAACAACGGCGGACCGATAATCAACAGGATGGACAGGATTGTGAATCGGGGCACTTGCGCGGCCTCCACTCCCATAAATCTCGCGCCTTTCCATATCACCACCGCCACCACGATGGGCAGGAACTGAAGGATAAGCAGTTCCATGGGCAGCAGGTTCTCGATGATGGTGATCAGGGCCATCAACGCCAGCGAGTAGCTGACGAAAACGGCCAATTTCTTCTCGTTGACCTCGCCCGGGTTGACGCACGGCTTCAATAGCAGCGACAGGGCATATTGGGCGAGAAAGAAGGTGATGAAATATTGCACGAAGATGATAATGGCGTTCTGGAGGGCGCCCGTGACTGTGAGCTGGCTTATCCACAGCATCTGGAAAAAAGCTGTGACCGAGGCAAATCCCAAAAGGGGATAAAGCCCCTGGGAGGCAATCGCGGCGGGGTCCTTGGTTTCGGCCGAGATGTCCTCCCAGCCGTTAGCGGGAGAGATAAGCAGCTGGAATATATTTTTCAGAAAACTAAGCATATTATTTGTCGGTTACGGCACGGATGTTGCGACCGATATAGCGCTCCGAGAGGTACCAGGAGTGCTCCTTGTCGTTGAAATCCATGTAGTAGGAGAAGCGATGGTCGCTGGGCGAGGGGCTTCCGGCCCAGTAGCCACCGGTTACTCCCGAGTCGAAGATAGTGGCCGAGTAGCGGTAGCCGCCCGCGGGGAGGAAAATCGACTCGCCAGAAGGGCCTGTGACCAGGTAGCCTTTACGGCCACCCTGGGTAGTCCATGTCCATTTGCACTTCTGGCAGAGTGCCTTGATTTCGGCTTTGGTGGGGAGTCGCCACCCTTGGCCCCACTTCACGGTAGCCGGGTCGCGGGTGATATCGCCAGTGATCTCCGGGATATTGCGTTGGTAGGTCTTGGAGGTTTGCTCGGTGTATTCCTTTTTGGTGGCGACATCACCCCAGGCGTAATATTCACCCACGTCGGAGGCTTTGCTTGCGCCCACGTTGCAGGTGGCCCATTTCACTCCCAGCCCAAGGTCGATGCCTTCATGGCCATTGAGGTTGACGGGGCCCTGAGCCGGAGCGGCCGCCTGATCCTCTTCCTCGGTGACACGCGAGGGGGTGGACTCGGGAGTGGATGGCACCGTGGTCTCCTCAACGACAACAGGGGCCGGGGTCTCCACCACCTGTTGTTTTTTGTTTCCACTCTTGAGGAACAAAACGATAAGGATGGCGATTAATGCAACGACCACCACGCCACCCATCGCCATGATGAAAATCTTGGCGCTGGAGTTGCCGCCTCCTCCTTGAGGTCGAGGGGATTGCCCTTGATTGGACACAGCGCCACCACGGCCCAGGTCGGCCAAGCGACGGCGTTGCGAGAGGTTTTCGGTGCGGTTGCTGTCCACAGCGTCCGGCACCACGGGCCGCGGCCTATTGGCGTTGGGGTCCTCCTTAGGTTGGGTCAAGATGGCTTTTGGGGAAACCGATTGGGCATACGGGGCCAGGGTGGCAGCGATTTTGGGGTCGACAATCGTGCCAAGCAATTGATAGGAGGTATATGGGGAGCGGCTGTTGCACTGAGGGCAGGTGACCATCTGCATCACCATGTCGGGACGCTTAGCCACAGCCAATTCGGTCCCGCAGTGGGGACATTTAATCCTTAAAATCTCGGTTTCCATCGTTACTGATCAGTTTCGGGCGATAAAATTACACAAAATCGTGAAAATGACGAAAAAAATTTTTACTTTTGTCAAAATATTTAACTTTCTCAAGCAAGAAACCACCAATTAACACTAATAATCACCAATGAGTTAACTTGGAAGCCAACAAATTTTGAGAGCTTACGCTCTTTAATTGACACTAATTTCTATAAGCGTTCATTATCGTAATTCGTATTAATTCTTTGCGCAGCAAAGCAAAATTAATTGGAACACATATAGTTTAAGATCTGAACTAGTGATAATTAGTGAAAATTAGTGGTTTCTTGGATCACTTGTGAAACTTAAATTACAGATATTTATGAAAGTAGCCCGAAATTTCACCGCCGACGACCCGATGGTGGCCCTCGTCGATTACGACTACAACCTGTTGCCGATCCTGAGCCGCTTCTCGCTTCCTCTGGGATACGGCAACCGCACAATCGCGCAGGTATGCGCCCAAGCGGGAGTGGACCCCCAAGTTTTCCTCCTAATTGCCAACTATCTGATTTCAGGCAATTTGGATGCCAAAGCCATGCCCCAGGTGTCGCCTTGGCAGATCGCTGAATTCCTCAAAAACTCCCACGACTATTTCCTGGTGTACAAGTTTCCCCACATACGCCAGAATCTCCTGGCGGCCCTGGACGAAAGCCACCACGACATCAACCCCAGGATCGTGGAATTCTACGACGCGTTTATCTCCAAGGTAACCAGGCACTTCCGTTATGAGGAACGCAATCTTTTCCCCTACGTGAAAGCGCTGGTGGAGGGGAAGCCGGCCAAGCCCTACTCCATCGCCATCTTCACCAAGCAGCACGACGAGGTGACCGACTCCCTGGCCGAGCTTAAAAACTTGATTTTAAGATACTACACCACCTCGGTGCCCAACAAGATGTATGACGCGCTGGTCGACATCTACAACTGCGAGGCCGACCTCGAAAGCCATTCCCGCATCGAGGACGACATCCTTGTGCCGATGGTGGCAAAATTGGAGAAGAAATGAGCCAGCTCAACATCGGAATCTCGACACCGTCGCCGTTGCTTCTCTCAGGACTTATGGCGCAGGTGAAATCGCTAAGCCACTCGCAAGCCAACGTGATCGACGCCACGGGGAAGGACTTGGCCGAGATGGCGTCGCGTCGACAAATCTCAGTGGCGATAGTCGACATGGTGGAGCAGTCGCCAGACTCGTTGCAAGCCCTCAAGGAGCAGTCGCAAGGGCGCTTGAAACTCGTGGGCCTCTACCACTCGGCGCTCCCTTCGACGATGACCGCCCCCCTGGATTACGCCATATCAATCTACGATGATGCCAGCACCATCGCCGAGATACTCAACCGCCTGTCCCGACCTGTCGAAACGAGCGAGGACGAGGGCGACCCCACCCGCGAGCTCACCCCACGCGAGCAAGAGATTGTCAAGGGCGTGGTAATGGGGCTAAGCAACAAGGAGATAGCGTCCCACATGGACCTCTCGGTCAACACGGTCACCACCCATCGGCGCAACATCGCGGCCAAGCTGCGTATCCACTCCCCCGCCGGCCTTACCATCTACGCCCTTATGCAGGGCCTCGTCTCCCTCGACCAAGTAGCGCCAAAATAACCCCCTCTTAGCCACGAATTCCTCTTTTGGCCATGAATTTTTATTTTGGCCATGAATTTCAGGAATTTTCGGAACATCTGCAAAACCATGTGTTTGGCAGGGGAGATGGATGGTGGTCGGCAAGCCGACCCCCATCTCAGCGTATATCCCAAAAACACAGGTTTTTGCAGGTGTCCCAAAATCTCACTAAGAAAGGTGAAGAAATAAAAGAAAAGGAAGAAAAAGACTGCGTTAGACTGCGAAAGACTGCGTGCAAAAAATAAAATCCCTCCTGTTTTCGTCACTTTTTAGAGCCGAATTTTTAATGTGTTGATTTAGGTGG
>CAZLSW010000140.1:0-3863 GCA_964562375.1 uncultured Muribaculaceae bacterium | reverse complement strand
GAGGGCTAGGGATTTTTTTAGTTACGCACAAGACGTCATATTTCGGATGGTTACGGAAATGAGGAGGACCGCCGCGGCGAACCGCGGGGCACGGTGGCTTGCTGATGGAGGGCAGGATGGCTTGTTGAGGGGAGGAACGGTGGCTTGCTGATGGGGGGGTAGGGGGTAAAAAGAGCCGTGGGAGGGCTTGAGGCCTTCCCACGGGATTCAAGGTCGCCAAACTTTTTATTCGGTACCAGCCATAGGGATGCTCCTATCGGTGTATCTTGGCTGGGGCGCCCTCACTTGTGGCGCTCCGGATGAAAAGTCTAGCTATTGTTTGGACGAGCTGTACTGCTTTCTCAAGCCCTGGGCTCACTTACATATAATCGTTGTTTTCGGGGGCAAATTTACTCATAATTTAGTTCATGGACAAATTTTGGGAGTTTTTACCCCCCCCCAAGAGTTAAACATTGTTAATCAGAAGCGATAGCCTACGGTGAACACGAGGTGGTTGTCGTGCTGGAGGAGGGAGCCTGAGGGGGCGTTTTCGCAGGAGGGGTAGGGGGTGAATGCGTGCCAGGTGGATTGTTGGTGGCGGTAGGCGTAGGTGGCGTCGATGTATATTCCGCAGTCGAATCGGTATCCGAGGCCGGCGGTTATATAATATGTGTCTTTGGCCAGGACGTAGGAGGGGTCGGTGCCGGATGTGTAGACTTGGTTGTATCCATCGCGGGTGTCTTTGTTGGCGATGGCTGTGGTGTAGTTGAATCCGGCGCGGATGGATAGGTTGTTGGTGATGCGGTATTCGGCTCCCAGGCGGTAGGTGTTGTAGTTGTCGAAGTAGGTTTTGATGTCTTCGGTGTTGTAGTATAGTTCGTCGCCGTATCCGTCTTTTTGGCGCATGTCGCGGGCGAATGATCGTTCGTAGTCGAATGATATTATTCCTTGGCCTGCGATTACGCCGGCGATTCCGGCCATGAGTTTCCAGGGTGATTTGAGTTTCCAGTCGTAGGTGGCGACGGGGGTAGTTGATGGTGTTTCGGGTCCGTCGAAGGAGTTGTAGTAGTCGATGTCGCCTTGGTAGTAGGCGTAGTCGATGTCGCCGTAGTAGGTGGTGGTGATGTCGTAGTAGGTGGGTGTGTGGATTGCGAATCCGAGGCGTAGCTCGTCGATTGGGCGGGCGATGAATCCTACTTTGAAGTTGAATCCGTTTCCGGTGGTGTGGGATTGGGTGGTGAGGGCGTATTGGGCGTAGGTGTCGGATGATCCGGCGTTTCCGTTGGCGGTTTGGTTGGGGATAAGGGCGTTGTTGAGTTGTTCGTCGTAGTAGGTTTCGGATCGAAGCTCTAGGTCGGTGATACCGAATCCGAATCCCCAGTAGAAGTGGTCGCCGATGTTGCCACCGAGGTCGATGTTGTATTCATCGATGTATCCGCGCTGGCGTGTGTAGTACATTGCGTCGCCTGATGTGCCGTTGGTCCAGAGGCCGTTGTAGGATGTACAGTTGGCTTTGTTGTTAACGGGGGTGATCATGTGGGCGTTGAAGGCGGCGATAGATAGCCAGTCGTTGTTGGTGTCCCAGTAGGGGTCGTAGGAGGGGGATACGGCGTAGGGGTCGGTGTAGGTTTGGGTGACGGGGTCGTAGAGGGATGATGCTTGGTAGGCGGCGTTGGAGGTGTAGTTGGCGATGTAGTTGGATAGGGAGGTGCCTAGGACGGTCCCTCCGCGGTATGTGCGGTCGAGAGAGGCGGCGCGGTTGTAGCTGACTCCCCATCCGAAGTAGGGCATAACGGAGCTGCCGGTGGAGATTCCTCCGGCGTAACCGAATGCGTTGCATGCGGCTTGGGTGTTGTGCTGGCTTTGGTGGAATCCGAGGGAGTTGGTGGATGAGCATTGGAGGTCGATGTCGAGGGTGACACCGATGTCGCTTGAGCGGTAAACTCCGACGCCAGCTGGGTTTTGTCCTAAGGTAGAAATGTCGCCGCCCAAAGCAGTAAAGGCACCGCCCATTGCCATGAAGCGGGCGGTACCTCTAAGCTGGTAGGGTGATAGACGCATTGCGTCGATAGCTGATTGGGCGTTACTGGCGATAGGGGCCAGTAGGAGCAGGTATAATGCGATGCGGTTCACGGGGATTGGAGTTTCTAGTTTTTAGTTTCTAGTTTTTAGTTTCTAGTTGTTAGTTGTTAGTTAGCGGCGGCCGCCACCACGGGAGCCTCCACCGCCACGGCTTCCGCCGGAGGCGCGGCCGGCTCCTGAGCTGTGGCTGGATGCGCCCGAGGGACGTGAGTAGCTTGAGCCTGAGGGTCGGGAGGTGCTTGAGGAGCTTGGGCGGCTATAGGATGAGCCGGATGAGCTTGGGCGGGAGTAGCTGGAGCCGGAGGAGTGGCTTGAGCTGGACGATGGCCGCGAGGGGCTTGTGGAGTGGCTGCTTGAGGATGAGCTGGATTGATGGGTTGAGGATGAGCTATAGCGACCTGGGCGGCTTGTGGAAGTGCCGGATTGGCGGGTAGTTGTAGAGGAGGGACGGGAGGGTGTCACCGAGGATTGGGCGCCGGAGGAGTAGCGGGATGTGTTTCCGGGACGGAATTGCGATCCGGTGGGACGGGAGAGTGTTGTTCCGCTAGTGGGACGTACGCTGGAACCGCTGGATGGGCGTTGGGTGGCGCTGGGTTGACGGTTGGCGGGTGTTACGGTTGAGGGGCGCTGGGTGGACTGGATGGGTCGGCCGATTGAGCCTGTGGGTCGAACAAATGAGCCACCGGGTCGAACAGATGAGCCACCGGGACGGGAAGAACCGCCAGGGCGAAGTGAGGAGCCACCGGGACGGGAAGTGCCTGCTGAGGCCGCGGAGGGGCGCATTGAGGCGCCGCCGGGGCGGGTGGATGCGAGGCTTCCACCGGGACGCGCTGGTCCGTGGGGTCGTACGGCTCCGGGACGGGGGTTAGGTCCGGGGTGCCAGCCGTAGCTTGGTCCCCAGGGTCTAGGACCCCAGGGGCGGGGCCCCCAGCCCCATCCCCAACCCCAGGAGGGACCCCAACCGTAACCCCAGCTCCAAGAGAGGGCGGGGAATACTCCTACGCCCCAACCGTAGCTCCAGCCCCAGCCGGGGGTCCAGGTGAGGGACCAGGATGGTCCCCACCAGCCGTCCCAGTAGGTGCGGCAGCTCCAGAAGTTGTCCCAATAACCCACGTAGGTGGGGACAACGTAGAGGTTGATGTTGGTCACCGAGGTTTCGGCTTGGTCCTCGAGGGCTGTGTAATAGTAGTCCTGAAGGTCGGCGTCGTTGGAGCCTTCTACGATGTCGGGGTTGTAGAAGCGCTCGATGCGGTTGGTGTAGGTGAAGTCGTTGGAGGCGTCGTCGAGGGAAGCGATGGTGTCGGTGTATTGGTCGGTGGTGTACCGGCGGTTGTACTCGTCAACGTCGCGTTCTTCGGCGTAGGTGGAGTTGCTCACGGTGGAGGTGGCTGTTGTGGCCACTGCCGACTGTGGGATGTATTGGGTCGATGTCGACGTGGTGGTCGACTTAGCGGTAGTCTTAGTCTCCTTCTTGGGCTTTGAGGAGTAGTAGATATCGTCGTCAAGAGTCGAGGCATAAGCTGAAGTCACGCCCGAAGCGACAGTTGCCAGAGCGATAGCTGTTGCGATGTGCTTAAATTCGATCATCATGGCTTGTAAATTGTGGTGGGTGAAACCCGGTTATAATTTTATCATTTAGACAAGCTTAACGTTCAAAGGTTTAACTTATCAGGTACAAATATAGACAATTTCCCCAATATGGCGTGTGAAATTTGTCTAAAAGTTGATGAAGTAGCCAAGAAAATTGGACTTATAGGTCATTTTGCAGGATAAAATAAGGCTCAAAGCTGTTGTGGGAGCGG
>CAZLSW010000139.1:0-3972 GCA_964562375.1 uncultured Muribaculaceae bacterium | reverse complement strand
ATCCTTTTTGATTATCGGGCGCTTTAATTGCCCCGATTACACAAAATTTCACAAGAATATTTGGGGCTTTTTTCCGGCCGCCGCGGCGAGCCGCGGGGCACCGTGGCTTGACAGGGGGAGACACGGCTTGCCGGGGGGAGGCGCGGAGGGGAGCGGTTGCAGGCCGCCGCGGCGAACCGCGGGGCACCGTGGCTCGCCTATGGGGGGAGGCGCCCGGGGGCGCTCGCTCCGCGAAGGAGCCGCGGAGAACGGTGGCCCCACGCCTGGGATAGCCTGGTGATGGCTGTCCAAGGCCGCCCCCTATGGCCGCCGCGGCGAACCGCAGGGCTGGGAATGGCTGGGAGGGAGCCCGGGGAGGGAGCCCGGGGAGGGAGGATGAGTAGATTAGGGGAGGGAGGATGGGGAATGAGGGGACAAAAGGGCGCCCCGTGGTGGGACGCCCTTTTGGAGTGGTATAGGGGTGATTTTATTTCACTTTGTCGACGATGGCCTTGAATGCGGCGGGGTTGTTGAGGGCAAGGTCGGCGAGGACTTTGCGGTTGATCTCGATGCCTGCCTTGTGGATGAGGCCCATGAGCTTGGAGTAGGTGAGGTCCTCGGCGCGGGCGGCGGCGTTGATGCGCTGGATCCAGAGGGCGCGGAAGTTGCGTTTTTTGTTTTTGCGGTCGCGGTAGGCGTATGTGAGGCCTTTTTCCCAGGTGTTTTTGGCGACGGTCCACACGTTTTTGCGGCAGCCGTAGTAACCGCGGGTGAGTTTGAGGATTTTCTTACGACGTGCGCGAGATGCGACGTGGTTGACTGATCTTGGCATTTTCTTACAGTTTTTTGAGCGTCAGCGGCTTTATGCTCTTAGAGGCTGTCCGCTCGGTTGATTAATTGGTTGATAATCTCTAATTAAAAAACGAAAGCTGAAATCGGCGGTGTTATTTGAGGCCAAGTAATGCCTTTACATTGCCCTCATCAACTCTTGCGACGAGGCCGAAGTGGGTGAGATTGCGTTTCTGCTTTTTAGTTTTCTTGGTCAGGATGTGACTTTTGAAAGCATGTTTTCTTTTGATTTTTCCTGAGCCGGTAAGGGTGAACCTTTTTTTGGCACCGGCGTTAGTTTTAACCTTTGGCATTTTCGTTAATTATTGATTGTTAATATTAATCTTGGGCCATGCTGGGGCCGTGGGATATCGTGGTTATTTTTTCTTTGGGGAGAACATCATAATCATGCGTTTTCCCTCGAGTTGGGGCATTTGTTCTTCTCGGCCGTATTCTTCTAGGTCGTTGGCGAATCGGAGGAGTAGTACTTCGCCTTGTTCTTTGAAGAGGATGGAGCGTCCTTTGAAGAAGACGTAGGCTTTGACCTTTGAGCCTTCCTGGAGGAATCCGATGGCGTGCTTGAGCTTGAAGTTGTAGTCGTGGTCGTCGGTTTGGGGGCCGAATCGTATTTCCTTAACGACGACTCTAGTGGCTTTTGCTTTTTGCTCTTTTTGGCGTTTCTTTTGCTGGTACAAGAATTTTTGGTAGTCAAGTATCTTGCACACAGGGGGGGTGGCTGTGGGAGAGATCTCGATGAGGTCGAGCTCTTGCTCTTCGGCGATTCGTCGCGCTTCCTGAATGGTGTAAATACCAGGCTCGACGTTGTCGCCCACAAGACGGACTTCACGGGCGCGGATGCGTTCGTTGATGATATAGGCGTCTTTGCCGTTGTCTTTCTGGCCGGGGCGTGGGCGCGGGCCGTTGTTGTTCCTCATTGGTGGGCGAGGACCCGTAAACATGGGTTTTTTCTCCATTCAGGCGGTTATTGGTTGGTCATATTGTCGACCTCTCGGGTCAATTCGTCTGCAAAGGTAGCAATTTTCATCGTACCTTGATCACCTTCGCCCTGTTTTCTTACCGAAACTTCGCCGTTGGCTTCTTCTTTTTCGCCAACGATGAGGAGGTAGGGGATTCGTTTTAGCTCGTTGTCGCGGATTTTGCGGCCGATTTTTTCGTTTCGGTCGTCGACGATAACGCGCACGTCCTTGGCGGAGAGTTCTTTGGCCACGCGGTAGGCGTAGTCGTTGAATTTCTCGCTGATGGGGAGGATGACGGCTTGGTCGGGGGCGAGCCACAGGGGGAATCGTCCGGCGGTGTGCTCAAGCAGGACGGCGACGAAACGTTCCATCGAGCCGAAGGGGGCGCGGTGGATCATTACGGGGCGGTGCTTTTGGTTGTCGGCGCCGGTGTATTCGAGCTGGAATCGCTCGGGGAGGTTGTAGTCGACCTGGATGGTGCCGAGCTGCCAGCGGCGGCCGATAGCGTCTTTGACCATGAAGTCGAGCTTGGGGCCGTAGAATGCGGCTTCGCCTGATTCGGTGCGGGCGTTGAGGCCTTTCTCGGCGCAGGCTTCGATGATTGCTTGCTCGGCGAGGTGCCAGTTTTCGTCGGTGCCGATATATTTTTCCTTGTTGTTGGGGTCGCGGAGGGATATCTGCGCTTCAAAGTTGTCGAATTTCAAGGCTTTGAAGATGTAGAAGATGATGTCCATGACCTTGAGGAATTCGTCCTTGATTTGGTCGGGGGCGCAGAAGATGTGTGCGTCGTCCTGGGTGAATCCGCGCACGCGGGTAAGGCCGTGGAGCTCGCCGCTCTGCTCGTATCGGTAGACGGTGCCAAACTCGGCGAGACGCAATGGCAGCTCGCGGTAGCTGCGGGGGAATGCCTTGAATATCTCGCAGTGGTGGGGGCAGTTCATGGGCTTGAGCAGGTATTCTTCACCTTCCTCGGGGGTGTGGATGGGCTGGAAAGAGTCCTTGCCGTATTTAGCGTAGTGGCCTGAGGTGACGTAGAGCATTTTGTTGCCGATGTGGGGGGTGATCACCTGGAGGTATCCGTATTGTTTTTGGATTTTACGGAGGAATTGCTCAAGGCGGTCGCGGAGGGCGGCGCCTTTGGGGAGCCAGAGGGGAAGGCCGGCGCCGACGTTGGCCGAGAAGGCGAAGAGTTCCATTTCTTTGCCGAGCTTTCGGTGGTCGCGTTTTTTGGCTTCCTCGAGGAGGAGGAGGTATTCGTCGAGCATTTTCTTCTTGGGGAAGGTTATGCCGTAGACGCGGGTGAGCTGTTGGCGTTTTTCGTCGCCACGCCAGTAGGCTCCGGCCAGAGACATCACTTTGACGGCCTTGATGGGGGCGGTGGAGGGGATGTGGGGGCCGCGGCAGAGGTCGGTGAAAGCGCCTTGGGTGTAGGTGGTGATGTGTCCGTCCTCAAGCTCGGAGATTAGCTCGCATTTGTATGTTTCGCCACGGTCGCCGAACATTTTGAGGGCGTCGGCTTTAGATATGTCGCGGCGGATAATGTCTTCTTTCTTTTGGGCCAATTCGAGCATTTTTTTCTCGATCTTGGGGAAGTCGTCGGCAGTGATTTTGTGGTCACCGGGGTCGATGTCGTAGTAGAAACCGTTCTCGACGGCGGGACCGATTCCGAATTTCACTCCCGGGTAAAGCTCTTGGAGGGCTTCGGCGAGGAGGTGCGCCGAGCTGTGCCAGAAAGCGTGTTTGCCCTCGGGGTCGTCCCATTTGAAGAGCTTGATGGATGCATCCTCGGTGATGGGCCGGGTGAGGTCCCATTCTTGGCCATTGACCGAGGCTGCGAGCACGTCCTGGGCGAGGCGGGGGCTGATGCTCTGGGCGATTTGCAACGGCGTCACGCCAGCCTGGTACTGTTTAACGTCGTTGTTGGGGAAGGTGATGGTTATCATGTTGATAATTAATTGTTTACACAGCAAAATAGTGGACGTTGGGCAGGGTTGTCCAAAATCCGACTGCAAATTTAGTAACTTTTCCGTTAACTGCCAAAGGTTTAGGCTAAATCTTGTTGAAATCTTGCGCTTCAGGGGGATAAAGGGGGAGCAGGGATGGGAGCCGCCGCGGCAAACCGCGGGGCACCGTCGGTAGTTTGACAGAAAAAAAGTTGTAAAAATTTGATTGACACTATTGTGAGTGT
>CAZLSW010000138.1:0-3975 GCA_964562375.1 uncultured Muribaculaceae bacterium | reverse complement strand
ACCACCTAAATCAACACATTAAAAATTCGGCTCTAAAAAGTGACGAAAACAGGTGCTTCTCGATTTCTACCGCTGGAATGAAGCGGGTACTGGATATGACGTCATTGAATCCCTGGTTGGAACCCTGGAATCGGATGGATCTATATCTTTCAACTCCGATGACATTTTCTTCACGGAAATATCTCTAGGATGGTTCACCTACGGCTACTACCTGAGCCTCACCCCCTACGTGGAGCCAACCTACTCATTCTCTGTCACCAACTCCATCTGCGCTCCCGACAACCTGTTCACCGCCACCATCGAGGCTGAAAACGTGGCCGACATCAAAGTGGGTCTCTTCCTCGGAAAATACGGCGCAACTGACTCCAACTACTCCTATGTGGCCACCAACGGAACATCCATCGAGCCCGGGGATTTCTCATTCAGTTTCGATGGCAAAGACGCTGGAGCCGCCACTGTCTTCTTCGTGGCCGTTGACGAGAGCGGCAACGTACTCAAGGGTGTGGCTTGCCGATTCTACATCACCTACGACAACGACGACGAGTGGGAACTTCTGGGTACCGCTACCTACACCGACAACATCGTCACTTCGGCCTACAACTTCGGCGTTGCCAGCATCGACTACGAGGTAGAAGTGCAGCAGAACACCGGCATCGAGAACTACTACCGTATCGTCAACCCCTACGGTGACTCAACCCCGTTCTCCAACTACTCGGTTACCGACCACAACCACTACCTCTACATCAACGCCTACGATCCCGAAGCAGTGGAGATTGAGGAAAGCCCCATCGGCATCGATGTTGAGGGCGACGACAGCGAAATGTGGGTAATGAACGCGGATTCATCTTACGGCACGATGGTTGACAACGTCATCACCTTCCCCGCCGACGCTATCCTAGTAGGTTACGGCAACAGCAATTCGCTTTACTACGCCAACCGAAGCGGTCTCTTCTCCCTCAAGCTCCCCGAGGGCGAGTCGGGTGTAAAATCAATCACCGCTCCCGCCTCCAACCTTACCGCCCCCGCCTACTATAACCTCCAGGGCCAAATCGTCACCAACCCCGTCGCCGGCCAGCTCTACATCGAAAAGACCGGCTCCACCGCCCGCAAAATCGTCTATTAATCCCCTCCAACAAACAATTACCACCCGCCATTCATAACGAGAGTGCGTAGCCAGGCTCTTCAGCGAGCCTTGCTACGCACTCTCTCTACTTCATTATGTCAAACGATAAGCGTCACCCTATCATGGAGCCATCGCCCTAACTTTGCCCCACATTCAGATTTTTGTTACCACGGACTTTTGCGCTATTCATCCCTAATGTATTCTTATTGCTGACTATCAATTTTATGTCTGTATGCGGATGGGTATATCCCGGTTGATCTGAAAAAATGTCTGCTCAAAGCCGACTGGTCATTAAAGCCGAGTTGAAGGGCTATCTCCGAAACCGACAAGGATGTAGATGCCAGCAACTCCTTGATGTGCAGCGTAAGACGCTGGTCAATAATTTGTTTGGCTGTGCGTCCCAGGGAGTGTCGGGCCACTACGTTATTGAGATACCGAGGTGTGATGTTCAGCATATTCGCATACTCCGTTACAGTATGCCGTCCGATGCCGTGTTCATTGACTTTATGTATGAATCTGCGATATATCTCGTGTGAACGAGTATTGGGGCTTGCGGTTCCAATTTTATCTTGTATTGTGCCGAAATGCCACATCCACATTCCTGTAATAAAGTTTTGCTGTTGTAATTCGGGAAAAAGGATTTTAGAGTCGGCAGAAAACAAGGTCTCGGCGAGATCCATCCATTGAACAGTCTCGCGCCATGTGCGTTGGCTTCTGACATCGGGCGTGTGTTTATAGAAGGGATGCTCAGCGTTCCATTCAAACCACTTGGAATCAATGCTACGCTTAGCGCCTTCAATAAGCGACTGCGGATAAACATACATCCTGGCCTGAAAGTCATCAGACACTTCTTTGCAGTTTATCAAACATGGCGCCTGTGTGTCAAATTCACACTGTTCTGTCATTATGTAACGGTCAGCATCCACATCAAGTACGGCACGTCCACGGATTGTAATCATATATAGGCAACCATCTATGCGGCGTGACCGACCTTTGATATCGGATGCACTTAAATTGGTATATTCAATCAATGGTTCCATAGTGAAAGCTATTTGAACGCAAATATAGTGATAAATTTCCGATATTCCTTTTTTGACATAAAAATAGGAGATTATGCCATGGGTGATGTTTAGAAGATTTCCTAATTTCGCAAGCTAAAACGCAACATAATATGCATAAACAGCGGCGCCCAGAAGAACTTAGCCTTATGGTATGGTCAGAAATTCCTGTGTATCGGACTAGTGACCGCAGGGAGAAACGGACAGAGGTATTTCAGGCTGACCTCTACGACCGCACACTCAGGATGTACGACTGTCAGGATGTATGGGCAGGTATAAAGAATGGAGGCATCAGGTAAATACAAAAGATGAATAGTACCTACAAGCCTGCCAAAGAGAACAAAAAACTGTTTCTCGAATTATACCTCGGAATATTGAGCGCTTTCGCTCCGTTTGTCATGGACATGTATCTTGCATCCATGCCGGAACTTGCACAATATTTTGCCACAACCCCGGCCAATGTGCAGCTATCGTTGGCGACCTGCGTGCTCGGCCTCGCAGTGGGTCAACTCTTTATAGGCACTCTGAGTGACAGTACAGGGCGCAAGTTACCCATCATAATTTCGTTGATCGTTTATCTTGGAGTCACAGTGGGTTGTCTGCTGTCGCCCGGCATATATTGGTTTGTTGCCCTGCGGTTTGCCCAAGGGGTTGCCGCTTCCGGGGGAGTTGTGATCTCGCGTTCCATAGTGGCGGATTGCTACAGAGGATCCGAATTGTCGAAGATGTATGGAGTCGTAGGAATGATAAATGGCGTGGCCACGGTGCTCGCCCCTGTGTTCGGCGGTTTTATCGCCGTGGCCTGGGGATGGAAAGGCGTGTTTACGACTCTGATGGCATTCGGCGCGTTGATGTTCCCATGCACTGTCTATTTTAAAGAGACACTTCAAAAGGGAAATCGTATCGCCATATCGCCACATGTATTGTTCCAAACATTCAGGACATTTCTTACCAAACCGAAATTCCTATTGCCTTGCCTTTCATATTCCTTGCTGATGTCGCTGATAATAGTGAATTTATCATCTGCCCCGTTCATCATGGACAGGATGGGTATGTCGGAAAGCGGCATCAGCCTTACTTTAGGTGCGAATGCCATAGCACTTGCCATTACGGCCCTGCTGAGCTCACGGTTTCCGGACCAAAAGAAGGTATTGCGTTTCTCTGCATTAGTGATTGTGCTCGGTGCAGCGGCCACGGTCACAGCCTTGTGGGTTTATCCTGTGTTTTTCATGTATGAATTAGGGGTGCTCGTTATATATCTCGGCCTGGGATGTCTCAACACGGCATCCGTGACATTGACAATGGATGCCGGACGCACATCAGCCGGGGCTGCATCTGCATTGTTGGGAACCTTAGGCTATCTTGCCGGAGGAATCGCCACCGTCTTGGAAAGCGCAGCAGAACCGTTCACAAGCACACCCTGGCTGTTCATCACTCTCTCGGCAGTTGTGCTTCTCCTTTCAAGAGTTGTGAAAAGATGTAAGACACCAAAATCCTGAAAATGAAAACACATCATTAGTGTCTCTTAAAATTTGTAAAACTCATTTTTAATCCATTGATATTCAAGCGGCCCTAATTAGAAAAGACAGGCCGGAAGCCGAAGGATATGCGGGGGTCAGACTTACATGCGCGTGGTGGACGGCTATCTCACAACGGAACAACCTAAACAACACCCTCTGTTGGAGGCCGTATTGTCGCCCGACAACCTCAACAAAGCGTATCAGCGACGGAGACAGTCAACCAAGGCTACCGCTACGCGGTGGACATAGACCTTGAACGCTTTTTCGACACTGT
>CAZLSW010000137.1:0-4079 GCA_964562375.1 uncultured Muribaculaceae bacterium | reverse complement strand
AGATGAGCGTGCGCGACACCCAGGAGATACCCCTGGAGTGGGGCGGCAAGCTCGTTGTCCACAACTGTATCGTGGGTGGCGCAATCGATGCCCGCTTCATCCCGGCTATCGTCAAGGGCTTGATGGACCGCATGGAGCAAGGCCCGCTTACCGGCAGCTACGCTCGCGACGTGCGCGTGTGCATTTATGACGGCAAGATGCACCCGGTTGACTCCAACGAAATCTCCTTCCGCCTGGCAGGACGCAACGCCTTCTCGCAGGCCTTCCGCGAGGCCAATCCCAAGGTGCTCGAGCCTATCTACGACGTGGAGGTGATGGTGCCCTCCGACGTGATGGGCGACGTGATGAGCGACCTCCAAGGCCGCCGCGCTATCATCATGGGCATGGAGAGCGACTCAGGCTTCGAAAAGATCAAGGCACAGGTGCCCCTGAAAGAGATGTCGAGCTACTCGACGGCCCTGAGCTCGATCACTGGTGGCCGCTCGTCGTTCACGATGAAGTTCAACTCCTATCAGCTCGTGCCCGGCGACGTGCAGGAGAGGCTGCTTAAGGAGTACGCCGAGAAGAACCAGGAGGAATAATCCCCGCTACACATTATTAATATGGAGGGAGCCTCGCTGGGGGTTCCCTCCTTTTTTAATAATTGGTTAATGATGTCGTGCACTCGTGTACTCGAATACTCGAATACTCGAATACTCGAATACACGAATACCCGAAACTATCAACTTTAAACCTTGCACCTTCAACTTTAAACTTACAAAATGCGTTTTACTATTATGAAAGCTACTGAATTTACTGATAAGGACCGCGAGTACATGGAGATGGCCGCGCGTCTGAGCGAAGAGAATGTCGATCGTGGTGGAGGCCCCTTCGGCGCCGTAGTGGTAAAGGATGGCCAGATTGTGGCCACCGGGGTCAATACCGTCACCCTCACCAACGACCCCACGGCCCATGCCGAGGTTAACGCTATTCGTGCCGCGTGCAAGGCCGGCGACACTTTCTCTCTGAAAGGATGCACCGTGTATTCCTCTTGCGAGCCGTGCCCGATGTGCCTGAGCGCATTGTACTGGGCTGGCGTGGACAAAATCTACTTTGGCAATACCAAGGAGGATGCGGCATCGATTAATTTCTCCGACAAATTCATCTACGACGAGCTTGCCGTAGATCGTGAGGCGCGTCACTTGCCTTGCATACACATGGACAACCGCTACACCATCCGAGCCTTCGAGAAATGGGCCGCCAAGCCTGACAAAACCGAGTATTAGGGCTACTTGGTCGCCGTGCGATAGCGTTTCGGAGAGATTCCGAAGCGCTGGATAAACATGTGGTTGAAATGGCTTACCGTGGTGAATCCCGAGGTGTAGGCGATTTCGGCCACGGTAGTGTTTGGCTGGCTACGAAGCATGGAGGCTGCTTGCGCGATGCGATAATCGTTGAGATAGGTGATGAATGTGGTGTCCATGCACCGTCGCATCCAGGTGCAAAAGGCTGAGGTATTCATCCCCACATGTCGCGCCGCGTCGGCAACAGTTATGCGACGCGAGTAGTTGCAAGCAACCCAAATGTCGAGTTGCTCCCGTCGTCTCTTGTCGGGACTGTTGGGAGTGGCGATTGTCAACACTTCGCTCCGCGAGGCTAACAGCGTTTCAAGCGTTTTGAGAAGCGCCGAGGGTGATGGCAAATCCTCCATTACCTTGCGGAGCCTGTGCGCGTTATCGCCTTTCACCACTATTGCCTGTGGATGGGTCGCTAAGCCTTGCACTCCTAATTGGGGGAAGAGATTTGCCAGAGATTCCAGGAACGCTGAAGATAGGAATAGCGAAAGATTGGTGACGCGTTGATTGTCGTCGGTTACCGCGGGGTCGAAACGCCAGCAGTGTTCCACATTTGGGGGAAGCAAGGCCGCGTCGGGGGCTTCAAACGGCTCTTGGAGGCCACTGATCTCTCTCGTCCCTTTCCCGACGGTGACTAAGCTTAGCTCCCACGACGCTTGGCTGTGTGGGCCTATCTGTTCCTCGGGCTTTATGGCGACGCGATGAAACGAGTAATTGTCGTATTTTTGCTCTTCCTTGTCCATCGTTGCAAATTTACGACAAATATTTGACAAAATCCAATAATTTGGCCAAGGATAAACTCGTTAATTTCGCGGTTGAAATAATCTAGATCATAACCATGTCGGTATCTATCACCAACAGCGCAATTTCCCAAAATCCTTTTGCCTCCAAGCCTCGATATGAGATTCTTGACGGCTTGCGTGGCGTAGCGGCAATAATAGTAGTAATGTTTCACCTGTTTGAGACTTACAGCTCGGGTCCTCGTGATCAGATCCTCAACCACGGGTATCTTGCTGTCGATTTTTTCTTTGTGTTATCGGGCTTTGTGATTGGCTATGCCTACGACGATCGCTGGGGTAGGGGATTGACCTTCGGCGGCTTCGCCAAGCGCCGATTGATACGATTGCACCCGATGGTGATATTAGGCACACTTATCGGAGCGGCTCTCTTTTATATGGGCGACGCGCCGGGGTTTGAACTCGTGGGCCAGACGTCGGTGGAGACCCTCGCATGGGTAACGTTGCTCGGTTGCTTGATGATTCCGCTGTTGCCATGGTGGGATATTCGCGGTTGGCAGGAGGTGAATCCCCTGAATGGAGCGGCATGGTCGCTGATGTGGGAATACGTGGCCAATATCCTTTATGGCCTTTTTATTCGTCGTTTTTCCACATTATTATTAGGGATATTTGTGGGATTCTCGGCGTTGCTCACGATTGACGTGGCGATGAATGTCGACACTTGGAACCTATTGTCGCCTCGCGCCTACGCCTCTTACACTCTTATCGGGGGATTCGGCTTGTCGTCTGATCAGATTTACATTGGTGTGTCAAGGCTCTTGTTTCCCTTCTTCGCGGGCTTGCTCATCTCCCGATTGTCGTGGGCGAGGGTGACGGTAAAGGGAGGCTTCTGGTGGTGCTCGGTGGCGATTGCCACGATGCTGTGCATGCCGTATGTAGGTAATCCCGAGATGCCTTGGCTCGATGGCTTGTACAATGTGGCAGCAGTGCTCATAATCTGCCCGATACTGGTGATGGTAGGCGCCGGAAGTGATGTCACCGACGCTCGGTCGTTGGCTGTCTGCCGGTGGTTGGGAGGCATCTCTTATCCCCTTTATATTACCCATTATCCGTGGATTTATATCCAGATGAAATGGGCGGCCGATCATCAGGACGCTCCACTGGGGCAGCACGTGTGGATGGCTGTGGGTATCTTCTTCCTGGCTATCGGTATCGCATGGGCTTCCTATAAGCTCTACGACCTGCCTGTAAGAGCTTGGCTCACGGCCAAGACCCGCAAGACTCGCGTGGCTCAGGCTGCCTAACGGGGGGGCAGCGGGACACCCTCGGCTCAGTGAACTTTTTTAACTCGCGAGGGGTTATAGCAGTGTAACTATTTATTTATGTGACACTGTTATGCCTGGCCCTAAATTAAAGCTTCACCGCATTGTACTGATAGGTCTACTGATGTTGGCTTTCACGGCTAACGCTCAGGATACCAAATATCTACACGAGCCGCTGCCCGATGATTGGAACTACAACGAACAGCTCACAGCCGCTTCGCCCGACGATGCCCAGTGGTGGGCGACGCTGGGCGATCCTACATTATCCTCGCTGATAATCCAGGGGGTGAAAAACAATTACGACCTGCGCATGGCCGCGTCGCGAATGAAAATCGCCGACAACACGCTGCGGGCCGCTCGCGGAGCTTATCTCCCCACGGTGGACGCTTCGGCAGGTTGGACCAAGACGCAAACCTCGGGCTTGCTCTACGGCAACACCGGCAAGGCTGACCGTATAAGCTATTTTGACCTTGGCCTCTCAGCGCAGTGGGAAATCGACCTCTTTGGCAAGATTACGGCGCAGGTAAAAGCCAAGAAGGCGGCGGTGAAGGTGTCGAAAGCCGAATACGACGCCGCCATGGTGTCCCTATCGGCGCAGATAGCCACGCTGTACATCCAGCTCAGAATGTATCAAAATACCCCAGTTCGGGATAAATACTATTCACCAGGTGGCATTTGAGCGTGGT
>CAZLSW010000136.1:0-4345 GCA_964562375.1 uncultured Muribaculaceae bacterium | reverse complement strand
CTAACCACGCTCAAATGCCACCTGGTGAATAGTATTTATCCCGAACTGGGGTAATCTTTGGAACAAACGGCCTAAAAAGGGCCGTTTGTTCTATCTACTTTTGCAACGTCACCCGCAGGGTGGTCAGAACCTTAAAAATACCAATTCAATTAGCTTACCTGACAATCCTTTATTCACAAAACCCATCATTATGAAGAAATCTTTACTTTTTGCAGCAGGACTTGCGCTGGCGCTTAACATGCAGGCTGGCCGCGCTTCGGTGGCTCTCATTGAGTTCGGCGAGAATCCCGGTGTACAGGGCTTCACCGTCTCTGGAGGCTCTTCCGACGTGAGCGACGGTGGTTACTTTTACATCGTGAGCGACGGCTCGGGCACTGCCACTTGGACTCTTGATGAGGATTACTGCCCCAAGGCCGGTCCTGATTACGATTACACTTTCCAGCTCGGAGCTGCCCGACTGAAAGCTATCACCTTCAATGACGGTCGCCCCGACAACCACGTCACGGCTACCATCTACGCTGTCAACCAGGACGGTGAGACCGTTACAATCCCCCTTGGCTCGCTCTACAGCGACGAGGATACCGTCAACGACGTGCTGAGCGACGATTCCCAGGTTACAGGCGAGTTCTCCTATGGCGACCGAATCACACAGATACGACTCGTGTTCTCAGACCTGAAAGAGGGCGACATCGTATGCCCAATGTGGCTGCTTTTGGCTTCCAAATGGCAAACTCCCCAAGTAACCTATAAGGAGGGTGCCCCCAATGTCACCTATATCAACGCTTGCGACTTCGACGAGCCTTGGATCAACAATCGCACCGCACATTATATGGAGGCTGGCGTGAAGCTTGGCGGCAACATCCCCACCGGTTTCCGCGGCATGTACGACGTTGACAAATACGTGGATATTACCACTTACGGCGGAGGCAACAACGGCTACTGGGCACAGCCCCTCTCGGCTACTCCCATCCAGCAACCGGGATGGACAAGTCCCTATAGCGCCGAGTACGACAACTGGTCGTGGCATCGCCTGTGGGATGGCGCTCCCTGCGTCATCAAGGAGAGCTGGGACCGTAGCCTTACCCCCTATGACGGCGAATATATCGACAAGACCTCCAATCTTGTCACCCTTGATCAAATGATCGAGTTCACCGGTTGGTGGTACGAGTACACTTTTGAGACCCTGGACGAGGGTACCGACGTGGGCATCTCCCTCCGCACCCCCTTGCATCCCCAGCCCGGCGCAATCTTCGCCAGTGGTGCCGCTGGAATATGGGCCGATGGCCTTGACCGCGCCGACGGTGGTTTCGCCCTCGACGGTTTCGACTACAACACCTACAACTACGTTACCCAAAAATTGGCTTTCACCTACTGCGTGGAGATCGACGGCCAGGTGCTTGAGGTGAACAACGCCACCTATCCCGAGCCTCTGTATCCCGACGCTAACGACTCCCAGGGTCTTTATACAGCCAACTGGCCTGTGCTCACCGATCCCACCAAGTGGAGCGACGTGCCCACATTGGCCGACGGCAAGAAGATTTTCCGTCCCACATGTTTCGCTCCCGAAGACACGTGGAACGCTGAGCACACTGTATGGTATCCCGGCAACTTCTGGCGTCTCTACTACTTCGACGACGCTATGGAGGAGCTCTCCAACACCTATCCCGCTTTGAAGGAGTACGCCAAGCCCGACTTCACCGCTGAGAACCTTTCCAAGGGTCTCCACACCATCAAGGTGAAAGGCATCTGTGGACAATCCTACATGAACGAGATTAAGCTCACCGCGTCCAAGCATGGTGAGGGTGGGGTAGGCTCTATCTCGGCCGACAAAGCCAATGATATCACCCGCGAAGGCAACACCGTTCGCTTCGCCGAGCAAGCCGACTGGGCCATCTACGGCATCAACGGCGCCCTTATCGCTCGCGGCAACGGCTCATCCACCGACATCTCCTCGCTCCAGAAGGGCATGTACCTTGTGAAAGCCGGTACCTCCGTCGCTAAAATTATCCGATAAACCAATCTCTAACACTTAACCCCCATGAAGAAATTTTTATTCTGCGCCGTGGCCCTGCTCGTTGCCGGTAACGCTTTCGCTTTCCGCCAGCGCACGCTCATCAAGGACATCTACGGCGACGCCTCGAAAATCAATACCGTCTATGGAGTGTACAACGCCGATGGCACCTCCACCGCCGACACCTCCGACGGTCACCTCACCTATACCTACACCGACCTGAAATCGGCCTCCGATGCAAGTGCTTACGGCAAGTTGCTGCTCAAATGGACAGGCACCTTCGACAACGACTACCAATCCATGTCGCGCTGCATGGTGGCTGTGATGAAGGCCGAACCGGGTGCTGAGAACTCCACCGACCGCACCATCACCGTGCGCTTCCAGATCAAGGGTACAGAGGGCACAATGACCCTCGCCAGCCAGCAGCTCCCGCTGGATGGCCAGTGGCACCGCCTGGTGGCCTCGCTTGACGCGTCATCCAAGGTAACATCGTTTGCTTACGGCTCCACGATCAACTATGCCCAAATCTTGATTGACAAAGCCGACGACAACCTTCTTGTGGGCGACAAGATCGCCATCGACTACATGGCTGTGCTCTCCGACCGTATCGACACCCCCGTGGCTTACGGTAGCGACTATCCCACCTACTCGTGGATCAACTTCCTCAACTACGACGAGACCGATTACGACGACAACACCATCACGACTCTACATCACGGGGTATCATCGATAGGCATCACCGTGCCCCGCGCCGACTACTTTGGCGGTTGGGATTGGGCAAACGACCAGAAATTCCCCTGCCACGCCGAGGCTGGAACATTGGGTTATTGGTACAACCCCATGTATATCAACCCCTGGAACTCGGCCGAGCAGGTTGCCTCTACTGCCGATATCGCAATGTTCTCCAATCACCACACCTGGGACGGCGTGCCCCACGCTTGCGTCAACAACTGGAACAACTCGGGTGAGACTGTCGACCGCACTTGGACATACGTTGACGAGACCGCCAAGACCGTTACCCCCACCGAGGCTGCCGAGGGATTTGGCTGGTGGGGTGAGTACACCATCGACGTGAAGCAGGACCACACCAACCTCGACATCGACCTCCGCACAGGCGTGCACATGTCGGGTGGCTACGCTCCTATCCGCGGCAACGGAGCCGGTCTCCCTGGCGAGCGCAATCCCGGTTGGAATTTCGACGGCGACGGCTACATCTGGACCATGGAAGGCCTCCCCGTGGGCGACAACCTGATGGGTACCTACGGATTCGATACATTCGTTTACTTCGACGGCGAGTTGATCGACTTCAACTACGAGAAGCTCCCCTTGGCCACCAACACCTCCAAGCTTATCTCCCGCACCCTTACCCCCTCGGAGTGGAAAGATGTTGACACCTACCAAGGCAAGCGTATCCGCACCGTTCTCCCCTCGCTGTCCAACCCCGACTCCTGGGAGATGTACTTCTACAAAGACAAACTGCTTGAGCTGGCCGACGCCAACCCCGACGTGGCTGCTGAGCTGCGCGAGCTCGCCCAAAGCGACTACACCATCGAGGACGTAACAGCCGGCAAGCACGTGATCAAGGTGGTGATGGTGGGTGGCAACGCCCGCTGCAACGAGATGCGCATCACCGCTACCGAGAATATCACCGAGGTGAAGGCCGAGCAGATTATCCTCGACCCCGAGAGCCTTGAAATCTCCTACGACGCCTCTATCCCCGATGAGGAGCAACCCTCCTACACGATCACGGCCACCGTTCTCCCCGAGAACACCACCGACAAGACCGTCACCTGGGAAAGCTCGCAACCCGATATCATTTACGTGAGCAAGCGCGGCGTTGTTACCGCCTATGGCGTGGGCACAGCCACTATCACCGCCCGTTGCGGCGACGTATCGGCCATCTGCGCTGTCGATTGCCTGGCTAGCGGCGTGCAGAGCCTTGAGGTTAACGCCACCCAGCTTTACACCCTCGTTGGCAACCGCTTGACCAACACCACCTCGCGAGCCATCACCGTGAGCGACCAGCTCGGCCGTGTCATCACCGTGGCTCCCGGCGCTTCGATTACCTTGAATCAAGGCCTTGCGATTATCGTGGCTAATGGAACTGCCACCAAGGCCATAATACGATAGTTAGTTAGTATCTTTAATTGGCAGAATACACTGCCAAATATATGGTTACGACAAAGCTAAGTCCTGATACTATTCCAGAAAAATCTCACTCATGAGATTCCTATTAAGGGTAGAAGGATTCCCGGTGCGCGCGAGCGTCCCGGGAATTCCTTGTTCGCCCGACATGGGCATAATCTAACGGGTGAAAGTCCCCAACGCGGCCTA
>CAZLSW010000135.1:0-4361 GCA_964562375.1 uncultured Muribaculaceae bacterium | reverse complement strand
CGTGGGCAAAGATAAGCATAATTGTTTGATTTTGAAAGCTTCGGCAAGCCGAAGCGCGTCGCCTGACGCGTTTTTACCCAGCCCGGGGACAATCGGCAAGCCGATATCCCCGGACTGCGCTACTTGCGCGGGGTCGGCAAGCCGACCACCATCCATCTCCTCTGCCAAACACATGGTTTTGCAGCTGTCCCCTTCCCTCCCTGACGTTGCTTCAACAGTCCGAAATGCAACCTGTTGATGGAGATGAGTTGAGGGTAGTCGGTGGAGTAACCGACCCACTCGCCGATAGAGGTAATTCCCGCAGGAAGTGCCGATTATGCATATTATGCATGATGTTCAACGCTAAATCGCTATCAATAAAGCATTTAACACATTTTACCATGCGTAATATGCATAATCCACCCTTTCTCAGTCCCAGCAAATTTTGCCGCCGAGACGTCGCGACAGCTCCTCCCTGTCGGGGGGGTATACTTAGGCAGATTGGCTCGGGGGCCAAGGCGAGGGTTGTGAATTTTTGAGGATTTCTTGGTGGTAGGGAGAAAAAACAATAATTTTGCACAGAGGTTTATATTAGATATGTAAGAACCTGATGTAATGAAAGCAAAAATTTTGATCATCGCCATTGTGGCAGCCTGGATAGCATTGCCCGGCTGCTCGGCCAAGAAGTCAACCACAACGACCACCGCCAAGGTGGAAACGACATCGCATGTCGACCAGTCGGCCCTCGTCCCCGGAGAGTGGACCATCGCCACCGTCAACGGCAAGACCGTCACTGGCGACGAGCGTCCCTACCTCACGCTGGAGCAAAGCACAGGCCGATTCTACGGCAACAACGGTTGCAACACCATCAACGGCGACTTCACGCTGGGCAAGAACGGCCAAATCTCATTCTCCAACGTCATCGCCACAATGCGCTCCTGCCCCGACGCTCCATTCCAGCACGCCATCAACGTGGCCCTCGACCAAGCCGTCACCTACTCAATCGCCGACAAAGGCCATGAAACCTACCTGACCCTCAAAAACAGCCACGGCACCCCCCTGATGGTGATACGCAAGCACAACATGGACTTCCTCAACGGCACGTGGCAAGTGACCCGCGTAGGCTCCCAAACGATCGACCCCAACGAGAATCCCGAGATGCGCCTGGTGATCGACGTCACCGAGCTGCGAGTGCATGGCAACACGGGTTGCAACCTCCTCAACGGAAGCCTGCTGATCGACCCCGACAAGAGCAACGCCGTGCAATTCCACGACATCGCCACCACCCGCCGCGGGTGCGACAAGCCCCAGCTCGAGACCTCATTCCTCCTCGCCCTCGAAAGCGTTGACGCGGCCAAGCAGAGCGGAAAGGACCACGTCGACCTGCTCGACGAGGACGGCCAGCGAGTGATCACCCTTAAGCGCGTGGTCGAGACCAAATGATTCAGCTGTGCAACTGTAAAATCAACCTCGGGCTGTACATCACCGCCCGCCGTCCCGACGGCTACCACGAGATTGTCACCGTGATGCTCCCCGTCGCCTGGGGCGACATCGTCGAGGTCACCCCATTCACCATTCGCCATTCACCATTAACCACTACCGGCTACCCCGTCAACTGTCCCACGGAGAACAACCTCGTGATGAAAGCCTATCGCGCGCTTGCCGAGGAGGTTGACCTTCCCCCATTAGCCATCCACCTTCACAAGAACGTCCCCGACGGCGCGGGACTGGGAGGCGGCTCCTCCGACGCGGCCCACACCCTGCTCGCCATCAACCGGGAATGTCAACTCGGGCTTTCCACCGAGCGCTTGCAAGCGGTTGCATCCAAGATCGGTGCCGATTGCCCCTTCTTCATCACCTCCCAGCCCGCGCTTTGCACCGGGACAGGCACCACCCTGCTACCCCTTGGCGAGACCTGTCTGGGCGGGGACGCCCCTCGCTACTCCATCCTCATCGTCAAGCCACCATGCGCGGTATCCACCAAGGAAGCCTACGCCGGCGTTACCCCAAAGCCTATCGACTTCGACCTCGTGGAGGCCATCCGCCAACCCCTCGACACGTGGAAAGAGCGGATACACAACCAGTTTGAGGACACGGTATTCCCCCTGCTGCCCCTCCTGCCCCAAATCAAGAGGAAAATGTACCAGCTGGGAGCCGTGTACGCCTCCATGTCAGGCTCAGGCTCCGCCATGTACGCCATCTTCCCCGGGGAGGTACCCGCGCTACCCGCCCAGTGGCTCGCATCGGGCTGGTATCACCACATCGGTCACTTCTGCCCCGCGGCGATTGAACGTTAAGCCCCGCCGATTGTTATCATATCAAGAGGATGTTAAAAATGTGCCACCAGCCACATTTAACACCCTCCGCCACCACTTTGGCAATGTTTTTGCATAGCCAACTCTGATAATAAAGAAACAAAAATATAGCAAGATATGAGCAACAAACACGACCAAAAGGCCAAAAACACCGACCCCAAGCCTATGCCTGAGGACGTTGAAATCGCCGACGTGGCTGAAAACGAGCCCGACAACATCTCGGCAGAGGAAATGAACGGCGTGATGTCGGAAACCGAATCCCTTAAGCAACTCCTCAACGACACCCAGGAGCAGCTCGAGAAAGAGAAAAAAGAATACCTGTTCCTGATGGCCGAATTCGACAACTTCCGCAAGCGCACCCTTCGCGAGAAATCGGAAATCATCAAGAACGGCGCCGAGGGAGCCATGAAAGGCTTGCTCCCGATCATCGACGACTTCGAGCGCGGCCTCCAGGCTATCAACGGCTCTAGCGACGTTGAGGCCGTCAAAGAGGGCATGGAGCTGATTTACAACAAATTTATCAAGTACCTCGAGCAGAACGGAGTCAAGGAAATCCCCACTCAGGACCAGCCATTCGACACCGACCGCCACGAGGCTATCGCAATGGTGCCCACCGACGACCCCGACAAAAAAGGCCGCGTAATCGACACCATCGCCAAAGGCTACACCCTCAACGACAAAGTCATTCGCCACGCCAAAGTAGCCGTAGCCCAATAACCCTTAAAACAATTGCCTCCAATGGATAAACGCGATTACTACGAAGTGCTGGGCGTCAGCAAAAACGCCACAGCCGACGAAATAAAAAAGGCATATCGTAAGATGGCCATCAAATATCACCCCGACAAAAACCCGGGTGACAAAGAAGCCGAAGAAAAATTCAAAGAGGCGGCCGAGGCTTACGACGTGCTCTCCAATGAGGAGAAACGACAGAAGTACGACCAATTCGGCCACTCCATGGGTCCACAGGGATTCCCCGGCGGCGGCGCGGGCGGATTCTACTCGCAAGGATTCTCCATGGAGGACATCTTCTCGCACGACATCTTCGGAGGCCACTACGGCGGCCAATGGGGCGGCGCCACCGGCGGAGGCCGTCGACAGCCGCGCAAACCCACCCGCAAAGGCTCCGACCTCCGTATCAAGGTGAAGATGACCCTCGAGGAGATCTCCAAAGGCGTGAGCAAGACCCTCAAGATCCCCGCAATGGGCAAATGCGAGCACTGCAACGGCACCGGCGCAAAGGACGGCACAGCCTTCACCACCTGCCACACATGCAACGGCACCGGCTCAATCCTCCACACCCAGCAAACCATCCTCGGCGCTATGCAATCAACCGCCACCTGCCCCGAATGCGAGGGCGAGGGCAAGGTCATCACCGAACGCTGCTCCTACTGCCACGGCGAAGGCGTCGTGCGCAAGGAACAAGTGGTGTCGTTCAACATCCCCGCGGGAGTGCAGGACGGCATGACCCTCACCGTCAAAGGCAAAGGCAACGCCCCCCGTCACGGCGGCGTAAACGGCGACCTGCTTGTGGTCATCGAAGAGGTTAAGCACCCCGAACTCATCCGCGACGGCAACGACGTAATCTACAACCTGATGCTCGACCTCCCCACAGCTACGCTCGGCGGCTCGGTAGAAGTGCCCACAATCACTGGCCGAGCCCGACTGAAAATCGCCCCCGGCACACAGCCTGGCAAGGTGCTCCGCCTCCGCGGCAAGGGACTCCCCTCCACCGAAGGCTACGGCACCGGCGACGAGCTAGTCAACGTGATGGTTTACATCCCCGAGCACCTCAACGACAAGGAGAAAGAGATCATGGAGCAGCTACGCGACTCCCCCAACGTCCAAGCCACCGACTCGGTGAAATCCCACATCTTCTCCAAGCTCCGCCACATCTTCGAATAAAACGTCCACAGCACAGTCCAGCCCCAAGCTGCCCCACCAGTCTCAACATCACTCTCAACATCAGTCTCAGCATCAGTCTCAGCATCCGGCTGGGCATCAGGATAGGCTTCCTTTCCTGTTTTCGTCACTTTTTAGAGCCGAATTTTTAATGTGTTGATTTAGGTG
>CAZLSW010000134.1:0-4564 GCA_964562375.1 uncultured Muribaculaceae bacterium | reverse complement strand
ACTACTGCGGCGTCAACTGCGGCATCATGGACCAGTTCGCATCCGTTTTCGGCAAACAAGGCCAGCTAATGCGCTTGGACTGCCGCTCGATGGAGTACGAGTACTTCCCGTTCAACCCCAAGGGCTACAAGCTCGTCCTCGTGGACTCGGTTGTTAAGCACGAATTAGTTGACTCCCCCTATAACAAGCGCCGCGAGTCGTGCGAGCGCGTGGCCAAGCGCTTGGGCATGGAGACCCTGCGCGACGCCACGATGGAAGAACTCAACGCCATCAAGGGCGACATCACGGCCGAGGACTACCTGCGAGCCAGGTTTGTCATCGGCGAGAAGGACCGCGTGCTTGCCGTGTGCGACGCCCTCGAGAAGGGCGACTACGAAACCGTGGGCCGCAAGATGTACGAGACCCACGAGGGATTGTCGAAGGACTACGAGGTGAGCTGCGAGGAATTGGACTTCCTTAACGACCTTGCCCGCCGCGAGGGCGTAACCGGCTCGCGCATCATGGGCGGCGGCTTCGGAGGCTGCACCATCAACCTCGTGACCGACGATAAATACGACCACTTCATCGCAACTGCCGTGAAGGAATTCAACGACCGCTACGGCCACGAGCCCAAGATTTATGATGTAATCATCAGCGACGGCGCCCGCCGCCTCTAAGGTAATTAGGTAATTAGTGAGTACTGAGTAGATATCCTTTACTCCTTTACCCCCTTTCCTCCTTTAATGTCTTAAAGATTTAAAGATTAAAAAATATGCAACCTACCTTATTTGTACTTGCTGCCGGCATGGGCTCCCGCTACGGAGGCCTCAAGCAGCTCGACCCACTCGGCCCCAACGGCGAGACAATCATGGACTACTCCATCTACGACGCCATCCAGGCCGGATTCGGCAAAATCGTCTTTGTGATCCGCCACGACTTTGAGCAGGATTTCCGCGACAAAGTCCTCAAAAAATACGAGGGACACGTGCCCGTGGAGGTCGTGTTCCAATCCACCGACGCGCTCCCTGATGGCTACACCTGTCCAGCCGACCGCACCAAACCTTGGGGTACCAACCATGCTGTACTGATGGGCAAAGACGCCATCAAGGAGCCGTTCGCGGTGATCAATGCCGACGACTTCTACGGCCGCGACGCCTTCCGCGTGATCGCCGACGAGCTGAAGCGTCCCCATGACCGCAAGGGCGACTACTGCATGGTGGGCTTCCGCGTGGGCAACACCATGACCGAGAACGGCTCCGTGGCTCGCGGCGTGTGCGAGACCCGCGACGGCCAGTTGACCAAGGTCGTTGAGCGCACAGCCATCTCCTACGACCCCGAGCACCGCATCGTCTTTACCGATGAGAACGGTGTCGAGCAAACCCTTGACCCAATGACCCCCGTGTCGATGAACCTCTGGGGCTTCACCCCCGACTATTTCGACTTCTCGGAGCGAGAGTTCGTCAAATTCTTGGACAAGGACCTCAACACCCCCAAGGCCGAGTTCTTCATCCCCCTGTGCATCGACACGCTGATCAACTCGGGCGAGGCCACGGTGAAAGTTCTTGACACTGATTCCAAGTGGTTTGGCGTCACCTACGCGGCCGACCGTCCCGGCGTGGTAGAGAAATTCGCCGAGCTCCACGCCTCGGGCCTCTACCCCACGCCCCTGTTCAAATAACCAGCCTCCCTTACTATTGCCCAGCCCTCCTGCAACCTCGCAGGGGGGCTTTTACAATCCACCCTTCGATTATTCGTGCATTCGTGTAATCGAGGGGCTTCGAGTACACGAGTGCACGAAAGGCTGCCGCTGACAGGTGTAAGGAAGAGGCGAGCTCGGCAAGGGGATGAAACCGAGGCTTCGTAAATTATTTTTGATAATAGGCTGTTATTAAGCTTCTTAAATAGGGATGATGTAGCTTTGTAGTGTCGATGATTAAGGCGATTGAGGGTTTTGGAAAGGTTTGTAGCACGAGGAAATTTGACTTTCGGGGGCGTTGACCGATAACTTTGCGTCAACGAAAAATCAACCATCTAATTTACCATTATCATGAAGAAGATTTTACTTTCCATCGCAGTGTTAGCCGCCATGACAGTGTCGGCCGAGAACGTAACCTATGTAGCCTACGGCACCACCACAGGCAACGAAGTGAGCATCGCCGACAACGCCGAATGGGCATCTTGGAGTGGCGACAACCTCACCCTTGAGGCCGGAGCCTCCGACATGACCCTGAAGTGTGCCCAGACCGAGGGCTGGACCTACGGCGCCCTCTGTATCGGCTATCCTTACTTTAAGGAGAACATCGCCGACTGCTCCCCGGTGCTCTCCATCACCATGAAGGTCAACCAAGCCGGCGACGAGGGCCGCGACTGGTACTTCGACAACAACATGACGCTCGAGCTCAGCACCTCACTCAACGGCGAGGGCGAGGTGAAGCAGTCGGTCGACAACTACTTCGGCGATCCATGGACTCAACCCACGGCTCCCCGCGACGGCGACTGGCACACGGTAGAGCTGAAGCTTTCCGAAAGCTTTCCCCAAGTGCTTGAGGCCATCCAGAAGGACAGCAACGTCAACGTGTGCTTCGGCAACTACTTCGCCAAGGGTGAGTCGATCACCGTCAACCGCGTGGCCTTCATCACCGATGGCAACACCGGCGTAGCCACTTTAGCCACCGACACCCAGTACGCTCCCGCCGAGTACTATAACCTCTCGGGCGTGAGAGTGGATCCCGCCAACCTCGGCGCTGGTCTCTACATCGTGCGCCAAGGCACCTCGGTGAAGAAAGTCATCATTAAATAATCCTTTTCATTACTATTCCTTTTGCATCTCATTCTCCTCTCTCCCCATTTTTACTAAAGCCAACACCCATGAAACGTATCCTTATTTCACTATCAGTAATCCTTACCTCCTTGATCGGCTATGCCGACACTTACACCGACGGTTACCGCGTGTGCGACCTGTCAGGCTGGACCACCGACGACACATCCTACGACTCCACCACCGGTCGACTTGACCTCGACCGTGGCTGGGGTTCCCACAAATACAATTTCGGCAAAATCACCACTGGCCTCGCCGGCGAATACTCCCGCGTGATCGTGGAGCTTAACGAGGCCGTCGCCTACGAAAATATCGTTCTGTGGACCTCCCCCGACGAGCCTTGGGAAACCCGCAACGATTTCGCCCTTACATCCGGTGAGTCTTCTTTTACGTTTACTCTTCCCGAGAGCTACATCAAGCAAATCGGCATCTGCTCCACTGAGACGCCCGACGACGATTGCCACCTGATGATAAAATCGGTAAAGCTGGAGATGAATCCCAACGACCGCACCAACCTCGACCTCAGTGATTTCAGCTATGTATTTAATAATTACGGCGCAATCGGTAAGGTGGATGGCGGATATACCTTCACCGCTTTTGGTTGGGCCGGCATCCACTTTGACCAATCTTATGGGACCGAGGATTTCTCCACCTTGGAAATCCGCGTAAGTGGCTCCGGACTACCTTACAATCTTGGCTTTATGATGTGGGATAGCCATGGGGAAACAACAGCCGAGCAATATGGTTTCCAAACGGCTTGGAGTTTAAATACTTGGCAAGACCTGGAGAAAGGTGAAACCGTAATTTCTATACCCATAACAGGCGATTTTGATTGTATAGCTTTCTCGGGAGCAAGAGCTTGGGATCAAGATAATTCTTATGACGGTTCGACAGTTTGGCCTATCACCGACATCTATCTTAC
Source organism: uncultured Muribaculaceae bacterium (assembly GCA_964562375.1). Classification (GTDB taxonomy): domain Bacteria; phylum Bacteroidota; class Bacteroidia; order Bacteroidales; family Muribaculaceae; genus JAJPXC01. The sequence goes on along the minus strand of CAZLSW010000134.1, from coordinate 845 downwards.
TCGCCACCAGTTCACCTACTCGCTCGATACCGACAATAAAACTGCCACCATCACCGGCACCAACGTCAAGCGCGGCGATATCACAATCCCTGCCACCACTTACATCGCAGGCCAGCAATACAACATCACGGCCATCGCCGACAACGCCTTTACCTACCAAGAATATATCGACCACGTAACCCTCAGCGAGGGGCTCCTATCCATTGGCGCCAATGCCTTCTCCCACATGTGGATCCCATCGATTTCTATCCCCAGCACCGTCACCACAATCGGCAAAGAGGCCTTCTGGAACTGCCATGAGCTTTCGTCCGTCGTCTTTAAGAATGGCTCACTCACCACGATTGGTGACCGTGCGTTTGGCCTATGCTCCGAGCTAACTTCGGTAACACTCCCTGCCAGTGTCACCACCCTTGGCAATGGCTGCTTCTCACATTGCACCTCCCTATATGAAATAACGATGCCTGGCATCACTACAATTGGTGACCAAGCATTTGAGAACACTGCCATGGAGGAGTTCACGATCGACAAGCCGGTCACTAAGGTGGGTATGTACGCGTTCTCCGACTGCAAGAGCCTCAGCCGCATCTTCGTTGAGGGTACTCCCGAGTTCAACGCCTACGCCTTTGAGGGTGTCAACGACGACTGCCAAATCCTTTGCAACTATGACAACCGCAAAACCGTCGCCATGCCGGACGGCGTGACATGGAACTTCTACGACCGCTTCCCCACCACCGCCAATGGCTACTTCACCTACTATATTGAACATCCCTACACCATGCCGGAGCACTACCGTAACCATCCGAAACAGGCCGGATTGCAAGCGACGGGGATTCGGCCTAACTTTG
>CAZLSW010000133.1:0-4615 GCA_964562375.1 uncultured Muribaculaceae bacterium | reverse complement strand
GGCGTCAAGGCCCATCTTGTTGATGTTGCGTAGGCCGTTGGCCGAGATGGTGAGGGTGATCCACGCGTCTTGCTCCACCCAATAGAATTTCTTGTTGAACAGGTTGACGTTGAAGCGGCGCTTGGTGCGGCGCTTGGAGTGCGACACGTTGTTGCCGGTAATCGCTTTCTTGCCCGTGATCTGACAAATCTTTGACATGGCTGAGGTTTATTATTCTTGTTCTACTTCTTGTTATTTTTTTCTCTTGGGTTACGTCCCGGCCCTATTCACGCTCATATCACCGCTAAGCGCATCATTCTTAGCGGCTTTACAGAATAAAGCCACGAAACAGAGTGCAAAGTAACAACTTTTTCCTTACACGCGCAAATTTTTCAACCACTATTTTCCACAATTTTGTGAATCTTAATGATTTAAACAAGAATTCCAGTCCTTATCGCGATAAAGCGTTATAGCGTTATAGCGTTATAGCGTTATAGCGAGAAAGAGATAAAGCGATAAAGCGATAATAAAATCGCCCCGGGCCGTGGCTCGGGGCGATTCATGTATATCGTCAAGAGATTAGAGGCGTACCTTTACAGCGTCGGTGCCCTGCTGGCGGATGAAGACGCCGCCCTCGGGGTTGTTCACCTTCTGGCCCTGGAGGTTATAGTATACAACGGGTGCGTTGGCGTTGTCGGCCGAGATGGTGTTCACGCCGCCATGCTCGTCTTCGAAGCCTTCCTCAGCCACGAGGTAGGTGGCCAGGAACGACAGGGTGTTGCCCGATGCGATGTAAACGCCGGTCTTGCCGTTGGAGTCCTTCTTGGTAACGGGGATCATGGGGTGGGTACGGATACCGCCGGTCGACAGGGTGTTGTAGGTGCCCTCAGCGGGGGTGATCCACAGGAGCTCCATGCCCTCGAAGGTGCCACCGGATGCGTCACCGCCCATAACGGCGATCTTGCTCATGGCGCCGCCGGGGTTGTTGTTCGACTGGCAGTCGGCGTAACCGAGGTACATCTTGTCGCCGATCACAAACTCATAAGCGCCGGTTGCGCCTGTGCCCGTGGGAACGCAGTCCTCAGCGGCCTGGCCGAAGTTGCCCAGGCAGTCGGGGATACCGTCGTAGCAGGAGTACTGGGTGGGCATGGTGCCGTTACCGTTGGCGTAGAAGATCTCGGAGGTGCCTTCTGCCCATACGAGCTGGCCACCGTCGCCGAAGTTGGATGCGGTTGCGGGGTAGAGCTCAACGCCGTCGTCCATCGACCACGATGCGAAACCGTCCATGCCGGGAGTCCACTCGTCCTCGCCCTGGTAGCGTACGAAGCGATAGGCGTAGGGGTCGCCAGTACCGCCCGAGTTGGAACCGATAGCGCCGTAAACGCCGTCAGCCTCAACGCCGGTGATGTCGCCGCAGATGTCGGCGAAGTCGATACGGCCAGCGTAGGATACCTCGTCGGAGGGCCACTCGATGCCGCCGCAAACGAGCTCGCACTCGCCGGTGTCAACGTCCTTTACCCAATAGGTGCGGATTCTGGTGCCAGCGTCGGCTGCCGATTGGCCGCTCCAGTAGCTGGCGCACCACAGGTGACCGTAGTCGTCAACGCCGATTGCGTTGCACTCGAGAAGACCGGTAACGGGGCTGCCGTCGCAGGTGAGGTCAACGGTCTTGATGTATGCGCCAGTGTAGAGGTCGAAGAACACGAGCTGCCAGTAGTCGGTCGATACGGCGGATTCGCCCTCGCCCTCGGTCACGCGGTTACCGTTGGAGTAGATGATCATGTCGTTCAGCACGGTGAAGTCGCGGGCGTAGGAGGTGTACAGGTGGGAGTTGATCTCTTCAAGAGAGCTCTTGTTGATGTCCATGGCGGCGCACCACAGGTTGGTGCAGGTCAGGCCGTCCTTGGTTTCGTAGGTGCAACCGTCGGTAGGGATAGCGGCCATTGCGCTGCCTGCTGCCAAGAGGGCACCCATAAGGAGTAGATTTTTCTTCATAAGTGATTGTTTTTGTTTATGTTAAGTGTCGTAAAAGTTTTTCGCTGGTTGATTGCTTTTCAGGGTCTTTTGAAATTCTGCGTAAAAGTAGCAAGTTTTTTTGAATTACTCGCGAAAAAATTCCATAAAAGAATATTTAAAAATGTTAATCTAGAATTTCGTCTAAAAGTCGTTATTACGTTATCACGTTATAGCGTTATAACAATCGGTGGAATAAAGTTTTTTCGTAAATTCGCGACAAAGAATGAGTAGCCATGAGCGACAAAATTGAGAGATCCGATTCCCTGGTGATCATCCCCATGTACAACGAACGGGAGAACGCCAAGGCCATTATAAAAGCGGTAATGGAGTTGCCGCGAAGGTTTGACGTGCTGGTCATTGACGACAATTCGCCCGACGGCACGGCCGCACTCGTGCGCGAGAGCATGGAGGAGTACCCCGGGCGCGTCGACCTGATGGAGCGCGAGGGTAAGCTCGGCTTGGGCACCGCCTACATCGCCGGCTTCAAATGGGCGCTCGAGCGTGGCTACGAGTACATCATCGAGATGGACGCCGATTTCAGCCACGACCCCAAGGACCTGATGCGCCTCTACGACGCCTGCGCCCACCCCGGAGGGGCCGACGTCGCCGTGGGCTCGCGTTACGTCACTGGCGTCAACGTGGTCAACTGGCCGATGGGTCGCGTGCTGATGAGCTACTATGCCTCGGCCTACGTGCGCATTATCACCCGAATGCCCATCCACGACACCACCGCCGGTTTCGTGTGCTGGACAGCCAAGGTGCTGCGAGCCATGGATTTGGATGCCATCAAGTTCAAGGGCTACGCGTTCCAGATCGAGATGAAGTTCACAGCCCATCAGCTGGGATTCAAGATCGTGGAGGTGCCAATCATCTTCGTCAACCGCGTGTTGGGCACGAGCAAGATGAGCTCGGGCATCTTCGGCGAGGCCGTTTTCGGCGTGATACAATTGAAACTCAACTCCCTGTTCAAAAAACGCAAAAAGGAGTGATTACACGTCTTATATATAACGCGCGAGTGGTCAACGAAGGCCGCTCGTTTTTAGGCTACGTCGCCGTGGGCGATGACGGCCTGATCGCCGACGTCGCCGAGGGGAATCCCTCTCGAGAGATGATCGACGCGGCCAAGGAGGCTGTCGACGCCCAAGGTTGGCTGCTTCTGCCCGGAGCCATAGACGCGCATGTGCATTTCCGCGACCCGGGACTGACCCACAAGGGCGATTTCGCCACCGAGTCGGCCGCGGCCCTCGCGGGTGGCGTCACCTCGGTAATAGACATGCCCAACGTAAAACCTGTTACCGTCACCCTCGCCGACTGGGAGCGCAAAATGGAGCGCGCCGCCCAGGTGAGCCGCGTCAACTATTCGGCCTACATCGGCGCAACAGCCGACAATATCCCCTCACTAAAAGATTTGGACTACTCCCGCGTGGCCGGGGTTAAGCTGTTTCTCGGTTCGTCGACCGGCAACATGCTGCTCAACGACCCCGCGACGTTGCGTCGACTGCTCTCCACCGTCCCCGCTGTCATCGCCGTGCATGCTGAGGACGACGCCATGGTGAAGGCCGGAATGGAATGGGCAAGGGGAGAATTTGAGGGCCGCGAAGTGCCTATCCCGATGCACTCGGCCATCCGCTCCCGCCGAGCTTGCTTCTCGGCCGCCAAACAGATTGTTGAATTGGCACGCGAAACTGGAGCCCGACTCCACCTGCTCCACGTGTCAACCCAAGAGGAGTTGTCGCTTCTCGACACCGGCAGGGTAGGGGAGAAGCGCGTTACCGCCGAGACATGCCCACATTATTTATTATTGTCGGCCTACGACTATCCCCGGTTGGGAGCCAAAATGAAGTGCAACCCCGCGATCAAGCTCCCAAGCGACGCCGCGGCGCTACGCCAGGCTCTGCTCGACGGACGAATCGACACCATCGGCACCGACCATGCCCCGCACTTGTGGAGCGAAAAGCAGGGCGACGCATTGTCCGCCGCCTCGGGCATGCCCTCTATCCAGTTCGCTTTGCCGCTGATGCTCGACACGCTACCTCCGGAAGTAGTGGTGGAGAAAATGGCCCACAACCCGGCCCGCGTCTTCGGCATGGACCGTCGAGGCTTCCTCCGAAAAGGCTACCACGCCGATATGGCCCTGGTTTCCCCATCAAGATGGACCATCACTCGCAACGATATTCTCTCCCCCTGCGCCTGGAGCCCCTATGAGGGCCGTGTCCTCAATCACCGCGTAGAACGCGCATGGGTAGCCACCCCCTCCCCCCTCCAATTCACCCGCTAATCACCGTATGGTGGGCTTAGCCATCCCTCTCCTTTATTAAGGTGGCGTTGCCCCCTCTTTCCTGGCCTGTAATCCCATTCAGTTGGTGGCGTAGCCACCCTTCTCTGCGTAACCCCATGCTTTAGCTTGGGGTAGTGGCGTAGCCACTCGTCTCTACGTAACCCCATGCTTTAGCTTGGGGTAGTGGACGGTAATCCCATTAATAAGGTGGCGGAGCCACCTCTCTATAGCCAGCCGTGGTGTTGCTGCGCTTGAGAGGTGGCTTCGCCGACTTTTTACTTTTGCCTTTTTCCTGTTTTCGTCACTTTTTAGAGCCGAATTTTTAATGTGTTGATTTAGGTG
>CAZLSW010000132.1:0-5028 GCA_964562375.1 uncultured Muribaculaceae bacterium | reverse complement strand
TAGTGAATATTAGTGTTAATTCGTGGTTTCTTGGATAACTTGCGAAACTTGAATTGTTAGTTGTTAGTTGTTAGTTGTTAGGGTGTCCTTTTCTCCTTTTCTCCTTTCATCCTTTAAAGGAATAAAGGAATACAGCGGCCATTAACCACTAACCATTAACCACTAACCATTAACCATTACTTAGTGGCGGCGGGAGCGGCGTTGGGGCTTGCGCTGGTGGGGTTTCTTGTTCTTGGCGCGGCCTCCGGAGTTGATGGCTTGGGCCACCGACACCTGTTTGCCCATCATATCCTCGCCTTTGGGGCGTCCCTTGTCGTCGAGGAGGGCGAAATCGAGCTGCTTGCGGTCGAGGTTGGCCCGGGCTACCTGCACCTTCACCTCGTCGCCAAGGCGATAACGGTTGCCGTTGCGACGTCCCACGAGGCAATAGTTCTGCTCGTCAAAGTCGTAATAGTCGTCGGCAAGGTCGCGTACGGGCACCAGGCCCTCGCACTTGTTGTCGTTCAGCTCCACGTACAGGCCCCACTCGGTAACACCCGAGATGATGCCGTCGTACACCTCGCCCAGATGGTCGCCCATGAACTCCACCTGCTTGTACTTGATTGACGAGCGCTCGGCGTTGGCTGCCAATTGCTCCATCTCCGACGAGTGCTTGCACTGCTCCTCGAGTTTCTCCAGGTTGACCGAACGGCCACCGTTGAGGTACTTGTCGAGCAAACGGTGAACCATCATGTCGGGATAGCGGCGGATGGGGGAGGTGAAATGGGTATAGTAGTCAAAACCAAGGCCGTAGTGGCCGATATTGTTGGTCGAGTACACAGCTTTGGCCATGGAGCGGATTGCGAGTGTCGACAGGAAATTCTCCTCGCCTTTACCCTTTACGTCGGCCAGCATGCGGTTGATTGAGCGGTTGACCTCGCGCGACGAGCCGTTGGCCTTCACCTTGTAGCCGAATGTGCGCGACAGTTTGGCCAGGTCGGCAAGTTTGCCGGGATCGGGCATGTCGTGCACGCGGTAAACAAAGGCTTTCGGTTTTTTCTTGCCGCCGGGGTTGCCGATGGCCGAGGCTACAGTCTTGTTGGCCAGCAACATAAACTCCTCGATCAGCTTGTTGGCATCCTTCGATTCCTTGAAGTAGACACCCGTGGGGTGACCCGTCTCGTCGATGTCGAAACGCACCTCGGCGCGGTCAAATTCCACCGAGCCGTTCTCGTAGCGCTCTTTGCGAAGCACCTTGGCCATCTCGTTCAGCACCTTCAGCTCCTCGGAGTAGTCGCCTTCGCCCTTTTCGATGATGTCCTGAGCCTCCTCGTAGGTGAAACGGCGGTTGCTCTTGATCACCGTGCGGGCGATTTTCGACTTCACCACGCGTGCGTCGGGGGTCATCTCGAAGATGGTGGAGAAGGTGAGTTTCTCCTCGTCGGGGCGCAGCGAGCAGATGCCGTTGCTCAGGTGCTCGGGAAGCATCGGCACGACGCGGTCAACCAGGTATACCGACGTGGCGCGCTTCTGTGCCTCCTTCTCCAGAATGGAGTCGGGCTTCACGTAATGGGTTACGTCGGCGATGTGCACGCCCACCTCGTAGTTGCCGTTGGGCAACTTGCGGATCGACAGGGCGTCGTCGAAGTCCTTGGCGTCCTTGGGGTCGATGGTGAACGTGGTGACGTCGCGCATGTCGATACGCTTGGCCACCTCGGCCGGGGTGATTCCGGCTCCTATCTTGTTGGCCGCTTTCTCCACGGCCTCGGGATATTTGTAGGGAAGGCCGTATTCGGCCAGGATGGCATGCTGCTCGGCGGTGTTCTCGCCGGTTTTGCCAAGGATGTCAACAATCTCGCCCTCAGGGTTTTTGGCGTCATCGGGCCATGAGGTGATTCGCGCTATGGCCTTGTCGCCGGTTTTGCCACCCTTAAGCTTGCGCTTGGGGATGAGGATGTCGTTGGCAAGGAATTTGGAGTCGGTCGACAGCGTGCCGATACCCATCTTGGGGTGAACGGTCAATGTGCCGATAAACACCTGGTCCTTTTCCTCGATAATATCGATTACCTCGGCCTCCGGCTCGGCACCACGGCGCGCGGCGGCGATGTTCACCATCACCTTGTCGCCGTTGAGGGCGTGCATGGAGTTGCGCTCGGCCACGAAAATCATCTCGCCGTCCTCGTCGGTCACCACGCCGTTCTTGCCGTTGGAGCGACGCACAAACGTGCCGGTGGCGACGCTGCCGCGCACCGTCTGCTTGTACTTTCCGGGAGCTACCTCCACCAAGTCGCCGTCAAAAGCGAGCTCGGCAAGTATCAACGCCACCGAGCGCTGCTGCGCCGGGGTTTGGCAACCGATAGCCGCCGACACTTGACGATAGTTGAACGTCGCGTTCTTTTGGCTGGCGGCGTACTTGAGCACTTCATTTTTGAGTTGCCCTGAGGATTTGGTTGTATTGCGAGCCATAGTCGATATTATATTATAATGTTGAAACGCTTGGAGAGGGCTTTTTGTTGCTTATAGGGCCTATAAGGCCTATAAGGATTATAGGGCCTATGGGGCTTATATGCCTCATAAGCCCTATGGGTTATGCGTCGATGTTGGCGTAATTGGCGTTCTGCTCGATGAAGTCGCGGCGCGGGCCTACGTCCTCGCCCATGAGCATCGAGAAGATCCGATCGGCCTCGGCGGCGTCGCTGATGTTCACTTGCTTCAGCAAGCGCTGCTCGGGCGACATGGTGGTCTCGCGAAGCTCCTCGGCCGACATCTCGCCCAGACCTTTGTAGCGCTGCACCTTCACGTTGTCGCCGTGGCGGGCGATGAATTGCTGCACTTGGGCGTCGGTCCAGCAGTACTCCTCGGCCTTGCCGCGCGAGCACTTGTACAACGGCGGGGTGGCCAGGTATAGGTAACCTTGCTCGATGATGGGGCGCATGCGACGGAAGAAGAATGTCATCAGCAGCGTCGCGATATGGGCGCCGTCGACATCGGCATCGGTCATGATGATGATCTTGTGGTAGGCCAGGCGCGAGAGGTTGGCCTCCTTGGGGTCGTCCTCGGTGCCGATAGTGACGCGCAGGGCGCGGAAGAGGTTGGTAATCTCCTCGTTGTCAAAGATTTTGTGGTCCATCGCTTTCTCCACGTTGAGGATTTTGCCTCGCAAGGGGAGAATGGCCTGAAACTGGCGGTCGCGACCCTGCTTGGCTGTTCCACCTGCCGAGTCGCCCTCGACGATGAACAGCTCGCAATCCTCGGCCGTGCGGCTCGAGCAGTCGGCCAATTTCCCAGGCAGGCCACCACCGCTAAGGGGCGACTTACGCAGCACGTTTTGGCGGGCTTTCATGGCCGCGTGGCGCGCTTGGGCCGCCGTAATCACCTTGTCGACAATCACGCGTGCCTGCTTGGGATGCTCCTCAAGATACACGCGCAAGGCCTCGGAAACGGCTGCCGCTACGGGTGCCATCACCTCCGAGTTTCCGAGCTTCGTCTTGGTTTGGCCCTCAAACTGTGGCTCCATCACCTTCACCGACACCACGGCGGTCAATCCCATGCGGAAGTCGTCGCTGGCGATTTCGATTTTCAGTTTCTCGAGGAATTTGTTGTCCTCGGCGTATTTTTTAAGGGTGGTGGTCAAGCCGCGGCGGAAACCCGTCAGGTGAGTGCCACCCTCGATGGTGTTGATGTTGTTGACGAACGAGTAGACATTTTCGTTGAACGTCGTGTTGTAGGTCATCGCCACCTCCACGGGGATACCGTTGCGCTCGGTGTTGAGATGGATCACGTCGTTGATGAGCGACTCCTTGTTGGAATCGATGTACTCCACAAATTCGCTCAAGCCCTCATCCGAGTGGAACACCTCGGTACGGGGCTCCTCGCCGCGAGTGTCGGTAAGGGTCAAGGTAATGCCCGCGTTGAGGTAAGCCAAGTCGCGCAGGCGGTTGGCCAACGTGTCGTAGTCGTATTCGGTGACGGTGAAAATCGAGTCGTCGGGCTTGAAAGTGATAGTGGTGCCGGTCGAATCGGTCTCGCCGATTACCTGCAGCTCGGTGGTGGGCTTTCCGTAGGCGTATTCTTGGGCGTACACCTTGCCGCCGCGGCGCACCTCGGCGCGCAGCTTGGTGGACAGAGCGTTGACGCAGGACACACCCACGCCGTGCAGACCGCCTGAAACCTTGTAAGAGCCTTTGTCAAACTTGCCGCCGGCGTGGAGCACCGTCAACACCACCTCGAGGGCGCTCTTGTGCTCTTTCTCGTGCATATCTACAGGAATACCGCGACCATTGTCGACGACGGTGATCGAGTTGTCGGGGTTGATCGTCACCTCGATATGGGTGGCGTAACCGGCCAAAGCCTCGTCGATGGAGTTGTCAACCACCTCATATACAAGGTGATGCAATCCCTTGCTTGAAATGTCGCCGATGTACATAGCCGGGCGTTTGCGCACGGCCTCCAGGCCTTCGAGCACCTGGATATTGCTGGCACTGTATTCCTCTTCTTTTTCTGCCTTGTAGGCGTCGTCTAAATCTGCCATATTGTGATTTTTGGTCTTATCTTTACCTTAGTTCAAAATACGGTACAAATTTACGCATTTTTTCGCAACCCCGCAAACAATTATCACCCTCGCTCCACCGCCAAAACCGGGAGTCAGGCTCCCTCGCAGCAGGATGGAAGGGGCTGGGTCAAAATGTATGACACGACTGGAATTGCTTATTAATTGTTGTGCCGGAACATGGTCGGCTTGCCGACCCCTTCAAGTAGCGCAGTCCGGGTGTGGTCGGCTTTGCCGACCCGCCCGGGCTGGGTATAGAATGTAGTAGGCTTCGAGCTTCGGCTTGCCGAAGCCTTCCACTTTCGCGGGGTCGGCAAGCCGACCGCCCATATAGTAGCGCTTCGGGTTACGATCCGTTAGCAGTTAAGGAAAATCCGGGACAGCTGCAAAACCATGTGTTTGGCAGGGTAGATGGATGGTGGTCGGCTTGCCGACCCCGCGCAAATAGCGCAGTCCGGGGATATCGGCTTGCCGATTGTCCCCGGGCTGGGTAAAAACGC
>CAZLSW010000131.1:0-5038 GCA_964562375.1 uncultured Muribaculaceae bacterium | reverse complement strand
ATCCCCACATTATCAAATAATTATGCCACTTTTTTATCCCGAACTGGGGTAAATATTACGCCTACGATGATCCGAAATTCTCAATCCGCAACATGCCTCTGAGCGAGCGCGACCTGCAAGAACTGTCGTCGGCCCTGGATATCTTCCGCCATTACCAAGGCTTCCGTGGCATGGGGCAGCAGGAGGACCTCTTGGCGCGCCTGCAGGAGAGTATCAACCTTGAGCGTAACCAAGAGCCAATCGTGTGGCTCGACACCAACGAGCGCCTGCGTGGCTTGGAGCACTTGTCGACGCTCTACGACTTGATTCGCGAGCACAGGCCGATAGTGGTGTCTTACCAATCGTTCCGGCAGCGCACTCCAAGCGACATCCAGTTGTCGCCCTACCTGTTGAAGGAGTTCAACAACCGATGGTTCGTCATCGGTCATCCCCGTAATGGCAAGGATGTGATGACACTGGCATTGGACCGTATACTCTCGGTGAGAGAGGACAAGGTCAATCCCTACGTGCCCAACACTTTCTTCCGCGCTGCCGAATATATAGGGCAAATGGTGGGAGTAACCCGTGATCCTTCCAATCATCCCCGCCACGTCACCCTGTGGGTCGACGCCGAAACTCTGCCTTATATGATCACCAAGCCCCTTCACGGAAGCCAGATGCTTACCGAGAAGAGGCCTGATGGCTCGGGGATTCTACATTTGGAGGTAATCCTCAATTTTGAGTTGGAGCGGTTGTTGCTGGGCTTTGCCGACCATATAGAGGTGCTTTCGCCGCGTGACCTGCGCCACCGCGTAAGCCAGCACATCCTCCTGGCCGCGACGCGCTACCAGAAGTTGGCTAAATAGTGGTTGTTTCCAATTCGGCGTTTTTCTGCACCTCGGCTTCTGGGGCCTTGGAGCAGATAGGTGGAGTCATGCGCTCCCAGATATATCGCGGGATACGGCGCCACAGGTAGTAAACACCACGCCAGCGCCAGTCGATCACGGCCACGCGCTTTTTGTCAACGATGGCCTTGAGGATCTGCGGTACGGCGTAACTCATGGTCATGTTGATGGGGTAGTCGAGTTCGTCGAGCTCAAGGGGCGTGCGGATCCAGCCAGGACGGATGTCGGTGAATTTCACGTCAACCTTTTGGATATGAGCTAATTGGGCGAGCGCCTCAATGTAGGTTTGGCCAAACTTCTTGCCGGCCGAGTAGCTGGCGATAGCGCCTGTGCCACGGGTGCCACCAACGGAGGTGATAGCTGCGATTTGTCCCTTGCGACCTGAGAAACGGAAGTAGTGGTAGGCCGCGCAGAGCATGCGGGCGAAGCCTACGCACTCGGTCTCCAAGGTTTCCACTTCCTGAGAGATCATCAGCTCGGGGTTAATGTATTGGATGCCAGCCACATGGAAGTAGATATCCATGCCTCCAAGCTTGTTGATCAAGCCTTCGAGGCGCTTTGGGGCGTCGTCGTGGGTAACGTCGATTTCGGCCCATTCGACATTCTTGGGGAATTTTTGCTTTATTGCCTTGAGTACCTTCACGTTACGGCCAGCCACGCCCACTTTCCAGCCGGCCAAAGCCAGCATCACGGCAGCGCGTAGTCCTTGGCCTGAACCGGCGCCCATAATCACGATCTTCGTTCCTTCCTTTCGGTGGAGCCAGTCCTTATAATAGCCTTTTTGTTCCATGACCACATAATATTAGGGTTAGCGGCGGGCACTATCGCCCGAAGCCTAAATGTAGAACAAATTGCTAAAAGGAGAGGTTCATGGTAAGTGGGATGTCGGGCCGACGGTAAGTAGGATGTCGGGCCGTGTCGGCCCGACGGTGGACTGTCCCGCCGGCACGGCGGGACTTCCTACTTAGCACGGCGGGACATCCTGCTTATCGGATGCGGGCTTGCTGGTCGCGGGTGATGGCGAGCTGTCGGTTGAGGCGCTCACGCTCGATTGAGGCGCGGCGGAAAGCCGAGAGGGTCTGGGCGAAGTCCCAGGCGGTGGCGAGGCCGTGGGCTTGCGCGGGGGTGAGCTTTTGTTTCTTGGTGCGCTCGCCGCGATAGGTGACGGTGAGGGTTTCGTCACGGTGGTCGGCGGCGAATTGCCCAACGGCTGAGCATGCGGCGGTCATGTAGGTTACCACCTCGCCGCCGTTGACGCGATAGTTGAGTTCGCCGTCGTAAGGCACGACCTGTGTTGAAGCGTCGGCTTGGCCGGTTGAGAGTGTAAACCATTGATGGTGAACGTTGGAGGGGCAGAGCGACGATACCATGTAGAACTCGCCGGTCTCGGTGACGCGTCCCTCGATTCCGTCGCCGCTCACAAGACGTGGATTGCGTCCCTCGTTGGCCACCCAATAGCCTTCGGCGAAGTCGGGGGTTGATACCTTTGTCATGAGGGACACGATAGTGTCGTAGCGCACTTGCAAAGCGGCCACAAGCGAGTCCATCTGGGAAAACTCAAGTTTCGACAATTCCTCCTGCACCTTGGGGCGCAATCGCAGCCCCTCGTTGCGGGTAGCGATCTCGCCCGGATAGGCGTGGTCGATGGAATCCAACAGCGCCAGGGCCTTGTCGAAAGCACCTTGGACGAAGGCGCTGTCGGCCTGGGCATATAAGGCCTCGGCCTCGCGGGTTGATTGGGGTTTGCCACACGCCGTAGCCACCAGGGCTAAGGCCGCGATAATCATGGTTTTAGTTGCTGCGTTGTACATCTTTTACGCCTTTTACTTGTAAGATTTTCTTGATGAGGTTGTTGAGTGTCTGGTTGTCCTTGACGCCCACTACGAGGTAGCCTTGGAACAGGCCGTCGTGGGAGTCGATCGAAATTGATCGCAGGGAGGAAGAGCCTTCCCTGTTGATTATAGAGGTGATGTTGGTAACGATACCGATATCGTCCTGTCCCACAACGCGTAAGGTGGCCGGGAGCTGGTCGCCGAGCTTGCCCGACCAGCGCGTGGGGATGATGCGGTAGGGGTATTTTTGACGGATATTGCGGGCGTTGGGGCAGTCCTCGCGGTGTACCTTGATGACGCCTTCGGCCGACACGAAGCCAAACACGGGATCGCCGTAAATCGGGTTGCAGCACTTTGCCAGTCGGTAGTTGAGGCCCTTGATGTCGTTGCCGATAACAAGCACATCGGATGATGGCTGCGTCTCGGCTGTGGGTTGCTGGACGAACTCTTCGGCCGACACCGTAGTTGCCTCGGCCGTGGGGGCGTCGATGGTCAAGTAGCTGTCAATCACCGCGCTGGGATCGAGTTGCTCCTCGGCGAGGGCCTTGAAGAAGTCGGTGACCATTTTGTATCCCATCTTCTTGACCACGCGCATGAGCTTGGCCTCCTCCATCTCGATCTTGCGGTTTTTGAAGCGTCGGGCGAGGAGTTCGCGGCCTAGCTCGGCCATCTTGTTTCCCTCCTCCTTGATCGTCTGCTTGATTTTGGACCGTGCCTTGGAGGTGACAACGAAATTGAGCCAATCCTGTTTTGGCTTTTGGGTAGAGGAGGTAAGTATCTCAACGGTGTCGCCGCTTTGGAGCTTGTAGTTGATTTTCTGGTTCTTACCGTTGACTTTGCCGCCGATGCACTGCTCGCCGATGCGGGAGTGGATGTTGAAGGCGAAATCGAGTACCGAGGCGCCCAGGGGCAGGCGGTAGAGGTCGCCCTTGGGGGTGAAGACGAACACCTCCTTGTCGTAGACGTCCATCTTCATATTTTTCATTAGCTCCATGGGCCCCGACTCGGCGGCCTCCAAGATGTCTCGCACGTTGTTCATCCATGCGTCGAGGTTTTGCTCGGCTTGGATGCCCTTGTATTTCCAGTGGGCTGCGAGACCGCGTTCGGCGATGGCGTCCATGCGACGCGTGCGTATCTGCACCTCCACCCACTTTCCGCCAGGGCCGTTAACGGTGATATGGAGGCTCTCGTAACCGTTGCTTTTGGGTATTGACAGCCAATCTTTTAGGCGCGAGGGGTTGGGCTGGTACATGTCAGTTACCACCGAGTAGACGTTCCAGCAATCGCTCTTCTCCTTCGCCGGCTCGGAGTCGAGGATGATGCGAATGGCGAATAGGTCGTAGATATGGTCGATGTCGGCGCCCTGCTTCTTCATCTTGTTCCAGATGGAGTAAATCGACTTGGTGCGACCCTTGATTTCGAATCGTAAATCGGTCTCTTCCAGCTTTTTGCGAATCGGGGCGATAAAATCGGCGATATACGCGTCGCGGGCTGCCTTGCGCTGGTTGAGTTTATGGGCGATAGCTGTGTAGATGTCGCGATGGGTGTATTTTAGCGACATGTCCTCCAGTTCCGACTTGATGGCGTACAAGCCCAGGCGGTGGGCCAGGGGAGCGTAGAGGTATCCGGCCTCGTAGGCTGTTTCAATGACGAAAGGCTCGTCGGGGTGGTGGTTGATGGCACGCATCAGGGCAAGGCGGTCGACTATCATGATGATAATCACGCGGATATCCTGGGCGAAGGTAAGGAGGAGTTTGCGGAAATTGTCGCTTACGTCGCCCGCTCGCTTGCGGTAGAGGCTCTCGACCTTCACCAACCCCTCTACGAGCGAGGCGATATCCTTGCCCCACTGCTTTTCCACCTGGGCGATGGTCATAACCTCGTGAGTGACAAGGGTGTGAATCAAGATGGCGACGATCATCGAGCGGTCGGCGTCGACCATTTGGCACAAGGTAACAGCGGTGTCCAATTGTCGGGCGATAGGCTCCACGCCATGAGAGTCGACAGCGAGGACACCCTTGTCGAAGCCCTCGCGTAGCGCTCGGAAGATGGCCTCCCGATCGCCTTCATGGGCCACCCCGTGGGCCAGCCTGTCGAGCTCGCGGTAGAGTCGTGCGATTCTCCCCGGCTCGGTATATATGTTGTGAAAATCGGCCATGACGTATAAAATCTTTCTACAGTTAGGTTTAAAATCTGTTATAAACGCGACTTTGCGGTTAAAATCAGTTAAAAATCGCTTGTTCCTATTGCGGAAACAAAACTTATGCTTAACTTTGCATCAGTTTTTCATGGTATTAGATTTAAGGTAAGAAGATTATTCGT
>CAZLSW010000130.1:0-5175 GCA_964562375.1 uncultured Muribaculaceae bacterium | reverse complement strand
TCCAGTTGAGACTTGATTTTGCCTGTTAACATATTTTAAGAGACACTAATGATATTAATATTTGTTTTGGAAAATTCCACATTTATTTTTACCTTTGCCCTTGAAAATGTCTTTCTCTAACGTAGAGAAAGGCATTTTTACTGTGGTGATGGTTTAGGGTGTAGAGAATTGAGAATCAAACGGTTGGCTTGGTCGACGACAGATGTGCTGATGGTGTCGAGGTAGATTTGTGTGGTTTTCTCGTTGTCGTGGCCTAATCCTTTGGAGATAACTGATAAAGGCACGTTGAGGTCGCGGGCGATTGTAGCCCAGGCGTGCCGGCTGGTGTAGCTGGTGAGGGGTATTGACAATTGGAGCTTTTGGCCGATGATTTTTAGGTTGCGGTTGACGCGTGACAGGGCATTGAGGTATTGGAGCCTTGGGGCGATGTCGTCGCGGGTGATAATGGGGAGAAGGTAGGTGGAGGATGAGGGGTAGCGGTCGGCTATGGCTTGCATCTCGGGGGTCCATTGTATCACCAGGAGTTGGCCGGTTTTGTGTCGGCGATAATTGAGATAGCCGCCGGCGACATCGGTTTTCCGCAGAAAAGCCATGTCGACAAAGGGCATACCGCGGGTGTAGAAGCTGAACAGATAGAGGTCGCGAGCTATGGCGAGGTTTCGTTTTTTGGATAGGTCGAGGGCGCTCAGCCGCTGAATTTCGCCGATGGTGAGGGCGCGTTTGGTGGTTTTGTCGATACCGGTGTAGACGGTACTGAAAGGCATGGTGTCGTGGAGCTGGTTCTCGACGATTGCCGCGCGGTAGGCGATGCGCAAGTTGCGCATATAAAAGGATGAGGTGTTGCGGGTTACACCACGCTGTCGCAAGTGGCTTTCATAGGCTTCGATAATCTTGGTGTTGAAATCGGCGATTGAAATATAGCGGCCGTTGAGGAAACGCTGAAAGCTGCGGAGGGCGATAAGAAGAGTTTCGGCGGATCTTACGCGGCCACGGTTCCTAAGGCGCTCGGCGAGCGCAGCAACATAAGAGGCGAAGTCGCCCGACGCGCTTGTGGAGGAGTCCATGAGACCGCCTTTTTAGGGTCGTTACTCGAGGAAGAAGAAAAAGACGGCGGCGTAGTCGAGGGGGACGCCGCTGGCGTAGCCCAGGACACGATAGGAGGAATCCGTCACGCGTCCGTCGTCCTTTACGTAGCCGATTGTGCGGTAGGAGCCATCCTGGATTCGGCCGTCATCGCGGATGTAGCCGATGGTGCGATATGAGGCGTCCTGCACGCGCCCATTGCGGATGTAGCCGACAGTGCGGTAGGCGCCGTCCTGGATTCGGCCGTCATCGCGGATGTGGCCTATAGTGCGGTAGCCGCTGTCCTTGATGTTGCCGTTGGAGTCGATGTGGCCCACGATTTGGTAGCCGGAGTCTTTGACGGTTTGTGCCCAGGAGAGAATAGGGGTAAACAGGAGGCTTACGAAAGTGATCAGGAGGAGGGCAAGGTGTTTCATGACACGAAGAGGTTTTGTTGTGATGTTCACGGCAAAATTAATCAAAAAACGGCAAAATTCATCTATTTTTAGGGGAAAGTGATTGTAGTTTGGCAAAAAAAGACTAATTTTGCCACGCCTTATTGCGTATGCCCCGAGTTGAGGTGGCGAAAGGTGTCGAAAAATTGTAAGCCAATCAGTAATCAATAGGAAAAAGTATATACGAGATCCACAATGAAACTTATTAACAGTTGCTGCGCTATAGTTGCGGCTCTATTTCTTATCACATCATGCTCGGCTCCCAAGAAAGTAGCCTATATTGAACAGGCTGAAGAAATCCCCGCCGAGGTATTGGCCGCCACCCCCAACTTGGCCACCGAAAACACACTTCAGCCTGGCGACCTGCTCAACATCGAGGTAACCGGTACCAACTATGCTGCCGTTGCACCCTTCAACAAGGGCTTCGCTGTGGATGCAGAGGGTAAAGTGACACAGTTCTCCCACAATAATAATATACAGGGTGAGACTGGCGAGAAATCCACCCGTTACTATTTGGTGGACAACAACGGCGACATCACGTTCCCGATTATCGGCACCGTCCATGTGGCCGGATTGACAAAGTCGCAGGTGAGCGAATTGATCGCCAGCGAGATTTACCCCAAATACTTGAAGGAGAAACCGGTGGTGGATGTGCGCTTTATGAATTTCCGCGTGACGGTGCTTGGCGCGGTGAAGAGCCCAGGCGTGAAAACCTCCCAGAATGAGTCGTTCAATATCTTTGAGGCCATCGCCACCGCTGGCGACCTTGACATCAAGGCCGACCGTGAGAACATTATCCTTGTGCGCACCGACGGCTCCGGCCGTCGCCAAGTGCACAAAATCGACGTCCACGACAAAAATCTTCTACTCTCCCCTTACTATTATCTTCAGCCCAACGATATCCTGATTGTCAACTGGAACCGCTCCGGCGCCCAACAGGCTTGGCAGATGAACAACGGCTTTAACACCGCTATTACGATCGTTGGCGGTCTTTCGGGTATCGTCGGTCTAATCATTGCCCTTATCTCGCTCTAATACCGCAGTAACTCATGGTCAATTTCAAGGATATAAATCTGCAGGACAATATCGAGAACAACGACTCGACGTTTGATCTCACTGGCTTGTTGCTCGAATGCTTAGGGCAATGGAAATGGTTCGCCCTCAGCGTGGTAATCTGCCTGATTTTCGCTTACTATCACATCGCCACGATTATCCCGGTATATCAGGTGAACGCCTCGATATACCTCTCGGGGGATGACAAGGTGACCAACTCGAGCGCCGTGGCCCTAAGTGGCGAGGCCCTTCTTCAGGCCAAAACCGAGATCGACGAGACCGAGCTCGAGATCATGAAGAGCCGCAACAACGTGATCAAGATTGTCGACTCGCTGAATCTCTCTTACTCGTATTACAACCTCGGACGCTTGCGCAACGTGCCCATTTACGGCACCGAGGCGATTGTCGCCCGCATGGATTCGGTTGACTTGCACAATCTGTCGGCCGGCATTACTATTATGTGCGACCAGGACGACGAGGGCTATGAATTTGACATCACTACCTCTTACGGCGGCAACGAGGAGCATAAGAAGGTGCATGCCGCCAAGCTGCCTATCAAGGTGGAGACCAGCCAGGGCACCGTCACGCTCTCCCAGTCGAAGATCACAACCGAGCTGTCGTGCACCGAGAAGATCGAGATTCTCAATCCACAATGGGTGGCCGCCCGCATCTCGGGTAGCCTTGATATCCACTATATCGAAAACTCGTGGAAGATTATCGCCATCAGTTTCCGCACACCCGTTATCCAAGAGGGTATCGACGTGATACGCACGCTGATTACCTTCTACAACGAGGACATTATCGACCAGAAGAATCAGTCGGCGATGCAGACCGAGGCTTTCATCCTTGATCGTTTGGTGATGATCTCGGGAGAATTGAAGGATGTGGAGCAGCGCCTGGAGGACTATCGCCGCGCCAACAATATCGTCAATCTCGACCAGCAGGCGTCGATGAACCTGTCGCGCAAGTCGTCGTCGGAGAGCGAGCTGGCCCAAGTGACGGCACAGCAGCAGATGGTGGCCGACGTGGAGAAGCAGATCGCCCGTCAGGATAATTTCACCCCGGTGGCCGCCGTGGTAGAGAACACCGAGCTCAACAAGCAGATTGAGGCATACAACAAAAAGCTGGCTACCGCCGAGCGTCTGATGAACTCGTCGACCGACGACAACCCCATGGTGAAGCAGATGCGCGAGGACCTTAACGCCCAGAAGAGCGTGCTGTTGCAGCAGGTATCCTCGGTGAAGAACAACCTTAACAGCCGCCGTAACGCCATCGCCTCGGTGGCTGGTCAAAGCGCAGGCCAGTTGGCGTCGCTGCCCCCTATCGACAAGGGCTTGCAAGAGATTTTCCGTGAGCAACAGGTGAAGGTAAACATCTACACCTTCCTACTCCAAAAGCGTGAAGAGATTGCCCTGCAAAAGACGTTGGCCACACCTACCGCTCGCCTGATTGACAACCCCAGCGGATTCGGTCCCGTATATCCCCAGACGACACAAATCTACGGCATGGCCCTCGTGATTGGCCTGCTTGTGCCGGCCTTGATAATCTTCTTGCGGCGATTGATATTCCCTGTGTTCAAGGACAAGGAGGATATCGAGCGCGTCACCAAGACCCCGGTGGTGGGTGAGGTGTGCAAGGCTCCCAAGGATCACGAGTTGCTGCAGCCCAAGGACAATTCGCCCGAGGCTGAGTTGTTCCGCTTGTTGCGTAACAATATCCAGTTCATCCTTGGCAAGGACAAGCAAGTGATTGTGGTTACCTCCTCGCTGTCGGGTGAGGGTAAGACGTTCGTGGCGTCAAATATGGCGTTGACTTTCGCTATGACCGGCAAGAAGGTGCTTGTAATAGGCCTGGATATCCGTCGCCCGGTATTGGCCCACTCATTTCACCTCCACAACCGCAAGGGAATCACCACCTATTTGTGTGGTCAAACCGATGATTACAACTCGCTCGTTCAGCCTTCGGGCATCAACGAGAACTTGTGGATACTTCCCGCGGGACCGGTACCACCCAACCCCAATGAGTTGCTGTTGTCGGCACGCTTGGACCACCTGCTTGACGAGCTCCGCAAGGAGTACGACTATGTGATTATCGACTCGGCTCCTATCGGCCTTGTATCCGACACCCTGCTTATATCTCGCGTGAGCGATGTGCAGGTGTACGTTGTACGCGCCAACTATTCTACCCACCGTTGCTTGCGCATGATGAATCAGGCTATCGAGAGCGGTCGTTTCCCCAACACATACATCGTGCTCAACTGCGTGAACATACGCTCCAACGCTTATCGTTATCGCCGCTACGGCTATTATGGCGCTTACGGCTCCAAGAAGGGCTATGGCTACGGTTACGGCGGCTATGTCGAGGAAACACCCACTCCTACGTCGCGCCTCAAAAAGCTGTGGCGTAAAGCCAACAAGAAATAAAGAAAACAATGTAAAACAATTGAGGGTAATCGACTCCACGAAAGTCGATTACCCTCAATTGTTTGATTCAAAGGTCATTTTCTTAATCTAATGAGATCAAAATACATTAGACGGGTTTTGGCCTTTTCGTAACCATCCGAAACAGGCCGGATTGCAAGCGACGGGGATTCGGCCTAACTTTG
>CAZLSW010000129.1:0-5322 GCA_964562375.1 uncultured Muribaculaceae bacterium | reverse complement strand
ACCACGCTCAAATGCCACCTGGTGAATAGTATTTATCCCGAACTGGGGTAATATGGTTGATGCGGTCGAGGGCGAACGACAACAGCTTCTTGTCGTGAGCATCTGCCCCTACCAAATACCATCGGCGATTGTACTCCTTGAGTAGATATGGATAAAACTGGATGCAGCGGTCGGTGGCCGGATCTTGGAACGTGTGGTAATGCAGGTTAACCGTCCACTCCTTTGCAACGGCCGAGTAGGCCTGAGCCAACAAGGTGGTCTTATTCTTCTGCGGATTCTTGTCGAGCATAATAACCGGCCGTTGTGGCTTCACATCAAGGCTCTTGGCCAAATGATCAAATCCTTCAAAATCGGGCAATCCATCGAACTGTCCCAACAGCGAGAGCACCTGCGAAAGCAGGTACTTCTCATCCTCAGTCATCTCCTTTTTGAAGATCGAGTACCCTGGCTCCTTGTAACACAGGCAACGACGCGTAACGCTTCGGCCAGTCTCGGGATTGATGTCGGCAACCGAGAAACGGTCAATATCCACCATCCAAGGGCTGTCGTTTTCAAGGAACTGGATGTCCTTTTCGATACAACGGCGGGTGACGGGCTTAATATCAAGCGTGGCAAGCCGCTCGTTAACCTTATCGGTCAACTCATCGAGGGTGCGCGGGTGTTGTTGGTTCGACAACAATTCATCGAGCACCATGCAGCGGGTCATTGCGTTTTTCGTCGTTGGCATTATATTCCTGATTACAAACGCAAAGTTAAGCATTATTTGCGAACCCGACGTTCGCAAATCCTAAAAATTTTTATATTTTGATTTTTCCGATGGATTGACACCGCAAAGTTCGGCACCCACTCCGCAACCTATCTGCGCAGGATGAAATTGTTGTAAAAATTTATCGGAGGAGGGAAATCGCTTGTTGATAGCGGTCGATTGTGGTGGCTTTACGGATGGCCTTGAAGGGTCGGTGACCTATGGTGGGCTCTTGATAGTCCCAGAACGGTTTTATGTGTTGAAGGATTTGGGTAGGGCCGCAAAGCGTTGATTGGTAATGGGTGAATAGCTCATCGTGGAAGTGGAGCAACTTAGAGCGTCGCTCTTCCTCCGACCACTCTTGACCTTGGCGATATTCGGTAGCGAGGGATAGGCGAGCCAATAACCCGCGCCCGATCATCACACCGGCCAAGTTTGGGAAATCCTGTTTAACGCGATCGATGTCCTCAAAGGTATGTATCTCGCCATTAAAGATAACGGGATTGCGAGACTGTTGGTAAAGTTCAGAGAATTCCTCCATCAGAAGCTCACCGCAATACATTTGCTTGGCAATTCGTGGATGGATGGTGATATGAGCTAATGGGGTGTCGTTAAGCATGGGCAATAGAGGTCGCCACTCATCAGCCTCATGCCAGCCTAAGCGCGTCTTTATGGAATAACTGGTAGCCGAATCCTTTTGAATCAGCTCACATACCCGCCGCACAGTTTCAAGGTTGACAATCATCGCCGACCCTCGGCCTTTGGAGGTCTGCATCGGATAAGAACAACCGAGATTGAGGTCGATACGATTGAAACCTAACGACTTGACAGCGTTTGTCAATGCGAGAAATTCATCCTCTGAGCCAAAAATTATTTGCGGAACCAATGAGGTGCCGTCACCCATGGAATGCTTAAGTCGTTGGAGATCCTGTCGCCTCGGCTCTCCTTTCTCCATGCGGATGAAGGGTGTGTAATGACAATTTACGCCGCCATAAATCTCAGCGTGAAGCCTGCGATATGCCCCGTCAACGTACCCCTGCATCGGAGCGAAATGAATTGTCATGGCTGCATGTCTTGGAGTTCGCGGAGATAGAGGCGGGCGCACATCTCGGCGTCGTCGCCGGCGCGGTGGTGGGTGCCCTCGGGTATGCCGAGCTGGTCGCAGAGGTAACCGAGGGAGTTGCAGCCGAAGCGGTAGATGCGTCGGGCGGTGGCCAGTGAGCATTCCCAACGGAGGGGAGGCAGGTGGAGGTTGTAAAGCTCGGCGGCGGCGTGCAGGCAGGAGCGGTCGAACGGCACGTTGTGGGCCACAAACGTGTCGAACTCATCAAGATAAAGCCGCTCAATCTCCTCCCACACCTGGTCGAACTGTGGCGCGTCCTCGGTCTCCTCGGGTGTGATGCCGTGGACGCGGATGTTGAAGTAGTGGTAGAGGTTGTGCTCCGGGCGCACCAGCCATGAGCGCGTCTCAGCCACCTCGCCGTTGCGCACCACGCAGATGCCAACCTCGCAAATGGAGTGGCGTCGGGCGGTGGCTGTTTCGAAATCGATTGCTATAAAATTGCACATTTCACATTTCATATTTCACATTTTCTCCTTGTTTAAAGCATTGATGATTGAGGTTAGAATCTTAAGAATTTCAACACAATCACTGACGATACTTGAGAATTCAGTATCGCTCAGATAATCCGTTTCATGTAAGATTTCCAACCAATATTCTGTTTCATTAGCTTCTTTTAAAGCGATATACAACTTCGCCTTAAAATCGGCTTTACTTTGCGCCCGTTGAGCCTCTTTGATATTTGCTCCAATGCTTGTTCCACTACGCAATAATTGCTTGGACATTACATATTCCTGTCGATTTTTGGTCAACTCTTGGTAGAGTCTAACGCATCGTATAGCGAAGGCTTTACTTTTGTTTACTGTGACATTGTTATCGTATCCCATGCTTTGTGAAATGTGAAATATGAAATGTGAAATTATCCGTAATAATCGATTAATACTTCGACAAAATGTTTGAGCGTTTGTCGAACGGAATGGGGTTCGAGGATTTCCAGCTGGTCGGCCTGGGCGAGGACGGCCTGGTAGAACTCGAAGTTGGGCCGCACGTGCCACTCGAAGGTGGCCGATTCCTGATCCGACGAAAGCTCCCGCTGGGAACGGTGGAGCGGCAACGAGCGTAGGTAGTCGGCTCCGCGCCCGTAGGCTCGCCCTACCACACGCTCGATCTTGTCGCGCTTGGAGGCGATGATGCCGAGGCAACCATCGAAGAACTCGTTGATGTCGAAGTCCTCGCAGGGGGCGAACACGCGGTCGGTTTCCTGGCAGTCGAGGGTGCGGTCGAGGGCGTAGACGCGGAACACGTCCTCGGGCCTGAAGCCGCCATCCTCGCGGTTGCGACGGCGGTTGCGCTCCGAGTAGTAAGGGGCGCGGGCTATGACGTACCAGCGGCGCTTCACCACCTTCAGGTAGTAAGGCTCGATGTCGAAGGTGTTGGCCTCGGTCTTGCCAAAGCCCTGATAGGTGATGGAGAGGGTGCGGGAGGTGCGGATGGCGTTGGTCATCATCGTGAGCCACGTGCTGCCCGACGGCACCTCCTCGAAGATGATGCGCCCCTCGAGCCGCCGGTCGGCCTGGATCTGGTTGAGCACCGTGTAGGAGTCGATGAGCCACGAGCGGAGGGTGTCGCCAGCCAGCTGCTCTTCGTTTTCGATGTAATAGCGGTAGCCGTCGTGGGTGTCGCACTCTATGTCGACCTCAAACACGTCGGCGATGGCCTTGCGGTGGTTGTGGAACGTGCGGAGCGTCAGCGGCTGGTCAACGCGCAACCCCGACTCCTCCCACTTCCGGGCGATCTCCTCATAGCTCAGCCGCCCGTGGTTCCTCAGCAGCGACACCAACCACACATATCTGCCTAATTGATTAGCCATAGTTCTTTGCCATGATGCCGTTGTAAAGTGCCAACCCTTTTGCAGTCAAAACATACTGTTGTTGGTTATCAACAGTTGTTTCCTGGACGAGACCATCAACTATAGCAGGTTCGAGGTGGTGGTATAGCAGTTCCATTCGAGATCCAAATCCCATGCCATACGCCAAATCATTTACAGTCATTTTCTTTTCTCCGATAAGCTGGATGATGCGGTCTCGTGGGGACATTGGCACCTGAATCTTATATTCGAAATCCTGTGGTTCCATGGCTTATTATACGTCTCTTATTTCAGCAATTTGCGGTCGCTGTCTTGCTCGAGGATGCCCATTTGGTGAATGGCGATTTGGTTGAGCTTAATGAGCCGTTCGTTTTGTGGCAGTCCCTGCTCAATGAACACAGCGTTTAGACTCTCCATGTTGGAGAGGCAAATAAGCTCATTGACGGTGGCGTAGTCGCGGATATTCCCTTTCTTGACTACGAGGCCGATGGCGTTGGTGGCTTCTATCCATTCCGAGACGCTAAGAACGAAGCTCGGCAGTCCGGCCTGAATTCTAAAGTGGTCGAATTCGACCACTTTAAAACTGGGGTTATGGATTATCTCCCAAGTGCCCAGGAATTCGATGGTATAACGATTGCGCAGCCAGTTCTTTATGATGTCGGCCGCCCGGCTTTCACTCTCCTTGGCGTTAGCCATATCGGTGAGCGAAATATAATCCTGGTCGTTTATGTTGACGACCGTGATGTCGGTTTGTTGTACGGTTATTTTCGCCATTTTGATTTTGCTGCTATATGAGGCTCCTCACTTGGTTGCAAAGTTACGAAATTTCTATGTAAATTCGTTGCAGACGTGCGATTATTTGAATCCAACACGGGTAGCTTTTGAAGAGCCAATTTTCTCTTCGTCGCAGAGTTTAAGCAGGGCGTCGATGGATGGTGCGGAGCTTTCGAGGACTTCGGTCATCACGGCCTTGCGGGTGATGTTGTCGATCTCGCCGCCAGAGAAATCATAGCGGTCGAACAGTGCTGTGAACATGATCGTCTCCTCGCGGCTCTCCAGCCCGAGCGACTGCACCACCCCGTCGAGCAGCAGACCTATCTCCTTGCCGCCGAGGCGTTGCAACTTGTGGTCGCGCAACTTAGCCGCGGCCCCCTTAATCCATTGTATCGCTGTCTTTTCCATATCAGATAATATAGCGTGAACCCTCCACAATTTCAGGTTCACGCCGCAAATTTACCACCACGCCTATGTAAATTCGTTGCATATTTGGGAATTTATTTACCACCCGAGATAACTCCCCGATTGACATTCGTTGTCCGTCTCGCGGTTGTTTGTCCCTCCCAAACTCGAAAACAAAAATCCGCCTACGGTGACTTTTCTCATGTCTCAATCACCATGAAAGTCAATGTATAACCGTAGAAAGTCAAATATATTCCCTACCATCGAAAAAATATTTGCGAGATAATTTGGTTTATAAAATAAACCGTCGTAACTTTGCAGCGCGGTTCCGAAGAGCCGTTTTCTTTGCAAAGAATAGTTTATAACGTAAACCACTTTAACAAGGCTTCTACATGGAAGAAAAGACCCTCAACTCGCAAGAGAGCATGGCTCTCATCTCGGAGATGATCCAGCGCTCCACGACACGTCGCT
>CAZLSW010000128.1:0-5479 GCA_964562375.1 uncultured Muribaculaceae bacterium | reverse complement strand
CCCCACATTATCAAATAATTATGCCACTTTTTTATCCCGAACTGGGGTAACTTTATGAGAATTAATCTACGTCGCTTCGCCCTGGCCCTGTTGGGCGTAGCATGCTTGATTCCCGCTGGGGCCCAGACACCCATTCCCGCCGACGAGGCCGTGCGCAAGGGACAACTCCCCAACGGATTGACTTATTACATTCGTCACAACGAGACCCCCAAGGGTCAGGCCGACTTCTACATCGCCCAGAAAGTAGGCTCAATCCTCGAGGAGGACAACCAGCGCGGCTTGGCTCACTTCCTTGAGCACATGTGCTTCAACGGCACCCAGAATTTCCCCGGCAACTCGCTCATCTCCTGGCTTGAGGGCGTGGGCGTGAAATTCGGCCAAAACCTCAACGCCTACACTGGCATCGACCAAACCGTGTACATGATCCAAAACGTGCCCACCGACCGCACCGGCGTGCAGGACACCTGCCTTCTTATCCTCCACGACTGGGCCGACGGCCTTCTGCTCGACCCCACGGAGATCGACAAGGAGCGCAGCGTGATCCACGAGGAGTGGCGCACCACCAACGTCGGCCAGCAGCGCATCCTCGAGAAGATTCTCCCCGAGATCTACCCCAACAACAAATACGGCTACCGCCTGCCTATCGGCACCATGGAGGTGGTTGACAACTTCCCCCATCAGGCCCTGCGCGACTATTATGAGACGTGGTATCGCCCCGACCAGCAAGGCGTGATCGTCGTTGGCGACATCGACGTTGACCGTGTGGAGGCCAAAATCAAGGAGCTGTTCTCGCCCATCAAGATGCCCAAAAACCCCAAGGAGCGTGTGTACACCCCCGTTGAGGACACCAAGGGCACCATCTACGCCATCGGCACCGACAAGGAGCAACCCATGGTACTGGTGCAGCTCATGTTCAAGAGCGACCCCATGCCCAACGAGATGAAGAACACCGTTGAGGGCTACGTGGCCGACTACGTGGAGGACGTTGTCGACATGATGCTCAACAACCGCCTGCAGGAGATCGCCATGCAGCCCGACGCCCCCTTCGCCGTGGCTCAAGCCGAAATGGGCCAATTCCTTGTGTCCCGCACCAAGGACGCGTTCACCCTCGTAGGCGTGGCTAAAGGCGACGACGTGGCCGGAACCCTCAAGGCTATCTACCGTGAAGGCCTGCGCGCTTGTGGCGGCGGCTTCACAATGGGTGAATACGAGCGCGCCTCCAAGGAGTGGCTCTCCAAGAAAGAGAAAGCTTACAACGACCGCGAGAACACCCAGAACAGCACCTACGTCAACCAGTACGTCAACAACTTCCTGGAGAACAAGCCTATGCCATCGTTCGACACCGAGTACCAGATTGCCCAGATGCTGCCCATGATGGTTCCGGTGGATATGATCAACCAGGCCATGAGCCAAGCCATCACCCGCGACAACCGCGTGGTATTGGTAGCCATGCCCGACAAGGAAGGGATGAACGTGCCCACAGCTTTCGACCTCGCGCAGGCTATGGCCGAGGTTGAGGGCGAGACCATCGAGGCTTACGTCGATGAGGTGAAGGACGAGCCACTGATCCCCGCTCTTCCTGCCAAGGGCACCGTCCTCAGCGAAACCCAAGACAACACCTGGGGCACCACCGTGATGACCCTCAGCAACGGAGCCACCGTAATCGTCAAGCCCACCACCTTCAAGAACGACGAGGTGCTCCTCTCGGCCATCGCCAAGGGCAACGGCAGCTCCTTGATCAGCGACGACAAGGCCGCGTCGGTGGTAATGTTCCCCTACGCCATCTCGCAGACCGGTCTTGGCAACTACACCTACAGCGACATGCAAAAGTATCTGCAGGGACACCAAGTGCAACTCGAGCTCGGTCTCGACACCTATGGCCGCACAATCAACGGCGCGACCACCCCGCGCGACCTCCCCATGATGATGGAGATACTCTACATGACCATGACCGACGTCACGATGACCCCCGAGGAGTTCCAGGCATTCCAGAACCAATTCGGATCGGTGCTCCACAATCAGGAGGCCAACCCTCAATTCCAGTTCCAGATCAAACGCAACGAGGGCCTTTACAAGTCCCCCAAGAAAGCCTTCTTCTCGGCCCAGGCCGTGGTCGACTCCAAGCGCGAGGACATCCTTGAGATCGCCAAGAACGCCACCAGCAACGCCGCCGACTGGACATTCATTTTCGCAGGTAACGTAAACGTCGACTCCATCCGCCCCCTCGTGGAGCAGTACATCGCATCCCTCCCCGCCAACCCTGACACCAAAGTGACCTCCTACCAAAACGTACCCGACATGGAAATCACCGCCGGAACCTACACCAAGGAGAACGCCACTGAGATGGAGACTCCCCAAGTGTGGGTATCAATATCGGCCGAGGCAAAGATTCCTGTCACCACCAAGTCGAAGTACATGATAAACGTGCTGGCTCACGCCCTTACCAAGCGCCTGCTCGAATCCGTGCGCGAGGACGAAGGCGCAGTCTACTCCATCGGCGCATATGGCATGATGAGTCTCGCGTCTGTCAACAACGGCATCTTCCACATCCCCTTCCCCATGAAGCCCGAGATGAAGGACAAAGTGCTGAAAATGATCGACCACGAGATCGCCTCTATGGCCAAGAAAGTGAAGGACTCGGAGGTGAACGACGCCAAGGAGTTCCTCATCAAGGAGTACCGCGAGGGCCTGGAGCTTAACGGTACCTGGACCCAAGCCCTGGTCGAAAACGCCTTCTCGGGAGTGGACATGTTCAACGGTGCCGAGGACGTGATCAACTCCATCACCGCGGCCGACATCCAAGCCCTGGCCCAGGAGTTCGTCAACCAAGGCAACCGCCAAACCATCCTCCTCGTCCCCGCCAAATAACAATATTTTATAAATACTCAAGATCCCATGTAGAGGCAACTCTACATGGGATTTTTTCAACCCAATAAGGTAGATAAGCGTTTGATAATTAAAACGGAGTCGCAACGCTATCCCATATGGTAAGGCTATGTTTATTCCAACAATGTTTTCTTAACCTAAAACACACTAAATTGCAGGTGTCCCGAAATTCGTGTTAATTCTTTGCGTAGCAAAGCAAAATTAATTGGAGCAAATATAGATTTAGCACTGAATTAGTGAGAATTAGTGAATATTAGTGGTTTCTTGGATCACTTGAGAAAGTTTAGTTATTAGAAGTCTTGTTTGCTCGAATTACGGAAAAATTTCCGCAATTTGGGCGATTTTCTTACGAAATGTGGCCGATTACATAAAATTTTCACTAAATTTGCAGCCTAAAACCAAGTTTCCAATAAATTTTGCAAAAAAATGAAGAAGCACAATTTTTATGCTGGACCTTCGATCCTCTCGCAGTACACGATCAAAAACACTGCCGACGCGGTGTTGAACTTCGCCGATACCGGCCTCTCGCTGCTTGAGATTTCCCACCGTAGCAAGGAGTTTCAGGCCGTGATCGACAAGGCCGCTGCGCTGGTCAAGGAGTTGCTCAATGTGCCTGAAGGCTACCACGTCCTCTTCTTGGGAGGCGGCGCAAGCCTGCAGTTCTGCATGGTACCCTTCAATCTTCTCAAAACCAAAGCCGCTTACCTCGACACCGGCACCTGGGCCAACAAGGCCATCAAGGAGGCCAAAATCTTCGGCGAGGTTGACGTGGTAGCCTCCTCCAAGGACGCCAACTACACGTTCATCCCCAAGGATTACACCGTCCCCACCGATGTCGACTACTTCCACTATACCACCAACAACACCATCTACGGCACCGAGATCCGCCGCGACCCCGACGTGAAGGTACCCCTGGTGGCCGACATGTCGTCGGATATCTTCTCCCGCGAGATCGACATTAAGAAATACGACGCCATCTACGCCGGAGCACAGAAGAACCTCGCTCCCGCCGGAGTGACCATCGTCATCGTCAAGGAGGACGCCCTGGGCCACGTCGATCGCCCCATCCCCACGATGCTCGACTACCGCACCCACGTGTCGAAAGGCTCCATGTTCAACACCCCTCCCGTGCTACCCATCTACTCGGCCCTGCAAACCCTCGAGTACTACAAGCAACTCGGCGGCATCCCCGAGCTGGAGAAGCGCGACATCGCCAAGGCCAAAGCCCTGTACAACGCCATCGACGAGTCGAAGATGTTCGTGGGCACCGTCACCAACCCCGAGGACCGCTCGATCATGAACGTATGCTTCGTGATGCGCCCCGAGTACCAGGAGCTTGAGAAGCCGTTCATCGACTTCGCCACCTCGCGCGGCATCGTGGGCATCAAGGGCCACCGCTCAGTGGGCGGTTTCCGCGCCTCGCTCTACAACGCCATGCCCATGGAGAGCGTGCAAGTGCTCATCGACGCAATGAAAGATTTTGAAAAAGCCAATTAATATGAAAGTATTAGTAGCAACCGAGAAACCGTTCGCCGCTGTAGCCGTCGACGGGATACGCGAAGTGATTGAGGGCGCCGGCTACGAGCTGGAGCTCCTCGAGAAATACTCCTCCAAGGCCGACCTTCTGGCCGCAGTGGCCTACGCCGACGGATTGATCATCCGCTCCGACGTCGTCGACAAGGAGGTGCTCGACGCCGCCAAGCAGTTGAAGATAGTGGTGCGCGCAGGAGCCGGCTACGACAACGTTGACCTCCAGGAGGCTACCGCCCACAACGTGGTGGTTGAGAACACCCCCGGGCAGAACTCCAACGCCGTCGCCGAGCTCGTGTTCGGCATGGCCGTGATGGCCGCCCGCAACATGTACAACGGCACCTCGGGCACCGAGCTTAAGGACAAAAACATCGGTATCCACGCCTTCGGCCAGGTAGGCCGCAACGTGGCACGCATCGCCAAAGGTTTCGGCATGAACGTGAGCGCCCTCGACCCCTACTGCCCCGACGAGGTGATCGTGGAGGCTGGCGTGGCTCCCGTGCACGACATCAAGGAGCTATACAAAAACAACAAGATTGTGTCGCTCCACATCCCCGCCACCGACGAGACCCGCCGTTCGGTAGGTTACGACCTTGTTACCCTCATGCCCAAGAACGGCATCCTGGTCAACACCGCCCGCAAGGAGGTAATCGACGAGCCTGGGCTGATCAAGGCCCTCGAGGAGCGTCCCGACCTGAAATACGTGGCCGACATCAAGCCCGACGCTGCCGACGAGATGACCGAGAAATTCGCTGGCCGCGTGTTCTTCACCCCCAAGAAGATGGGAGCCCAGACGGCCGAGGCCAACATCAACGCCGGCATCGCCGCCGCTCGCCAGACTGTCGCCTACCTGCGTGACGGCATCGACAAGTTCAAGGTCAACAAATAATCCCATCCCACCTACACCACACAGGCCGCTGCTCATGCAACGGCCTGCTTTTTATTTTAAGGATTCCAGGCGTTGCACCAAGTCGAAGCAATAGCTGGCGAAGGAGGAACGGAGGAGGGAAATAACCCCAGTTCGGGATAAATACTATTCACCAGGTGGCATTTGAGCGTGGTT
>CAZLSW010000127.1:0-5729 GCA_964562375.1 uncultured Muribaculaceae bacterium | reverse complement strand
GCTCCCTCGCTACGCTCGCGAAAGCTCAAATACCCCGGAGGATTCTCGGCTGACCATTACCCCCACCTTGCGCAGGCTCCGCCAGCGCTGCGGTGGGGGCTACTCTCCCGGCCAGGCTCCGCCAGGCCCGTTGGGACATCTCGTGCAAAATTCTCCGCAAGCAATACTAACTACTAACTCTTCACTACTCACTAATTACCTAAACATGGTTAAGGTGAGTTAAAAATGTTATAGTATGTTAAAAATTTGGGGGGGGGTAATTTTAGAGGTAAATTTGCGAGCGGATAGATAGGAATAAGAAGCAAAATCGACGTACATCAGGCTCTTATAGCGGCCCCAAACCCCCGCGGCGGGGCTTAGGCTGACGCCGCTGAGCGCAGCGGCGCCTCCCGGCTGGGCTGACGCATGATGGCCCCCATGAGATGGCCCCCATAGGCCTCCCAGGGCCCCCATGAGATGGCCCCATAGGCCTCCTAGGGTTGACGCGGACACTCGGAAAAGCCATGGTGGAAGCCAGCAAATGTCGAAGACGAGGTTCCTTAAATCGTGAAGAAAGAGAGAGATAGGAAATTCATCAACAAAATCTATATCATTACTTACTTATTTTTACTTTGAATCTTATGAGACGAAAACTTTACTTTCTCATGGCGGCGATAGTCGCGCTCTTCTGCGTGTCTATATCGGCCAGTGCAGGAATTAGTA
Organism: uncultured Muribaculaceae bacterium; assembly: GCA_964562375.1. Taxonomy (GTDB): domain Bacteria; phylum Bacteroidota; class Bacteroidia; order Bacteroidales; family Muribaculaceae; genus JAJPXC01. Next base: position 5,027 of record CAZLSW010000127.1, on the reverse strand, counting down.
CCACGTCGGGTAGGGTCTTCTTTATCAACATCGATGCAAACGATGGTTGGCAGGGAAACAGTGCCCGATTCGCCATTAAATTCTGGGGATCTAACGATGATTGGCAGAAAAATTTAGCCAACACTACTGGCTATAAAGGAAAAATAGCCGATGGTATCTATTGGGCTAGGATGTGTGTTGACAGCAACAACGGATTTACCCTTTATCGTTACGAAAACTCTGATAACTACGAGAACAGTCTTTCTGATAGCTATAAATGGAATATGCAAAAGACTGCATCAGGAGGCATCACCAATTACTACGTTCGTAAACAGAAAGATTGGTGGGATAATGATAATGGAGACGGCCTTCTTTGGAGCGATCAGGATACTCCCTCTTTCTCAGTGATTGGCGTAGACGATCATGGCAACAGCCAAGGTACCAAGTCATTTACTCAGACTTCCAACTCTAATGGTGTTTGGGTAGGCACAAGAACCGTAGAATCGGGCGACCTGACCAATGGCAAGTTCTACTTCTGGCCGCAAATCGGTAACAAATCTTTTGGTACATATTCATCGAGCAACCAAGACGCCTCTTCTGGAGCTTGGCTCGGTTTTGACTATAGCCATGCCTTCTATGTAGACGCAACCGCTGGCCAAACCGTTACGGTAACTATCGATATGCTCAATTCCAAGGTTACCGCCACGGCTTCCGGTGGTGGTTCTTCCACTTATCCTGATTGCATGTGGTTGCGCGGGTCGTGGAGCAGCAACTGGGCCGCTGAGGACAACTATCAGTTCTCTAACCAGGGCGATGGCGTATATGTGATCAACAATATCACCATCGATGAGAATGCTGAATTTAAGCTCGCTTACAGCAACGCCGAAAGCGATTGGGACAACTACACCGTATACATTAACGGTTCGGCTGGTGGCACTGTATACGTGGGCAACACCTACACTATCGTTGACGATACCAATAAGCAAAACAACACCACTTCGGGTGGCTTGACCAACGTTTCCATCACGGTCGACCTGAAGAATATGACGATGACGATTTCGAGCTCGTCGATGGTGGTGGATGACACCAATATGCCGCTGAAGAAGGCCGACTTCGTGGACGCTGACGGCAACCCTGTGGCTCACTACTTCTACGTGGGTACCCGCACGGCTGGTTGGCGCTTGCTCCCGGAATGGGAGTTGACCAAGCAATCGGACGGCTCCTACCGCTTGGCTGGCCGCTTGATGTACCCCGGCCTGTTCGGTATCGCCAAGGTCGACAATTTCGACGACTACAAGAACCACAAGTATACCTATTATTACGATGGTGGCAAGTGGCTTAACAACTCCACCACAAGCTTGTCGTCATGGTCTTCCAAGTCGGCTTCGGCCCAGACTGATAACGGCTCATGCGTACACTCGATTGATGACGCTTGCTACTGGGCTTGGAACGTATACGTAGAGGCTCAATCGACCTACATCAACAAGTTTGATGACTGGGCCCACCAGACGGCTTGCGCTTCCTACCTCAACTCTTTGACTGTTACCGTTGACGGCAGCGGCAATGTGACCAAAATCACTGCCGATGTTGAGGCTGATCCCTCGCAGGTGGCTCCCCACTTGACCTTTACTTTCGTAGGCTCGGACATCCTCTTTGAGAATGACGACACTTACGCCTTGAAGGGTAAAGGCTGGTGGAACCACGTGAGTGGTCAGGGCTGGGGCGACGCTTGGTTCCAGTGGGACGCCAACGGCGCACCATACATCGACGGCGCCAAGCAGCCTCTGTACACCACCGCCTACGACCAGGAGTGGCTCACCAAGCACCCCGTATACTTCTACGACGCCGACAAGAACTTCTACTACTCGTCGGAGAACTTGACCTTCGTTGAGTACTCGCAGCTCGAGGACGTCACCAGCGACGCTTACTTGAACCTCTACAAGGCTCACCCCTACTCCTCGGAAATGGGCAGCGACGGCTCCAACAACAAAATCGGTGACGGCGTGACCATTAAATCCACCGGTTTCAACTACAACGAGGACTTCACCCTCTACGGCGGCTCGGACGACAGTTATACCGCCAGCGATTGGAAGTGCTTCGTAGTGAAGGACGTATGGCTCGACGGCGCGTTCAAGATCTGGACGGGCTGGAGCGGTACCCCCAAGAAATATGAGAACGCCGGCAACGGCAACGCACAGGCTCGCTGGGGCGTAGAGAACGGAGGCCACAACATCGAGAAGACCGAGAAGCCCGTATGGGGCGAGGATCCCACGATGAGCGGCAACACTGTGCCCGTGTTCGGCACCAAGCGCGACGTGAACGCGGCCGACTTCAAGGTTAACAAGAACTCGAGCACCGAAGCCACCGAGCGCCTCTACTTCAAGCGCGTGCTTTTGTGGTACAACCCCACCGAGGGCTTCAACAAGTCGGTTGTACAGTTCATCACCGAGAACCTTGGCCCGCAAATCCAGTGCCAGCGCAAGAGCGGCGACCCCTCCAAACTGCAGTACAAGTGGATGATTGAGCAAACCAACGCCGACAAGGCCACTATCAAGTCGGCCTCGGTTCAGCGCTACAAATGGAACGGCTCGGCATGGGTAGCTGACGGCGACGCCATCCCCCAGACTTCCTATGTAAATCAGGCCGCTACCACCCGCGCATCATTTACCGCCAATATCGACGACGCCAATGAGGTAGAGTCGGGCGTGTACAAGTATATCATCACCCTGGTTTACGAGTACACCACTGGCGAGGGCGATTCCTCTCCTATCGTGGTTACCAAGACGGCTGAGTCCAACCGCGTGATTATCGTGAAGGTGGGCGCGCCCATCTCCCTCACCGCCGACCAGCTTGAGGACGCCGATGGCAAGCTCCGCCTGGGTATCGCCCTTGAGATCAAGACTGTAAGCTCCAAGCTTGAGACCACCTTCACCTCAGGCGGCGCGACCAAGACCGTGGCCGACTGCGCCGCTCAGTATATCATCACGGCTGACAACGACGCCGCCACCGCCGCCGCCAAGGCTAACGGCTGGACGCTCGCTGAGTCGACCATCGACACCCACGCTTACGCATCGGCAAGCGCCAAGACCACGCTGAAGATCACCAAGGGCACCTACTACAAGGCTGTCGACTTCGTATCGGACGCCGCCGCAAAGGCCCAGTCGAAGACCTCCAACCAGTCGGGCATCACCATCGAGCTGCCCCACGTTCCCGCTAACGTGGGCGTGACCGAAACCGGTCGCTCGGCTGAGGGCTACGGATTCTCGGCTTACCTCGTATGCAACAACGGCGACGAAACGGGTTGGGACCAGATGATGTTCCAAGGCACATCGGCCTCCACCAACGTAACCCTGCCCACCCCGTCGATCACTCCCGCCGATCTCCAGATCGCCGCTAACAACACCATCACCGTCACCACCGACGTTGACGCTACCCTGATGCCTATCGGCTCGATGAACGTGGCCGGCACCGAGGCTGAGGCTCCCATCCGCTACTCCAAGGCCAACGAGATGAAGGCTGTGGTCGAGCTGGAGAACGAGTACCTCTCCGACAAAGTGTTCAACGACGGCTTCAACGTGAAGTACATCGTCACCCTGCGCAACTCCAACGTCGACGCTGCTCTTGGCACATTCAACGCCGCCCGCGAGTTGACCTCCGACGAGCGCGCATCTGGCGCCCTCACCGTGGCAACCGCCGGCACCGTGGCCATGATCCCCGCTGAGTCGGGCGACGCCAAGACCATCAACGACGCCAACGGCACGGCTACCGCCAGCAAGTACTACGATATGCCTAAGGGCTACACCTTCGACGTGCAGATGGTATGTACCGACCTTATCGGTGGCTACGACTCGTCGCTGCTTACCAACACCACGGGCGTACAGTCAGGCGCTGAGCTCACCGCTCCCACCGCGGCTTCGGGCCTCCAGTTCCGTGCCAACCCCGCCAGCGCCAAGTACACCGAGAACTTGATCAAGCCTTACGAGGGCGATCCCTTCTACCTGCGTCACGGCGTAGTGCCTTACACCATCCCGACGACCAACGTGATCAACGGCGTTAACAACTCCGACCTCAACATGTACATCGGTCACAAGGTAGAGGACGCGTTCCCCGGCTACGCCGACGAAGGCCGCGGCTCCAACGGTGGCTGCGTAGTATGGGAGGGCATGTATCCCGCCAGCCAGTACTCGGGTCTCTACCTGAGCGGCTACAGCCAGTACAACGGTACCTGGACCGAGGACAACAACTGGGCTTATAAGCTGACCCAAGGCTCGACCGTGCCTCTGCAGATCGTGCCTCTGTGCGAGCCTTCCACCGAGCTTGTCACCTCGACCGGTATCTCGGCTGGCGCAGGCGTGTGGATGTTCTACGTGCCCATCCTGAAGAGCAGCGAGGGTATCACCTTCACCTACTCGGCTCCCACCGACATCAGCCACATGAAGGCTGCCGCCAACGCTCCCAAGGCCGACGCCACCTACACCGTGGTTCCCGTGGGTATCAACGCCACCTCGGCTGGCTTCTCCGACCAGAGCAGCTCCGGCTCCACCGGTATCGCTAACGTAGGCTACGACGCTCAGAGCGCCGACGCGGTTTACTACAACCTCCAGGGAGTGCGTGTCGACCGTCCCGTCAAGGGCCAGCTCTACATCCGCGTCCAAGGCAACGACACCGCGAAGATCCTTTATTAAGGGTTAAAACTTACCGAAAGCCTATCCCGATTGGCGATCGACTTAGATGACCCTCACCCGCTGGCACACGCTCGGGACCGATTCTTGAATCGGGGTGACGCCAGAGGGTCGGAACGCGGGCTACCGCGAGGCAGTCGCAGCACCGAGGCCATCACCAAGTATTTGATGATATAAGTAAAAGTATATCGCCAATCTCATCCCCGAGAAAAGCCCCGTCGAACCTATCCCTCGGCGGGGCTTCCTTATACCCGTGACCTGAAAAAAATCACGCAGACGACCACATAAGAGCGCCGAAGCCTCCCTCCAAAGAAAGTAACCATCCGAAATATGACGTCTTGTGCGTAACTAAAAAAATCCCTAGCC
>CAZLSW010000126.1:0-5771 GCA_964562375.1 uncultured Muribaculaceae bacterium | reverse complement strand
GGCAAAATCTCGAATAGATTCGCCTCTTGAAAGAGAGGAGAGTGACTTGTGGAATCCACGGGTTCCCTGCGGTCACCCGCGGTTATTACCACCATCGTCGCGTTGCGACTTCGAGGATGTTGCACTGCTCGGAACGCCTCGATGGCTTTCGCGCCTTGCGGCAGGGAAGATTCGTTGTTCTTGATTGATGATTTCATGATTTTGGATTGTTAAAGGAGGAAAGGGAGAAAGGATGAAAGAGTTGTGTAACCGGGACTCAAATTTCTTGTTCCTTTTCGCCCCAATCCTCGGGTTAATAGATTTGTTGATTGGTCTCTGATTCTTTTTTCAGTACAAGACGTTTCTGCGCCCAGTCGGGCACGCCCTCTTCGGTGGATAATGCGGTAAGCTGCATAGAGCGGATGAAATCGTCGAGCTCGGGATGCAACTGCTTCATTTGCTCGACGACCATCTCTACAGTGGGTGTCATAAGGATGAAGTCGGCGATGTCGAGACCTCGTTGTCGTTGTTCGTCGGTGGCTATCGAGGTGAGATGATTGGAACGTGTTACCGAGCGGCAGACTGACTTGAATGCTGGCATCTTCGCTCGCCATGTCTCCTCGGCTCCGAGGTCGGGGATGAGGATAACGTCACGCCCGCGCAACGCCTCGCTGGGTTTCAACATGTGGATACCCCCGGTGGCGAGCCACACATATTCGGGCATCTTCCATGCTCCAATCAACGCCGACTTCTCGCTCTCGACGATGACCACTTGTTGTGCGCCGGAATCCCGCAGAAGATGCTCGCCAAAGAGACACTGCTTCAAGTTGAGAGGGATTTTCAGCAGCGAATGCACCCACGCCACCTTCGGCTGCGGCTCCTTGACGCGATGCCCGGTCGTGGGGTCATAACCCATCACTTTGCCCGCACGAACACGACCTTTAAGGTCAACCTGCCAAAACACAGTCGAACCACCCCAAGCTTTCGATGTTCCCACATTGTATAATAGAAACATCCGTTTGGCCTCATCCTTGCCCATCACCGTGCAGAAGAATCTGAACAGCGGGTTAAGGTGATATGCGGTCAACGACCTCTCCATCAATGTGGTTTCCATCACCGTCGGCAAAGTGGCCTTGGGAGTGGCAACTGGCTTAATGACCGGTGCCTCGCCTTTAGTCTTCTCCACAGGAGTCTGGGCGAAGTATTCACGGGGCGAGAAATGATATCCGCAAGAGTTTTGGTGGTCACATCGCCCTACATGACTCGGAAACTCTACCAAGCCATCTTCGTCGACATAGCGCGTAAAGCACCGGTGACGACCACATCTGGGACAAGCAATCTTGCTGCCCGGACGATACTTCTGAAGGTGGAATCGGTAATCACTCATGACTTCCCACGGTTACTTGTCCATCGTCATTTCGTTTCTCGGAAGGGGAAGAAGGGGATAAAGAGGAGGAAGAGGATGAATGGGATTGTATGTAATGCCCCTTTTTCGGCGAGGTCAAGCGACCATCATCGAAGAGACGGCGAACTAGTTTCTTCACTGTGTCTTCTTGAAGTTTGAACAACCTCTTGCCCACCTCGATAGCTTGAGCCGTGGTGAACTCCTTGGGCAGCTCGCTGAGTAGCCTTTCGTCTCTCGATAGGGGTACGTCCGTGTTGATCCCAAGGTCGTCCATTAGTCGTGAGTAGCAGTCTTCATAATACTCGTTGAGGGCGATGGCCGCCTCGACCGATTGCAGGTCGATGTGCTCCTTGTGGGATTCCGCGCAAGCCCAACGAAGCAGCTGCATCGTCAACGCCAGGTGGGCGGTGATTTGGAACCGCTTTGGCATACGATAGTCCTCCTTGTCGGGATTCTCGTTAAGCTTGGTAACCAAATCGTTATGCCAGGTGTAGAAGCGGTGACGAGCCTCGGTGGAGAATCTCAACACGGTGGGTGTGGAGTCTTGGTCGTAGCCCTCCTCCAAAAGTTTCCTCACGATTGTTTCCCATCGCTCCGCGGCTGAGGATGTCTCGGGTCGTGCCACCTCATCGAGCGACCACAAGGCCACTCGGCGATTCTTGGGGTAGACGAACAACACGCGCGCCAAGAAGCCGTTGTTGTCTAACCCCTTGCCTAAAAGTTCGGGCACACGGCTCGTCTGAATCGTGCCGATAAGGTTGACGCATGGTTTGGTCACATAACAAGGTTTGTCGTCGCTCACCCGTACCTTCTTCAATGGCGAACCGCTAAATGCGCTGAGCAACAATTCGATAAGATTGCTCGAGTTGTAGCGGTTTACCGTGTTGATCATGCCCATAAACTCGTCAACCTTGACCACAACGCCTTTTGGGTTGTCGCTGTGAACCTTGATCATCGTCTCGGGCGTGAAGTCGTCGAGAATCACCTGAGCGAGTTTTGGCTTAGGCTCAACGTTGTCGTCCTTGGCCTTGCAGTATCGGGCGATGCTCTCGATGTCAAGACGTTGGATTGGAGCGAACGCCGCTTGCAATGGAGGAGTTTTGCCGAGGCTCGGTGGTCCCACCAACAGCACAAACAGCGAAGGATTGTTGATCCACCCGCCACGCACATGGATGTGGTAGGTGTTGCCGATGGCCGTCGATGCCGCCGACAACATCGCCGACGCCGCGAACTCAGGCCGATAATCATCTTGCGCGAGCCAGTCGAGAACGATTGACTGCACCTTTTGCGGGAACACCTCGAGAGGGAACCCCTCGAGCTGCGCCGCGTCGCGCCGCAACCCATTCATAGCCATCTCAGCTATCATGCGCGCGCTCCTTTCTTTTTGTTGGCGATGAAGGCGAGGGCTTCCTCTGCGAGTTGGCCATGGCTCTTGACTGCGCCGTCGAGGAGCCACTTGTCGATTTCGGAAACCAGGAACAGCACATTCTTGCCGCGCTTGTGGAATGGAATTTGGTTGGTTGAAGTCCAACCGTAAACGGTTTGTTGAGATGGATGCTGCGGCAGGTAGTCGCACAACTCGGCGAGCGTCATCCATCTGTCTTCTTTTTCTGGAGCGGGCGCGGTGATTTGGTCAATTCGCTTGTGAAGGCGCTCCATTTCTTGGATAAGGTACGTCACGGCCTGGGGCAACGTGTCGTAGGTAACGGGAGTTTCAAACATGGTAATTTGTCGTTTGAAATTGGCCGTCGCAATATCGCTTCGGTCACCTTCCTTTCACAGAAGGCAACACAAAAGTCTAATTTGGTTTTATATGCCTACAAAATCATACAACACCCATATAACGCTCATAGAAAATAGTTAGTGCCAAGGTTTTATGTCCTTGGCACTCAATTGATTATAAAATGAAGTTTTCGCTATGCTGAAAGCCTTATGACGGCTTCCATAGACGAATCATAGACTTATCATAAGAGCTTCATAAAGGATTCAATAGTGACTGGTTGGATTTTATTGCACAGCTGCATCTGATAACAATCCTTTTTGGATAAGTTGTAAAAGAGGAATCCCATGGATGCCAGTTTCCTTAATCAAAGCTATAATCCACATTGAAATTCAAGAGGATTAAATCTAATTTTGTATTTTTGTGGCAACGGATGTTCCGAGTGGGATTGGAGGCGAGCAACCACCCACTTTCTGCTTAGGCCAATCTAAGCCGGTAAACATGCTGTCGGGCGTTCTCGCCATTCCCCGACATTTTTTTCAAGAATCATGCTTTTTCATCCGTAAATTTATCGGGGAGGTTGAGGCGGATGGCTTGGGTGGCTTGGCGTTTCTTGGGGTCGGTGAGCTTGGCGTAGATGGCGGTGGTGCGCACGTTGGTGTGGCCGAGCATCCGGGAGACGGTGTAGATGTCGGTGCCTCCTTCGATTTGCAGAGTGGCATAGGTGTGGCGGAAACTGTGGATACAGGCAGTTGTTTGACGGCAAATGATAACTAATGAAAAATATAATGCTGATATATAGCCTTATATGGCTAAATAGCCTACGGGGTGAATTAGCACCATATCTCCTGAATTAAGAATATCGGCGAATTTATGTTACTCAAATGTTAGTCAATATGGGGATTTTTTATTATCTTTGCAGTGTGATCTTTAAACCTCTCCTCTATGGCAAGAACAAAGAAGACCGAATCGGTACCTGTACGTATCCGTTTCAAAGAATTAAAAAGTGGCGGTAAGTCAATTTACCTGGATATATATACTAATGGAAAGCGAAGTTATGAGTTCCTCAAATTAGCTCTTGTCCCTGAGGTGTCTCCTGAAGCAAGAGCTATGAACGAACATACACTAAAGGCCGCTAATGCAATAAAAGCACAACGAATTATAGATCTTGCCAATAAAAAACCGCTGTTAGCGTTGAATGAGAAAGCAAAGATGACATTGATCGATTTGCTGAATGAATACGCTAGTAATCGAGTAAAACAGGGTCGAGATAGTATCGTTGACTCCGTTCATGCAGCAGTTGTAAATTTGAATAAATATAATCCCAAAATAAAGGTTTTTGAGGTAGACAGAGAATTTATAGAAAACTTTGTAGAATTCTTAGGTAAGCAAAAAAACAGAAGAACGAAAGAGCCTTTGGCAAGGAGGACGATTTCAAGGTATGCGGGGGTGATTAGAACTGCTTTGAACTATGCCGTAGAACAAGAAATAATTAGTCAGAATCCAGCTATGGCATACGATTGGAGTTCAATACAGGGGACACAAACGATGCGTGATTATTTGACGATAGACGAAGTTGGCAGATTGATTGCTACTCCATATAAAAGAGAAGATGTCACAAAGCCATTTCTATTTGTTTGTTTTTCTGGATTGAGAGTAAGTGATCTTCGGCAACTGAAGTGGAAAGACATTATTGATGATAATGGTAAAGTTCATTTAGAATTGACTCAAAAGAAAACCGGTAAAGTTCTATATTTGCCATTAAGTCAGACCGCTCAGATGTTCTTGCCCTCAAAACCAGATTGCTTAAATGATAATATCTTCAATATCCCAGATCTACATATTGTTGGGGCACATTTAGCTCGTTGGGCTAAATTAGCTCAAATAAATAAAAAAATAACGATGCACGTAGGGAGACACACTTTTGCGACAATGACTTTGACAACAGGATCCGATTTATATACAACGAGTGAGCTTTTAGGTCATTCGGACGTTGAGACAACTCAGATCTATGGAAAAATCGTGGACTCAAAGAAAAAACACGATGTCTACCTTATTGATAGATTATTTGACTAAAAAATAAAAATATGGGAAGACCAAAAAAACAAATTTCGGCAAAAGAACCCGTGCGTCTCCGTGAGCAAATGTTGAGTGATGGCCGTAGGTCATTGTATTTGGATATATATTTTAAAGGTCAACGCACCTATAAATTTCTAAAATTATATCTGCTACCGGGAACAGATGCCTCTACAAAGATCGCTAATTCAAATACTCTTGCTCAGGCTAATGCAATAAAGAGCGAAATGATTTACGATCTTACAAATAAAATAGCAGGAATCACAGACAAGTCACATAAGGCAAAGATGCCATTTGTTGAATGGTTAGAAATATATCATCAAACAATAACAAAACGCGGTGGGGATGATTCATGGGTGAAACGAGTAATCAACGAAATAAAAGAATATGATAATGGCACGGTATTAGCCGATGTCGATAAAGAATATATATTAGGTTTTTTGGAAAGACTTCTGACTAGGGAAAACATGCGCAGAAAAGGAACTAAAATGAAGAAAGAGACAGTCTTCGTTTATATGGACTATATCCGTGCTGCTTTAAATTACCCCAGTTCGGGATAAAAAAGTGGCATAATTATTTGATAATGTGGGG
>CAZLSW010000125.1:0-5785 GCA_964562375.1 uncultured Muribaculaceae bacterium | reverse complement strand
GCCGGCAAACAATCCTCTTAGGTAATTAGGTAATTAGTGAGTAGCGAGTAGTGCCCCCGCCTGCGCATAGACGTCCGCGCAGCCCTAGGGGGGCCGGCCTTGGACGGCCATCATCACGCTTTTTTTTCTTCACCTTTCTTCGGGAGATTTTTCCCGCAGGGATTTTTATTTTTGCACGCAGTCTTTCGCAGTCTTTTTCTTCCTTTTCTTTCATTTCTTACCTTTCCTTCGTGAGATTTCTCCCCGCGGGATTTCTTTGCACGCAGTCTTTCGCAGACTATCGCAGACTTTTCTTTTCTTTCATTTCTTACCTTTTCTTCGGGAGATTTTTCCCGCAGGGATTTTTTGCACGCAGTCTAGCGCAGTCTAGCGCGGTCTTTCGCAGAGTTTTTGTGTCCTTTCGTGTCCTTTCGTGGTCAAGATTCCATTCGTGGAGATTAGTGAAATTCCGTGGCTAAAAAGCCCCGCTTAGCGGTTGCCAAGCGGGGCTAATATTCAGGGTTTAGGTAATTACCTACTCACTAGTCACTAATTACCTAATTACCTACCTAGTACAGTACCTTGGTGGCGGTGTTGCCCACGACGCGCAGGTAGATCTGGCCCTTGGCCGGGTTCTCGATGCGCACGCCCTGCAGGTTGTAGTAAACAGCCTCAGCGGCGGCGGGAGCCTCGTAGCCTACGCTCTCGATGCCGGTCATCTCGCCCATGCCGCCAGTGCCAATCGACGAGGTGGCCACGCCGAAGGGGATTACCGAGTAGGTGGTCACAGCCTTGGGAGCGATCACAACGTCCAAGCCGCCGTCGTATCCATCGGAGATTACCAATTTGGAATCGAGGTCGAAGCCCATCGTACGGCCTGATTCATCCGAGATGGTGTATACAGGCACATACCATACCCATGTGCCACCGCCCACGGTGATGTAGCCATTGTTGTCGATAGCGGGAACATCCTTGCCAGCTTCAACAGGGGTACCCAGTGCCAAAGGAATCACTTGCAGAGGCAGGTAATTGCCGTTCAGGGCTGACGTTGCGGCCAGCTGTGCCCAGTTGTTGGAGTCGCTGTAAGTGCCGGTGTACTCAACGTAGCCCGACAAGCCAGCATAGGTATAGCCGTCGCCCTGGTCGTAGAAGCCAGCCTCGGGAACGTAGCTACCGCCGTTGGCGCCGTGGCCTTGGGTCCAGCCGCCGTCAAGCGAGGTCTCGCAGCCGGCAACCGACTGGCCGAGGTAGAGGTTCAAGTTCTTGTTGGCCACATGCGAGATGATATCCTCGGTCTCGGTGGTGGAAGAGGTGGAGAACTTCACAGCGCCGTGACGCAGCATGTACTCCTGGCTCCAATCCCAGCTCAATACGGGAGCGTCGAAGTAGGGCGAACCCGAGACGGTGGCGCTGAAGCCGGCGGGCGAGCCTGTCGACAGCTTGGTGACGGTCACCTTGTCGCTGTTCGCCGACTTGCTCGAGCTTACCTCGGCAGCGGCGTCGACGGCCTCGATGGCCACGTCAACCTGGTAGTCGCCCGGCAGGCTGTAGTAGATATTCTTCTGAGCGCCTACCTTATTGGCGGTCAGCTTGGTAGCGTCAACAGGCACGTAGCGCAGGTCGCCGTTGATGTTGACCACGCCAAACTTCGACTCAGCGGAGCTGATGGTCTTGGTGGCAAGCACGTCGCCCGAAGTCTTGTCGTAAACGGTAACGATGTAGTTAACCTTGAAACCGTCGTTGAAGATCTCGTCCGACAGGTTGTCGTCGGTAAGCTCAACGGGGAGCACGATCTCGTTCACGTCCTTGTACTTGACGGGCATCTCTTTGCTGCCGTCATAGCCCAGGGCGCCAAGCGGCATCTCCTTCTCGTTGCTGGGGAAGTCGGAGTTGGTGCGGTCGGTATTCTTCTTGATCTCCAACCCCGAGTGGCTGATCGCGGGCGCGGGCAGCTCAACATCAGTAGATGCGGTAGCCTGGCCAAGAGCGAGGGCCTTCCAGCCGTTAGTGTCATTGTCGTCGAGGACGAGGTAAGCCGAGAACTGGTAGTCGCTCAGCGAAGCGGCATTGTAAACGCCCTTGTTGGCGGCAGCGCGGGTGAGGTCAACGGTGAAACCGCTCTCATTGCCCGAGTAGGCAACGTGCATGTAATACTTGCCGGCGGCAATCTTCACGGTCTCGGTGGTCGAGGCTGCGGGGTCAACGTAAGCGTAGGTGTCGATGCCACCGGCGGGAGCAACCAGCCAAGTGTGATCTTGGTCGGCGATAGCGGCCTCTTGGGCGAGAGCGCTCTCAGCCACGAGATAGTAGCCCTTCACCTGGTTGGCGATGGTAGAGGTAGTACCAATCAATTCGCCACTTTGATACTCGTAATCTTGCTTGAGCACGTCGCTCTTAGGAGCCACCGAAACGGTAACGCCAAGGCGGAGCTTGGAGGAGGAGTCCTTAAGCTGAGCGGCAGTCAAGGTAACGGGAGTGCCGGCGTAGGTGATGATGATACGGTTGGAGGTAGCGGTCTTGGGGGTGGTTGCGCCCACATAGAGCACGCTCACCTCATAGTAGTAAACGCCTTGCTCGCAGACGGTGCCGTCGGTAGCGAAGTCGCTCTTGTTGGCAGCGAAAGCAGCGCTATAGTTGAGGTTGGTCTTGTTTTCCGAGCTGGAAACAACCTCGGTGGTGTATTCAGCCTTGAACGTGCCATCGCTCTGCATCTTGTAGCGGGTGATCTTCACGCTCTGGATAGCGGTAGAGGTAGTGGATGCGTCGATACGCCAGCGATATTGCAGGCGATTCTTCACGCCGCTAAGACGCTGGGCCTGAATCTGCGGACCGTCAACCTCTTTAACGAATTGGAGTACGGAGCCGTTGAAGCCCACATTGGGGTTGTACCACAAGATAGCGCGCTTGTAGAACTGCATGTCGCTTGCGGCTTGCGGGTTGGCGTCGTCGGTAGCGGTCTCAACGATACGGAAGTCGGCGGCGTATTTGTCGCGCTTGGTGCCGTATACCTGAGTTGTTCCCATCGAGAGGTCGTAGCTCGTTACACCATACTTGGTCTTATCACCATTGTGACCACCATTCTGGGTGAACCAACGAGCCTGATCCTTATCTTGGTTGCCCTCGTTGAGCGACGATGCGCCGCCCCAACCGGTCCATACCTTAAAGTCGCCATGCAACCACACGTCTTTCACTACGAAGCATTGCCAGTCGCTGCGCTCATAGCTGGTCTCAGATGCGCCACCGAAGTTCTTGAACACCTCCTGGTAGTTCCAGCCCGAAGTTGTAATCTTGGCAGGGATGGTGCTGCTTGCGCCAGAGATGCCTGCGGGGTGAGCCTTGTACACATTGATATAGGGGTCGTTCTCGTAATCCTCGAGATCGGTGTAGTGCACGAAAGTCAGGTTGTCAGAGGAATAGTAGAAGTCCTTCGACTCGTCGTAGAAGTAAGCGGGATGCTCCGAAATCCACTCCTCATTGAAGGCGGTAAGGTAGAGAGGCTTGCCATAGCCGTCGATATAAGGCTTACCGTTGGTATCCCAAGAATACCAACCGTCGCCCCAGCCGTAGCCGTCGCCACTGGCGTTGGTGTACCAGCCTTTACCCTTGATGGTGTAATCGCCGTCGTTGTCGTAGCGGATATTCGAGCCTACGAACGTGAACGAAAGGTGAGAACCGATTTCGGTTTGGTCGGTGGTGGAATTAACTGAGATCACCTTGGAATTGGGGTCGAAGGTCATGCTCGTAACGTAGCAGGGCATCGACTCCTCGTAAGCAGCAGCGCTGTTCTCGGCAGGATCCCACCAAACGTTTGTCTTACTCAAACCTCGGCTCAAGCTCCAGAATGCGGTGTTGGTGCGGGTGGTGCTCTTGTCGGTTACACACCCGGTGATATTTGCTGAGCTATCATATTTGTCGAGGGTCAAGCTGGTTGTGCCTGACTTCAGCACGCCGCCACCCTTGGAGTAGAATTCGGTGTATTGGTGCATGATGTACTCTTGGTAGGTGTCGACGCGGGCGATACCGAAGTGGCCGTTGTACATCAAGCGTTGGGTGAGCTGATAAACACCAGTGGAGTTCTTAGTCATCTCCCATTCGGGGAGGAGACGCCAACCTGCGGTGCGCACGCCCACGAAGAAGTAGTGAGGTTTCGGGGTTACACCATCAGCTTCGAAGAAGTCGCTCTCTTTCAGAGGCATGTTCACGCCCATGGCCGATGCGCCCACAATATATTTCATCGAGGCCGCGGCGGTCTTCTCGTCGTTCAAGGTTACGGTGACGGTTACGTCAGCCTCGTCGTTCGATGTTGTGGCACCGGTCTTGAAGCAGAGATAGTAGGAGTTGGTGTTCTGCGTCAAGGTCTTGGTGGAGTTGGGCGACATCCAATAATTGGTGTCGGTAGCCGATGAGGGCACCCAAGAAGTCCAAGTGGAGCCGTTGGTCGATGTGCTGATATAGTAGCGATAGCTGTCGTAGTCACTGCTGCTGGGTGAGGAAACGATCGAGTTGATTGTGCCCGAGCCAGTCCAAGTCACGCCATTTGCCGACTTCAAGGTAATATAGCTACCCGACGACTTCTCTACCACGCGCACGTATTGGATAACGTTAGAGGCAACTTGATCGGAGTAGTATGTCATATACCACTGGCCATCCTCGGTGTCATACTCTACCTTGATAGCCTTGATCTGAGCCGCAGGGGACATGTTGGCCGACTTGTCGCGAGCCCAAATCTGATAGCGGGTGTCGGGAGAGATGCCCGAAGCCTCGTTGCCAAGATAGGCGTCCTTGTCCTCAGTACCCGTGTTGGAATTGTAAATCTTAAATTTAGTCGTAGAAGCGGGGAGCGGCGAGCTAAGCGTCAACCACCAAATATTAGTAGCGGTCTGAGTAAACTTAAGATTATCCTCAGAGGTCCAGTGGCCATCATAGCCATCTTCGTCCCAATTGCCAATCTCATAGCGCAGCCAGATGTCGCCAGTATAAGTGTAATCTGTGTCGCCACCAGAACCACTGCCCGAGATAGTGCAAGTTACAGTTGAGTTTTTCATATCAACTTTAATAGTAGCTGTTTGACCAGCTGAAGCAGCAGCATAATATGACTTACCAGTATTGACACCGATATATGCTCCACTCGTTGCGTCAACGTCACTTGTCGAAGTGGTTGGTCCAAATTCCTGCGTGCCTATTACGGGACGGAAATAAAATTTACCGTCGCTAATATTATTGGCTGTTAAAGTCAATGTCTTTTCCCAAACACCGTTGGTGCCGCTAGAGGTGCTAATTACTGTACCCCAATTATAAGTTTGACTCTTGTCAGTGCCTACAATATGGAAACCAGGGTCTTGCTGGTAATCGAATTCAAAACCTTGATCGCCGCTAGATGTATCGGAGTCGTTGGGCCCAGGGCCATAGGTTCCCCATTTTTTTCGGAGATAATAACTCCCGATATAAGAATCGGAAAGCCAAAGGCGGTTCCAGTTATTCTTGTCATCAGGGTCGGTAGATTGGTTCGAATCGTAACGGTAAAGGGTAACACCATCATTGTTGTTACCATAATCGTCGGTTTTTCCATTAGCAGTAAATTTCACCCAATAGATGCCCTGTGATGAATCCAAGCATCCCTTTTGACCAGAAGAGTAGGTAGCTAAATCTTTGAATAGCTGACCTCCCCATGTTTTAAGGGCGAACTTGGCACTACTATTGTACCAGACATCGCTCGAAGAATCTCCAATTGGGATATTCACGAAAAACACCTGTCGTTCCCTGAAAGAGGTTGACTCGGTTAGACGTTATATCTGATGTTGGTTTA
>CAZLSW010000124.1:0-6345 GCA_964562375.1 uncultured Muribaculaceae bacterium | reverse complement strand
GTTGTTAGTTGTTAGTTGTTAGTTGTTAGTTGTTAGTTGTTAGTTGTTAGTTGTTTGCGTTTTCGTTATTACGTTATTACGTTATTACGTTATTACGTTATTACGACTTCAAATGACAATAAGATAATGTGATATCGAGGCTAAATGCTAAAAATATGATTGAGATAATTCCTGCAATCGATATAATTGACGGCAAATGCGTGCGGCTTTGCCAGGGCGACTACGACCGCGCCACCACCTACGGCAACCCCGTGGAGATGGCCCGACGCCTGGCCGACGCGGGCTGCCGACGCCTCCACCTCGTTGACCTCGACGGGGCCAAAGCGGCCCATGTGATCAACCACCGCGTAATCGAGCGTATCGCCACTGCCACACAATTGGTTATCGACTTCGGAGGCGGTATCAAAACCGATGAGGACCTGCACATTGCCCTCGATTCGGGAGCGCGGATGGTCACCGCCGGTAGCGTGGCCGTGAATTCCCCTGAGGTGGTGGAAAGTTGGGTGGCCAAATACGGTCCCGATGTGGTGATCCTTGGTGCTGACGCTCGCGAGGGCCGTATCGCCACACAAGGCTGGCTCGAGGAATCCACCCAGGAGATCGTCCCCTTCATCGCCCGATGGCTGGCGAAAGGATTGCGACAGGTAATCTCCACCGACATTTCGGTTGACGGCACACTCGCCGGTCCCTCCCTCGACCTCTACAAGCGCATCCTCGCCGAGGTTCCCGACGTGCGCCTTATCGCCAGCGGCGGCGTGGGATCCATGGCCGACGTGGAGGCGCTCGACCAGATAGGCGTGCCACAGGTGATAGCGGGGAAGGCCATATACGAGGGCCGTATCACGATGAAACAACTTGAAAACCACAATCTCCAATGCTGAGCAAACGTATCATCCCCTGTCTCGACGTGAAGGACGGCGAAACCGTCAAGGGCGTCAATTTCGTCAACCTGCGTCACGCTGGCGACCCTGTGGAGCTGGGCGAACGCTACTCCCGCGAGGGGGCCGACGAGCTGGTCTACCTCGACATCACCGCCTCCCATGAGGGTCGCAAAACGTTTGTCGACCTGGTGCGACGCGTGGCCGAGCGCGTGAGCATCCCCTTCACTGTGGGTGGGGGCATCAACGCCGTGGAGGATGTGGAGAAATTGCTCAACGCCGGAGCCGACAAGGTTTCGATCAACTCGGCCGCCCTGCGCCGTCCCCAACTAATTGATGAGATAGCCCAGAGGTTTGGCAACCAGGTGTGCGTGGTAGCCATCGACGCCCGACGTGTGGGTGACGAGTGGATATGCCATCTCAACGGGGGGCGCGTGCCCACCAACCGCCGACTTGTGGAATGGGCCCGCGAGGCACAGGAACGCGGTGCTGGGGAGATTCTGTTCACCTCCATGGATCACGACGGCGTGAAGCAGGGCTTTGCCAACGAGCCTCTGCGCGCTCTTCACGACGCCCTCAACATCCCCGTGATCGCCTCGGGAGGCGCTGGCACAATGGAGCATTTCCTCGACGCTTTCACCGAGGGCAAAGCCGACGCCGCTCTCGCGGCCTCCATCTTCCACTTCGGCGAAATCCCCATCCCGTCCCTCAAACGCTACCTTGCCTCCCACCACATCCCCATCCGGCTCTAACCATAGGTAGGCGATTACGAAAAACAGCCTGCGTGAAGTTTGGGTACAAACTTCACAAAAGTTTAAGTTTTGAACAGATCATCCATCGTCACCTCCGAGTGAACGATGCTTTTATGTTTGCCGTCGGTCACACCGTAAGTAGTCACAAACGTGTGAACAACAGTCTTTTTTGTCTTGGTTAGCATCTTGAACAATCCCATCCTTTCGCGCAAGTGCATCTCATAGTCTTTTGAGATCGGGAACTTATCCTGGCTGAATTTCATCTCACACAGATGCAGAATGCGGTCGGCTCGGTCAATGATTAAATCCACTTGGGCTCCTGGCAACCCTTCGTCTTCGTTGGCCGATACGTGCCAAGTGGCAGTCTCGGTTGACATTCCGGAGATGCCCAAGGCATCTTTGATTTGTCGATGATGTTTCATGCACACGAGTTCAAATGCTATGCCCATCCAGGCCGCGATAGCGCGTGAGTCAAGATGATTGCTCCACCACTTGTCGTCTTTTGAGTGGTTGGTCGCCACGAATTTATAATAGAACAAGGTGAAGAAGTCGGTGAGTCGATAAACTGTGCCACGGCGCTTATTCCCATACTGAACCCAAGGCTCGATAATATCGCTGCGTTCCAGATTCTTTATAACCGTGGTCACCTTCCCGCCCTTATATCCAAGCGACTGGCTTATCTGTTTCGAGGTCAGCCCAGCCTTGTGTTCGCTCAGTAGGTGAACCATATTTATATATTGGGCCGTATTTGAGAATAGGGCTGAATACAGTTCTTCAAACTCTTCTCTCAACGAGGCTCCCTCGCGGAAAAAGAGAAGGTCAATGTTTTGTGCCAAACTGAGTTCGGGCGAGAGTAACGAGTAGTAGAAAGGGACGCCTCCCAAAAGCATATATGCTTGCAGAAGATGATAGCGATCCCAAGGATAGCCGGTCTTTTCCAAATATAACTCGGTTTCGTGAAGCGTGAATGGCATTAGGTGTAAACGGCATGTAATGCGAGCGTGAAGGCCGCCTTTGTTGGCTATCAGTTTATCCCGCATCCACGATGTAGCCGAGCCAGTAGCAATCAACAAGATGTCGCGTCGCCGAGCGGCCCATCCGTTCCAGAAATTTTCCAGAGCTACGACAAAGTTGGAACGGCCAGAGTCCATCCACGGCATTTCGTCAATGAAAACCACCTTTTTGCCCGGGGTGGGAACGTCCTCCAAATGCTCTTGCAGTGCGCGGAAAGCGTCAATCCAGTTACGGAAAGATTTGATTTTCTTGCCAGACTGGGATTTCAAGGCATAGGCAAAGTTTGCGAGTTGCTGACGCGTGGTCATACCGTGTGCACCGGTATAAGTGAAAGCATATTTATGTCCAAAGACTTCCTCGATCAAGAAAGTCTTGCCTACTCGACGTCGACCATATACTATCACCAATTCAGAGCGGTTGGAGTCAAAACACTTCTGCAACTCCTTCCGTTCAAACTCTCTGCCTATAAGATCACTCATAACCGTAATTTTTGGATGTACAAAGGTAGGAATTTCGTGTTTAATTACCAAATAATTTACCATTCAGCGTGCATTATCTCAATTTTTATGTGGGATAATGCACCGTGAATAGTAATTTTAGGTAAAATTCCCATCCGGCTCTAACAGGGAGAGCGGGCGGGGACGCCCGCGGAAAGAAAGTGATGGACTTCCATGGACGGACCCTGGGGTTGACGCGGACGCTTATGGGGGGGACTGGTGATGGACTTCCAAGGGCAGTCCCCTAAATGGGAATCTGCGGATGCCCTTGTGGAGGGTTATTTGGTGGGGACGCGGCCCGAGGAGTGGTAGGTGCGGATGTAGTAGGGCTCGTCGATCGAACTTTCGACGACGCCTTTGGAGGCCGAGGAGTGTATGATTTTGCCGTTGCCAACATAGATACCCACGTGCGACACTTTCTTGGCGTCCTTGGAGGTGCAGAAGAACACGAGGTCGCCCACTTTCAGGTCCTTGCGGTTGATGCCCTTGCAGTAGGCTTGTTGCTCGCGGCTGGAGCGTGGCAGCTTCACGTTGCACACTTGGTTGTATATCTCCATCACCATTCCTGAGCAGTCGGTGCCGTCCTTGCGGGAGTGTCCGCCGTAGCGGTATTTAGTGCCGAGCCAGCGCTTGGCCTCCTTGACGATAGCGGCTTGCTGTGCGCCCGAGATAGTGCCTTTGGCGGTGGTGGCCTCGGGCGTATAGTCGGCATAGGGGTCGACCGTGCGCTTGGAGGAGTGGCAGGATGCCAGTGCCAGGGCCAAGAGGGTAATCGTGAGCAGGGATAATATAGGGCGCATGGTTAATGGTTAGTGGTTAATGGTTAGTGGTTAATGGTTAATGGTTAATGGTTAGTGGTTAATGGTTACAAAGATAGGCAACTCGGGGCGAAAAAGCAATAGGTGAGGGGATTCTAAAGTGTTTTTTGCGAATTTTAATGCAAAATAGGTTTACAAATCGGGGGGGAGGTATTAAAGTAGTTTAAATATCGGGAACGTATGGATTTATGAATTATTTTCGCGTCATAAAGTTAAAAATTAACATTTAGCGATTTAACATTTTAACATTGCTATGAATCAAGTATCACGTTTCGCCACATTAGCAATTGGCTTATCATTCGTAGTCACGGCGTGCGCCTCGGGGGTTCCCACCGACTTCACCAAGGCCGCCGAGTCGACGGTCAACGGGGTGGTGTCGATCAAGAGTTACGTCACCACCCGGCCGAGCCAGCAAGGTTACTACACCGACCCGTTCTCGGATCCCTTCTTTGATTTCTTTCTCGGACCCCAGCTGCGCCGCCAAACGCCTCGCCAACAGGAGAAGCCCCAGCAACGCCAAACGGGCCTCGGCTCGGGGGTGATTCTCTCCTCCGACGGCTATATCGTCACCAACAATCATGTGATTGACGGCGCCGAGGAGCTGGAGGTTACCCTCAACGACAACCGCTCGTTCAACGCCACGGTCGTGGGAGCCGACCCTACCACCGACGTTGCCCTTATCAAGATTGACGCCGACGACCTCCACGTAATCCCCATGGGCGACAGCGAGGACGTAAAGGTGGGCGAATGGGTATTGGCCGTGGGCAATCCCTTTGGCTTCACCTCCACCGTTACCGCTGGTATCGTGAGCGCCAAGGGCCGCTCCATCTCGTCGCTGACGGGTAGCGCCTCCCACGGCATCGAGTCTTATATCCAAACCGACGCGGCTGTGAACCCCGGCAACTCGGGTGGTGCCTTGGTCACGCTCAACGGCGAGCTTATTGGCATCAACACGGCTATATACTCCCAGACGGGCAACTACGCGGGCTACTCGTTCGCCATCCCCACGTCCATCGTCAAGAAGGTGGTTGCCGACCTTAAGGAATACGGCACCGTGCAACGCGCCGTGATGGGTATCTCTTTCGGGGAGCTAACCCAGAAACTTGCCAAGGAGGAGGGTATCACCGCCACCAACTATGGCCTGTACATCGGCAACGTCGAGGACCGCTCGGCCGCCATGGAGGCTGGCTTGAAGAAGGGCGACGTGATCATCGCTATCGACGGGGAGCCGATGCGCAACACCGCCAACCTCCAGGAGGCAGTGGCCAAGAAGCGTCCCGGCGACACCATCACTGTTGACTATATCCGCGACAACAAGGAGCATTCGGCCAAGGTGACACTGCGCAATTCCTCGGGCACGACCACGATCACCCGTCCCGACGATTTAACCGCCCTTGGTTGTGCCTTCAAGTCGCTTTCCGACGAGACCAAGGAGCAATTGGAGCTCACCACAGGCGTGCAGGTTACCGGGCTGAAGGACGGCAAATTCAAGGACGCGGGCATGAAGGACGGTTTCATTATCCTCACCATCAACGACGTGCGCGTCAACTCGCAGGACGACGTGGAGAAGGTGTACAAGACGATCATGAAGTCGAACGCCACCGACAAGGCTATGTTTATCGTGGGCCTCTACCCCACTGGCCGCAAAGCCTACTACGCGGTTGACCTCGCCAACTAGGGAGGCTTTCACCCGGAAGATTACATCCACTACGGACAAAAATAATAATGGAGTTGTCTCACGACAACTCCATTATTACAAATACACAATTATCTATAAAACAACTATTTATACTTAAACTCTTCAAGTTTGGAAGTCGTTGTCAGGGGCCACCCGCTGGTGGCTGTCGCATGTGCCGAGGGCACAGCATAGCGATGATGTCCATTTCAGGTGTCACGGCAACAACAGGTGTACCCACATGTCAATTTACCTGACCAAAATAGGCAGTTAAAGCGTTCCGAGGTTGAGGATGCGCCACGTTCAGCTGGCGCGTTACTGGTGTATCTATGCCGTTACTTGAATTGGCATCTTTGTTTTACCGTAACTCTCCTTCCCTTTGAGAGAGAGCTTTAACAATCATCTGCGCAAAATTAGCTATTTTTTCATACTCCACAAATAAAAACGTCCCCAATTTGTCACAATTTAAGTAAATTAACGTTAATTAACACCTAAATTTGTTATTGGTAGCTCCTCACTCGAAAGGAAATTGAACCACGAAGAACACTAAAAACACGAAGGTGAAGTGTATTGGGAGAAAAATCGGCTCGTAAACTCGCCAAAAACACGAAACCATCCGGATGGCTTAGTGTTTTTGGGAGCATGCGACCTCTTTTCCCAAAAAAGATTAGTGTTCTTCGTGTTTTTAGTGGTTAAAAGAATATGCGGTGA
>CAZLSW010000123.1:0-6351 GCA_964562375.1 uncultured Muribaculaceae bacterium | reverse complement strand
GACCCATCTTATTTTACTACCGGATACCTGCCTGAGGCTACGAAACCAGTTTAAGAAGAATTCTGCCTCACGATGGGAAGTGCTACCTCGGTCAAGAATGCTGAGGAATAATGTGAGCTCATCAATGACCACAAGTGTATCTTGGGTGTGGTCGATTATCTCAGATAGTGAGGTATAAAGATTTTCAGAAGTCTCGGGGCGTGAAAAGTCCACTTTCAATGGACCAATACCCTTGATGCCTTCAACAATCTTAGTAAGAAGACCTTCGGCTACATGCGCCACCTCCATCCATATGCCGGACTTGTCGAATTGGTCAATTAGTATTTGTAAAAATTCGTCTCGAGTCCTCACGCCCTCAAGGTCGATATAGGCGCAATTCCATCCAATGGATGCCTTGTCGTCAATTAGTCGTTTGGCAAAAGATGATTTTCCAATCCTCCTTGGTGCAGATAAAGCCAGAGAGTGATTAGTATCGAGAAACTTATGGGCGTGAGCCAGCTCTTCGGCTCGGCCGAAGAAATCTTCACCCGTAACAGGCGGACCTACTTTGTTGGTAATTGCCATAGATCAGAAAATAATATGATACCGCAAAGATATATAAAATTTCGCATATATAAAATTTTTATATATAAAAAGTCTTATATTTGTGACACCCAAAGATTGGACCATATTCCCGGAAACGATCCGAGCACTCCATATCAAATAAGTCTTTGACTAATCTGACACCAAGAACATGGCCATGGGGCGTGTTAAACACGGATTTATTTGAATACGGCTTTTTATTGAATACGATTAAGGACAATCAAGAGGTTAAGATTGCCGACTCCATCGCAGGAAATATTTGGCCAACAGTCGAGGGGAGATATGATGGGTATTGGCTACGGTTTCCCAGTCGCGAACGCTGTCACGCACCTGGGCGATTATCTCGTTGGCCTCCTTATGGTCGAGCATATAATCCTCACAGGCATCGAGGAGGGCTTGGATGTTGGAAGAAGCGGTGTTATTGTTGATCAGCAAACACTGATGGTGGTTGGTCGATGGGTTAAGGTCGTAAGCGGGCGCCAAGGTCCAGCCTTTGGGAGTAAGCAAAAAGCCGTGATTGCGGAAATGGTCATCGGTGTTGCCGAAAAGGATGTTGAACGCCACCCGTCGGTAGAGCTCGCGGAGATTGATTTGCGCGTCGGCGCATCCCTTGATGATGAAATCGACAATATCCAGGTACCCATGGCCCGTGCCGGCTCCGTCTCCGTCGTTCAACCCCAGCAGAGCCATGGCCGACGCGAAGTGGACTCGTCGTCCGTCGGGGTGCCGGTCAAAGCGCTCCGAGAGCAACAGGTGATTGCCTTTTCCTATTTGCATGGTGGCGGTATTGGCGGTTTGGATGCCCGCATGCCGAGCCATCAGGTGGGCGAAGTGCTCCAATAATTCGGCATCCTCGATATCTTTCCTGGACGGGAATTTTGCCACATAGAGTTGTCCGTTTTTGTCCAAAACATTGGCTTTAGGCCGCGCCCCCCCCAAAGAGGAGCCGGGATTGACCAATTGATTAAGCCATCGTTCGGCAGGGAGCTGTCCGCTTTCTTCTGCTTTCTCTATCTCGTGGCATGCCTCACACAGGGCCCCCAGGCTCTCTATAGGAGGCACCGCAAACTGGTTGGCGGCATTGATAAAGTCGGTGTCATTTCCCCTTTTAAACCTTATGCCACCCATGCGGGTGAAATCCTCAATATCCACCAGATAATTATATGGGGTAAGGGTTCGCGCTGGCCGATTTTCGGCTTGAGCCATAAGTTGTTCCCGCCGGTCGAGCAGGATACATCCCCAACGGTCGGGGAAGGTATCCCGCACAAATCCAAACACACCGTCTTTGCCGCGGGGAAACTGGCGCCCGATCGCATTCATCACATCCCCACAGAGGATAATGTCGCTCCTATGGGCTAGCCACGAGCGTGAGTACTCGAAAGAGAAATGATCTTGACCTCTGAGATGCTCGCAGTGCAGTACCCCAATCTCCTCTTTTTGGGGGAGAAAGTCGAAATCGGCGTAAACATGTA
This sequence comes from uncultured Muribaculaceae bacterium, assembly GCA_964562375.1. Taxonomy (GTDB): domain Bacteria; phylum Bacteroidota; class Bacteroidia; order Bacteroidales; family Muribaculaceae; genus JAJPXC01. The sequence continues at coordinate 4,297 of CAZLSW010000123.1, read as the reverse complement.
TGGTCTCCATGGCTTGTCATTTTGTTAATTCGGCATCCTGAAGGTCACGACCCAGTTGGTCGTCCTTGGCCAAGAGAGAAAGGTCGTTTTCAAGGTTCAATGCGTAGAGCACGCGAGCGTATATGCCCATGGCCACCGTGGGATCGCCATGCTCCACCTTCGATACCGTGAACCGTGTTACGCAAGCCCGGTCGGCTATATCCTGCATCGACAGCCGGCGCCGCTTCCGCGCCAGCATAATCCGCTCCCCCAGCAAGCTCAGTGCCTGAGTCAAAGGTCGAGGCATCACCTTGCCAAAAGTCTTCCTTCCCATAGTAAAATGTTTATTGTGGTGCGCAAATATAGCTATTTTTGCGCACTACAACAAACATTATTTAAAAAAGTGTCGCGCTAGCGGCAGGATAGCCAGATGCAGTAGATGATGGCGACGAGGATTATGATGGCCGCGAACCATCCCATGATGGTTTGGTAGATGGAGAGTACTTCGATCAAGTGGTAGCGGTCGGCCTCCTTGTATACCAGGATTGATAGCATGATCAGCGCTATCAGGAGGCTCAGAACGGGAACAGCGACCGGCCACGGCATAGCGCAGACCTTTCGCCGCTTTTCCAATCGCTTGAAACCCTCGTTCACCTCATGGCTGATTTTTGTCCTGAGAGCCTGGCATATCTCGTCGGTGACCGCCTTGGCGATGTTGCCGGGGATGGCGTTGACGGCCTGGCGGGTCTCCTCGGACAGTCCGGCCCAAACTGGTTGATGGGCGGCTTCCATCACCTCCTTTAGGTTGGACGACAGCCGGTTGAGATCGCTGATAAGGGAGTCGCAACCGGCTTTGTAGGTCGTGAACGTTCGCTCAACGCGAGCGCAATCGGTGACCACGCGGCCCAGTCGTTGGGAGGTGTCGGCGATTTTGTCCGCTGCCTCGCTGATGGATATGGCGTCACTGGTCGTGGACAACTGGCTCAAGGAAGGAAGAATCGGCTCCTTGGGAGAGGGACATGGAGACGCTGGCTCGTGGTCGGCGAAGGGGTCGTTGAATATTACTTTGTCTTTTGCCATAAGATGTGGATTATCGTTTGAATTTGTGTCGTGGTTGAAACCCGAGCTTAGCGCGGGCGTACTGCGAGGAGCGGCGGGCGAAAGCGAGGTCGTCCTCGTCGCGGTCGCGCCACGGGAGTTGGCTTGTCGATCCACCGCCCCCACCCGAGGTATGGACTATCTGGGGCTGTACAAAGAGCTGGGCGAACACGACCACCGAGAGGTTGACCAGATCGAGGTGGTTGGAACATTCGCTCCAACTAAACTCCTCCTGGAAATGGTCGGAGACTTCCCTGGGAATGTAGACTCGCTGTTCCTTGTCCCCGGCCTTGACCTCATAGCCTACCGAGCCAGGACGGCGTACGGTGTAGTCGCGCGACTTCTTGATCTCGTCCTCTTGACGTTCTTTATCCACTTTGAGATGAACGCGATGCCAGGTGCCCTCGATGTGTTTGGCCGATAGGGCTCGCGACTTGAGGTCGCTGGCGTTGTGGACAGTGTGGCCTCGCTTGAGTGAGTACCCGACGATCTTCCCCTTGGAGTCGGGACGCGTGCGGAGCGAGTAACCGCGCTTTTTCAGTTGTGCCGTATAGCCCTCCCACGACCATGAGCTCATTGCGCGCAAAGCGTCGAAACAGGCCGCGGTGGTTTCCCCCAGTCGTGTCTCCCGCACGTCCTCGGCCGTCTCCCATCCCCGTTGGCGGCATACCATATTGGCGGCCAATTTCCCTCGGAGGAATATGCTCTCGGAGTCGTTCAGGTTGCCCTCGGAGTCGCAGCGGCTGAAGACGGCGTGTACGTGAGGGATGCCGCTTTGGCTCTCGAGATGGAGCCAGGCCGAGCCGATAGAGCCGGCGAGGTTGGTGGGAGGAGACAGGATTTTGCCTGTGCGCTTGTCTCGGAGAGTCAACGAGTCGAATGCGGCTATGTAGTCGTCCATGAGTTTCCGCCAGTCCTCGCGGCTGAAGCGCTCGGTGTATTTTTTCTGGGGGCTGAGTATGATGGAGATGAAGCGCCGTTTGACCTTGGGGCGATGGGCGCATGAGCGCTTGATGGCGTCCTCGATGCCGTCGGCGTCGAGAGCCGAGTCGATGTTGTAGTTCTTGACGAAGAAGATTTTATCGGGATGTTCCTTGCGCTCCGACTCCCCGCAGTTGTATTTGAGCGTGGAGCCGCCATATGGAACCGAGGACGCCTTTCCGGTCATAGCGAAGCGTCCTCCTTGCCGCTGGTCGCTTGCGCGCCCGGCGCCCTGTTGGGGACTGTCAGGCGTGTGATGATCGGGTCGATGCGGTTGGCCAGGTCGGCCACCAGGCGGAACCACACGCGCATGGTGTCGGTCTGGCCAAGCGCCTCTCGCCTGGCCTCCGCGCTAAGGCCGTCGAAGCGGGCGAAGAAGCGGCGGATGTCGCTGCGGATGTCGCCCAGGAGGTTGATGGCCTGGGTTTCCTCGGGGGTGAGTCGGGCCTTTGGCTCGTACCCGCAACAGCGGGCCACGACAAGGTCGCTGACGGTCATGCCGCAACGGTCCGCCACGCGGCGTATTTTGGCCTTTTGCTCCTTGTTTACCCGGGCCGAAAGTGTCAGCCGCCGCAACATCGAAGGCTTAAGCCTCGGAGTTTTTAAACGTGGTTTATTTTCCATATTATAAGAGAGTTGAGTGTGCGAGCCCGCGAGTGCCAGGGAGATGCCAAGGAACAAGCTTTCGCGAGAAAGGTAGTACCTTGGGATAACTTGCTTCTCCGTCCCTTTCTTCCATGTTCCACGCACGACGTCAGGCGCAGGCGGGCGAGCTGTTTTAGGGGTTAATGAAAGAGGGATTGCTCACGATGTCGCCTCGCCTCGTTTTCCACGATTTAACGCAGTGGAAGGTGACGATGGAGGAGGTGGTTGATTGGGAGATGGAAACGGCCCTGGTGGCCTCCAAACGGCCCAGGAGGGAGTGCAGACGCTTGCGTCCGATGTTGAATCGCTCCGCCAGGGCGTGCTCGGCGAACTGCGCCTGACCGGGGTTGACCTCCACGGGCCGGCGGAAGCTTTCGTCAACGCCCCGGCTCACTCTCATCGAGGAGAGCAGCGCGAAGAAGATACCGGAGTTGGAAACGGGGGTGCCGTCGGCGTCCTCGGTCGAGCCTTGGAGCCATCGCAACTGGTCGGTAGACAGACGAAGGTCTATCGCGACCACCTCCCCTTCGGGAAGGAATTGAGTCAAATTTTGGTTGTTCATAATGATACTTTTAGGTGACAAATGAAAAGTGTTGTGGGTAAAAAAATGATTGGAAACCGAGGAGCGGGTTTCGAGTCTTGTTCCGGAATTATTGCTTGTTCCGTATCCCCGGTTTCCGATCATCGTTGATTAAAACAGAGTCAGTTGCTCCGGGTTGTCGCCGCTGGCAACTCGCAAGGTTTTCTCGATGGCGAGAGTGTCGATCGCCACTCCAAGCAGCCAGCGTGTGGCTTCGGCGAAACCCTCCTTGTCGAGGAACGGGGTGACTTGCTGGAGCAGTCGCAGCGAGCGGCCTTGACGGTGGGTCATCACTTGGATCTCCGTCGGCTTTCCTTGTGCCCGCAGCCCAAAGTTGAGATAGCGGTTGACGCAAACCAGGTCCGCGTCGCTGACCATCGGCTCACTTCCTTTGGTGATTACGCTGCCGGTCACCACTCGAATGGCATCGGCCTCAAACGGCTCCAACTTCCTGAGGAAGTCAAGAATCAGTCGTAGCTCTTTCTCAGAGGGCTCCTCTGTGTGAGTCTTGCCCTTGCCCGACTTCTTCAGTTTGGAGGTGGTGGACTGTGCCACCGTAGTTGTTGTTTTCTCGTTGTTCATTGGCTTACAGAATTGAGGTTAAACTTATTGTTCCAGTTCACGAAATATGCGGCGGCTTCCGCCTGAGTTGTACATCGGGATGATGCGTCGCATAATTAGTTTGCGGAACCAGCTGAGCCAGTAGCTCAGGAATTCCGCGGCCTCTTTCGAGGTGATTAATTTTCGATTCGGTTGTTCCATTTTTTCTATAAGATTTTAAGTTGTTGTCGTGCTATTGCGATAAAATTCACGAGACAAAGAAATCATAAAAATCACCGATTATCGAATTTTCATAGCGGCGGAAGGTGCAATGAATCAATTGGTTGCGAAAGATTCAAGAACAACTACGGTATGATTCGGGTGCTAATCATAGGTAATTCATAGAGGATTTCGGGTAGGTTTTTCATGACTTTTTGAGCCGATCGTAGCGTTCGTAGACGCACAAAAAATCCC
>CAZLSW010000122.1:0-6363 GCA_964562375.1 uncultured Muribaculaceae bacterium | reverse complement strand
TGTTAGTTGTTAGTTGTTAGTTGTTAGTTGTTAGTTGTTAGTTGTTAGTTGTTAGCGGACTGAAGACTGAAAACTGAAAACTGAAAACTGAAGACCGAAAACTGAAGACTGTAGACTGTAGACTGAAGACTGTAGACTGAATCCCAAGGTACAAAAGGTAAAGAATGGATAAAATCAGGAACATCGCCATCATCGCCCACGTCGACCACGGCAAAACCACCGTCGTCGACAAGATGCTGATGGCCGGGCACCTCTTCCGCGACAACCAGCAAGCGGGCGAGCTCATCCTCGACAGCAACGACCTCGAGCGCGAGCGCGGCATCACAATCTTGTCAAAGAACGTGTCCATCAACTATAAAGGATACAAAATCAACATTATCGACACCCCGGGGCACGCCGACTTCGGGGGCGAGGTGGAGCGCGTGCTCAACATGGCCGACGGCTGCTTGCTGCTGGTCGACGCCTTTGAGGGCCCGATGCCCCAAACGCGCTTCGTTCTCCAAAAGGCCATCCAGATGGGCCTCAAGCCCGTGGTGGTGATCAACAAGGTGGACAAGCCCAACTGCCGTCCCGACGAGGTGCAGGAGATGGTGTTCGACCTGATGTTCTCTCTGGACGCTACCGAGGATCAGCTCGATTTTCCCACAATCTTCGGCTCGGCCAAGCAAGGCTGGATGTCGACCGACTGGCAACACCCCACCGATAATATCCTTCCCCTGCTCGATGCCATAATCGAGCATATTCCGGCCCCCAAGGTGCTCGAGGGCGACCCGCAGATGCTGATTACTTCGCTCGATTTCTCGAGCTATGTTGGCCGTATCGCCATCGGACGCGTGCATCGCGGCACCCTGCGCGAGGGCATGGAGATCGCCCTGTGCCGCCGCGACGGTTCTATCTCCAAGCAGCGTATCAAGGAGCTGCACACCTTCGAGGGAATGGGCCGCAAAAAAGTCGCCGAGGTAAGTTCGGGCGACATCTGCGCTCTTGTGGGTATCGAGGGATTCGAAATCGGCGACACCGTCACCTCGGTTGACAATCCCGAGGCACTCCCCCGCATCGCCATCGACGAGCCCACAATGTCGATGACCTTCACCATCAACGACTCCCCATTCTTCGGCCGCGACGGCAAGTACGTCACCTCGCGCCATATCGGCGACCGCCTCACCCGCGAGCTGGACCGCAATCTGGCCCTACGCGTCACCAAGGCCGACCACGAGGATGTGTGGACCGTATACGGCCGCGGCGTGTTGCACCTCTCGGTGTTGATCGAGACCATGCGCCGCGAGGGCTACGAGTTGCAAGTGGGTCAGCCCCAGGTAATTATCAAGGAGATTGACGGCAAGAAGTGCGAGCCGGTCGAGCTGTTGACAATCAACGTCACCGAGGAGTACGCCTCTAAGATTATCGATATGGTAACCCGTCGCAAGGGCGAGATGCTGTCGATGACCGCCCAGAACGACCGCGTGCACCTCGAGTTCCAGATTCCCTCGCGCGGCATTATCGGCCTGCGTAACAACGTGTTGACCGCATCGGCCGGCGAGGCTATCATGGCCCATCGCTTCCTCGAGTACCAGCCATGGAAAGGCGAGATCGAGCGCCGCACTAATGGTTCTTTAATCGCCATGGAGGCTGGCACCGCTTACGCCTACGCCATCGACAAGCTGCAGGATCGCGGCCGCTTCTTCATCTTCCCCCAAGAGGAGGTTTACGCCGGCCAGGTAGTGGGCGAGAACGCCAAGGACAACGACATCGTGGTCAACGTCACCAAGTCGAAGAAATTGACCAACATGCGCGCCTCGGGCGCCGACGACAAGGCCCGAATCATCCCTCCCGTTGTCTTCTCCCTCGAGGAGGCCCTCGAGTATATCAAGGAGGACGAATACGTGGAAGTAACCCCCAATCATCTACGCCTGCGCAAAATCATCCTCGACGAGATCGAGCGCAAGCGCGCCAACAAAAATTAATTCAAAAAATCGAAAATCCGGAATTCCCGAAATACCCGAAAATCCCGAAAACAATCTCCCGAAAATCCCATATCAAGAATGAACCGTAAAATAATCTCTCTTTCCCTATGCGCCCTGCTAGCCCTGTCGGCCGCCGCACAAGGCGTGATTGATCTTCCCCTGGCCATGACCCTCAAGCAACTGCGATCGGAGGGTCGCGCCTGCGTGCCCAAGGCCTTGTGCGCGCAGCCCGCGATTGTCAACGACACACCCATCACCGTGCTTGTCAAGGCCAGTGACGACGCCCAAGAGGCCATCGAGGCCCTGGGCACCGTCTCGGGTCACCGTGGCGGCGTGTATATCGTCACGCTGCCCGCCTCGAGCGTAGAGCAACTGGCGACCATTGGCGGTGTCACTAAGGTCTCAGGCTCGCGCCGTGCCAAGATGAAACTCGACATGGCTCGCCCCACCGCATTCGTTAACGAAGCTCACAACGGCACCGACCTCACCCAAGGCTACGACGGCACGGGAGTGGTAGTGGGCATGGTGGACGGAGGCATCGACCCCAACCATATCGCCTTCAAGGACGATGAGGGCAACCTGCGCGTCAAGGCCGTTTATTACGCCTCCAATTCCGGCACGAAAGCTTACGAGACCCCCGAGGCCATCGCCGCTTATACCACCGACGACAACTCGGAGACTCATGGCACGCATGTGTGCGGTATCATGGCCGGCGGCTACAAGGGCAACGACTATTACGGCGTGGCCACGGGTGCCGACATCGTGATGGCGGGGTGTGACTTCTACGACGCGTCAATCCTCAACGGCGCCGAGAAGATCATTGACTACGCCCAAAGCGTGGACGCTCCTGCCGTGGTCAATATGTCACTGGGCATGAACACGGGTCCCCACGACGGCACCGACGCCTTCTCGCAATACCTTGCCTCCTTGGGCGAGGACTGCAAGCTATGTGTAGCGGCCGGCAACGAGGGCGACCTCAAAATCGCGCTCTACCGCGACTTTGCCGAAAATCCCGACGATCTCAAGACCATCATCTACCCCCAATCGTCAGGCTACCCTTACATCTCAGGCTCGCTTGAGTTTTGGGGCGAGGACGAGTCGATTTACCGCGTGAAAGTGGACTTGATCAACTCCTCGGGCATCATCATCCGCAATCTTCTCGACTTCACCGAGAGCACCAACGGCGAAACCACGCGCGTGCAATCCTCCCTGGCCAACGACCTGGGTTCATATTACTACACCAATGGCTACATCGAGGGAGCCTCGTACGTCGATCCCGATAACAACCGCTATACGGTCAACCTGCAATTCGACCTTGACCTGAAGAGTAACAACTCATTCTACGCTCCTAAGGCCTACATCGCCGTGACATTGTCGAGCGAAAACGGCCAGCGTGTGTGGGGCTACTGCGACGGCTACTACGACGAGCTTGTAGCACGCGACCTCTCCGGCTATTCCGACGGTATCTATGACGGCTCGATCAACGGCATGGCTTGCGGCCAAAACGTATACGCCATCGGGGCCTACACCTCGCGCGTTTCCGTGCCCAAAGTAGGCACCTTCACGGGCGTTGTAGGCGAGATTGCCTATTTCTCCTCCTGGGGCAACCTCTCGGACGGCCGCACCCTCCCCCACGTTTGCGCCCCGGGCCATTCCATTGTCTCCACCTATTCCCAGCCCTATACCAGCCGTTACAGCGCCACGCGCGTGGAATCGGTCACCGATAACGGCAAAACCTACGTGTGGAGCAACATGAGCGGCACTTCCATGGCCACCCCCTTCGCCGCCGGCGTAATCGCCCTGTGGATGCAAGCTCGTCCTGACTTGTCATTTGACGAGGTGCTCGACGTGATCGACCACTCATCCACCAAGGACGAGTTCGTCAACTGGGCCTCCGACCCCGCGATGTGGGGAGCGGGCAAGATCAACGCTTGGGAGGGACTGAAATACCTGGCCTCGCAAACCGGAGTCCAAGCCTCCACAGTTGACGCCTCCTGTAAGCTGGCAGTAAAGGTTGACGGCCGCCATATTGAAGCCCTCGTCCCCGGCGAGGACGTCCTCACAGCCGCGCTCTACACCACCTCGGGCACCCAAGCGGCTGCGGCCAAGGGCCAAGGCGGCTCCCTCACCATCGACGCCGTGACCCTCCCCTGCGGCATCTACATCCTTGCCGTCCAAGGAACCCAGGGTGCCTATTCCACAAAGATTGTACTCAACAATTAAAGCCTTCATTATTTCTTATTACGTTATTACGTTATTACGTTATCACGTTATCACGTTATTACGTTATTACGTTATAACGAAATCCCCTCAACTAAAAACTAAAAACTAAAAACTAAAAACTAAACCTCCCCGTGTCAGACGTTATCCGCCTTCTCCCCGATTCAGTAGCCAACCTCATTGCCGCAGGCGAGGTCATCCAGCGCCCCGCCTCGGTGGTGAAAGAGCTCGTGGAGAATGCCGTCGACGCCGGAGCCGACAATATCCAAATCATCCTCAAGGACGCTGGTCGCACTCTTATCCAAGTCATCGACAACGGCTGCGGGATGTCGCCCACCGACGCCCGCATGGCTTTCGAGCGCCACGCCACGTCGAAAATCAAGCAGGCCACCGACCTCTTCTCCCTAACCACTATGGGTTTCCGCGGGGAAGCCCTCGCCACCATCGCATCGGTAGCCGATGTCGACCTGCGCACAATGCCTCACGGCGAAAGCTACGGCACCCGATTGATCCTCACCGACAACAAAGTCGAAGACCAGCACCCCGAGACATGCGTCCCTGGCACCAACATGATGGTCAAGAACCTTTTCAACCGCCTCCCCGCGCGACGCAAGTTCTTGAAAAAGGACGCTGTGGAATTGAGCCACGTCATCCATGAGTTTGAGCGCTTGGCGCTGGTCAACCTCGACGTGGAGTTCACTCTCATGCACAACGGCACAATCCTCCACCAATTTCCCAAGAGCAACCTCAAGCAGCGCGTGAGCGACCTCTTCGGCAAGTCGGTGGGTCAACAGCTGATTCCGGTGGAGACGGAGACCTCGCTGGTCAAGATCACCGGCTTCGTGGGTATGCCCGAAAACGCGCGACGCCGCAACGCGTTACAATATTTCTTCGTAAACGGCCGGCATATGCGGCACCCCTACTTCCACCGGGCCGTGATGCAATGCTACGAGCGGTTGATTCCGGCCGACTGTCACCCCGTTTATTTCCTGACGTTCGCCGTGGACCCCGCATCGATCGACGTCAATATCCACCCAACGAAGAACGAGATTAAATTTGAGAACGAGCAGGCTATCTGGCAGATTCTGGCCGCCGCCGTACGCGAGTCGCTGGGGCGCTTTAACGCCGTTCCGGCCATCGACTTCAACCAGGACGACGCCCCCGAGATTCCCGCTTTCGATCCTTCGGCAGGTGGCACCGCCAACGTCCCTATTGACCCCACCTACAACCCGTTCACCAGCCAATATTCATCCTCATTGGGGGCTCTTGGGGGAGCCGCACAACCAAGAAACACGGGAGTTACCTCACACCCCTCCAGCATCAACCGCAAATATGTCCCCTCCAACTGGGACTCCCTTTACGCCAACTTCCAAAACGAGCGCGATACACAGCCCTCCACCCCGGGCCTGATTGAAAGTCGCATAAACGAGATCCCCGCTACCGACACCCTTCCGCTCGAACTCACACCCGAGGGGATGACCGCCGTGCAACTTGCCGGTCGCTTTATCATCACCCCTGGAGCCGACGGATTGCTAATCGTCGACCAGCACCGCGCCCACGAGCGTGTGCTTTACGAGCGGTTCATCAACATGATTGAGAGTGGCGAGATCGCCTCGCAGCGACTCATCTTCCCGGAGACCATCGAGCTATCTGCCGCCCAGGATGTTTTGCTCGAGAGTATCGAAAAATCCCTCGCCGACACCGGTTGGGACATCTCACGCCTTGGCCCTTCCACCTGGGCCATCAACGGTGCTCCATCCGTGATTCAAGACAAAAACCCGGCCGATACACTCCAAGCCATCGTCGACGATTTCGCCGCCACCGGCAAGCCTGTCGACGAGGAGATGCTCTCGCGGCTTGCCACGACCATGGCCAGAGCGGCCGCCATAAAGCCGGGCCAAATCCTGGCGGCCACCGAAATCGACCGCCTGCTTAGCGACCTGTTCTCGCTGTCGACTCCTACCTACACCACCGACGGCCGCACCGTCATCGCCACCCTACCCCTGAGCGACCTCTCCCGCCTCTTCTAACTCGCAATTCAACTTTCTCAAGTGTTGAAACCTCGAATTAACACTAATGAACACCAACAAATTAACAGGGTTTCCAATAAATTTTAGAGAGCTTACGCTCTTTAATTAACACTAATGCAGATAGCGTTGCGTTATGGAAATTCGTGTTA
>CAZLSW010000121.1:0-6685 GCA_964562375.1 uncultured Muribaculaceae bacterium | reverse complement strand
TAAATGCTTGAAATCAGTCATCTTCAAGATTTTACTTGTCTATCCCGCAAATTTTAGTTAACTTCGCGGCTATGAGACTGGTGATACAGCGCGTGACGCGGGCAAGCGTCGAGATAGAGGGCAAGGTCGTGGGAGCGATCGGTCACGGCATGATGGTGCTCGTAGGCGTCGAGACGGGCGACACTCAGGACGACGCTCGCTGGCTAGCCGCCAAGCTTCTGGCCCTACGCATTTTTGACGACGACCGCGGGGTGATGAATCGCTCCATTGTCGACGTGGGTGGCGACGTGCTGTCAATCAGCCAGTTCACCCTCACGGCATCCACTCGCAAGGGCAACCGCCCCAGCTACATCCGCGCCGCGCGACCTGAGGAGGCCGTCCCCTTATACGAATATTTCAACGCTCTGGTCTCCGATGGCTTGGGACACAAGATTCCCACAGGCGTCTTCGGCGCCGACATGCAAGTGTCCCTCACCAACGACGGTCCTGTGACCATCCTCATCGACTCCCGCCTCCGCGAATAACATTGAAGTATTCATCCTGATGAATTTCGGTAAATAAGGTGATTTTTACGACAAAACGGGAAATAACGAGGAAATAACCGAATGCGGCACCGGTAAGTGTCGCTTTTTTTGAAACGTTTTTTAATAATTAACCGCCGCGGGTGAGAAAAACGTTATAATTTTGCGGCAAACACCGTGTTTCAACCACCGATGAAAAAGTATCTTCTTACATTATCTCTTGCTTGTGCCCTTATCTTTCCCGCCGCAGCGCAGGACCAATGGACACTCCAGCAGTGCATCGACTACGCTTTGACTCACAATATCTCGCTCGCTCAGAGCGCGTTGTCGGTTGAGCAGGCCCAAGTCGACGTGTATCAGGCCAAAGGCGCTATGCTGCCTTCCCTTTCTTTTGCCACCAACCAGAGCGTGAGCTGGCGCCCATGGTCGCAGCAGTACGTCAACCTCTCCGACGGCACAATGACCCAATCGTCGTCTGAGGTCAACTATAACGGCACCTACGGCCTGCAGGCCCAGTGGACGATATGGAACGGAGGCCGCAACCGCAAGAACGTAAAGCGCGCCGAGACATCTGTGCAGCAAAAAGAGCTCGACACCGACGCCTCGGCCCTCAACATCCAGGAGCAAATAGCGCGCGCCTATGTACAGATTCTATATCTCGCCGAGGCTGTAAAGGTCAACGAGCAGATCCTCCAGTCGACCATCGCCGAGCGCGACCGCGCGGCCCAGATGGTGGAAGTGGGTACGATGGCCCGCGCCGACCTTGCCCAAATGGAGGCCCAGGTGAGCCAAGGACAGTACAATGTCACAAGCGCCCAAACACAATTGGCCTCGGCCAAGCTCAATCTTAAGCAACTGCTTCAAATCGTTGACCAAGAGAGCTTTGACGTGGCCGACCCCAACATTTCCGACGACCAGGTTCTCTCGCTCCTTCCCTCGGTGGGCGATGTCTACGCTGTGGCCCTGGAGCAACGTCCCGAAATCGCCTCCGACCGCTTGGGTATTGAGTTGGCCGACATGGACATCTCCCTGGCCAAACGCGAGCGCTATCCAACAGTGTCGATGAGCGCTGGTATTAACTCCTCCAATACCTCGGGATCGGACTTCAACTTCGGCAAGCAGCTGAAAACCAACCTCAACAACTCGGCCGGTTTGACCGTTTCGGTGCCAATCTTCGACAACCGCCAATCCAAGAGTGACCTCCTCAAGGCCAAAATCTCCAAGCTCTCCTCTGAACTGGCCCTGGCCAACACCCAAACAGAACTTTACTCCGACATCGAATCGATATGGCTCGACGCCACCAACGCGCAGCAGCAGTATACCTACGCCGTGGCCAACGTAAAGTCGATGCAAGAAAGCTACGACCTTGTGAGCGAGCAATTTAACGTAGGCTTAAAAGATATTGTCGCCCTCAACACCGGGCGCGACAACCTCACCCAAGCCCAACAGCAGCTCCTTCAGGCCAAATACACGGCCTTGCTTGGTCAGGCCCTTCTCCGCTTCTACCAAGGCCAACCCATCGCCCTTTAATTCCGCCAAAACGCTATAGCAATGAAACATATCAAGTATCTGACGATCATCACCGTTGCCGCTCTCGCCCTGTGCTCCTGCGGCAAGAAGGCCAAGGTGGCCTTCACCACCACCACCGTCGAATACCACGACCTTCACACCGACATCACGGCCACCGGTACCATCGAGCCAGTGACCCAGGTGGAGGTAGGTACCCAGGTGTCGGGTATCATCGACAAAATCTACGTCGACTACAACTCAGTGGTAAAGAAGGGACAAGTGATTGCCGAGTTGGACAAAACCAACCTCCAATCCGAGCTTACCTCCGCCCAGAGTAACCTGGCCAACGCCCAAAGCTCCCTCACCTACCAAAAGGCCAACTATGAGCGCTACAAAACGCTATACGACAAGGGGTTGGTGGCGGCTAACGACTACGAGCAGGCCCGCCTCAACTACGAGCAGGCCCGCCAAACCGTGATCGTGCAACAGCAGAACGTGCAGAAAGCTCAGACCAACCTTGGCTACGCCACCATCACCGCCCCCATCGACGGCGTGGTGCTCAGCAAGGAAGTTGAGGAAGGCCAGACCGTGGCATCGTCGATGACCACCCCCACGCTGTTCATTCTGGCCCAGGACTTAACGCAGATGCGCGTGATCGCCGACGTTGACGAGGCCGATATAGGCGAGGTGAAGGAGGGTCAGCGCGTCACCTTTACCGTTGACGCGTTCCCCGACGACACCTTCTCGGGCACCGTGCAACAAGTGCGCCAGGAGGCCACCACTACCTCCAACGTGGTTACCTACGAGGTGGTGATCACCGCCCCCAATGACGACCTCAAGCTCAAGCCCGGCCTTACCGCCAATGTCACCATCTACACAATGGAGAAGGAGCACGTGCTCAGCGTCCTGAGCAAGGCCCTGCGCTTCACCCCCACCCAGATGATGGGCGACTCCATTATCGACTGCGACTCTCCCCAGAAGCTGTGGACCCTCGACGGCCCCGGCCGCATCAAGGCAATCCCCGTCACCACTGGCGTTGTGGGTGGCACCTACACCGAAATCCTCTCGGGTGCCGAGCAGGGACAAAAGGTGATCACTGGCTTCACCACCTCGGCCGACGAGCAAGTGGGCGACGACGAGGAAACCTCCAACCCCTTCATGCCTGGCCCTCCCGGACGTAACAAAAACAAGAAATAATCAGTCTGCAGCAATGGCAAAAGACAATAATAAACCCTCCCCCACCCTCGCCGGCGACGATGGCCGCAAGGTGATCATCGAGCTGCAGAACGTGAAACGCTCCTTCAAGGTGGGCGACGAGGTCGTCCACGCTCTCAAAGGCGTGTCGTTCAAGGTATACGAGGGGGAATTTGTAACCATCATGGGCACCTCCGGCTCGGGCAAGTCGACCCTGCTCAACCAGCTCGGTTGCTTGGACACCCCCACCTCCGGCGAGTACTTCCTCGACGGCGTGGCCGTGCGCAAGATGTCGAAACAACAGCGCGCCAAGCTGCGCAACCGCAAGATCGGTTTCGTGTTCCAGAACTACAACCTCTTGCCCAAAACCACGGCCGTGGAGAACGTGGAGCTACCCCTGATGTACAACTCCAGCTACTCGGCCAAGCAACGCCGCGAGGCCGCGGTGACAGTGCTCAAGGAGGTGGGTCTCGGCTCGCGCCTGGAGCATAAGAGCAATCAGATGTCGGGCGGACAAATGCAGCGTGTGGCAATCGCCCGCGCCCTGGTCAACAACCCCGCCGTGATCCTCGCCGACGAGGCCACGGGTAACCTCGACACCCGCACCTCCTTCGAGATGCTCGTGCTCTTCCAGAAGCTCCACGCCGCCGGACGCACCATCATCTTCGTAACCCACAACCCCGATATCGCCAACTACTCCTCGCGCAACATCTTCCTGCGCGACGGCCGCATCTGCTCCGATACCCCCAACACTAACATCCAGTCGGCCCAGGAGGCCCTCGACAACCTCCCCAAGGACGACGATGACGTGTGCATCCCCATGGCCGATTGTCCCAACTATTAACGCCTACGCCCCGTGAATTTAGCCAATCTTTTCAAAATAGCTTTCAAGGCGATCGCCAACAACAAGTTCCGGTCGTTCCTTTCGATGCTCGGTATCATCATCGGCGTTGCCGCTGTGATTATCATGATGGCGATCGGCCAGGGCTCCAAGGAAAGCGTCCGAGCCAACATCGCCAAGATGGGCACCAACGTGATCATGATCCGACCCGGTGCCGAGACCATGGGCGGCGTGCGCCAGGACCCCTCGGCGATGCAGACGCTCAAGCAAGCCGACTACGAGGCCATCCTCGCCCAGAAAAAATACGTCACCTACGTCAGCCCCGAATGCTCCTCGTCGGGACAAGTGATTTACGGCGCCAACAACACCAACGCCACTATCTACGGCGTAAGCCTCGACTATTTCGACATCAAGCAATGGGAGCTCTCCGACGGCGACTTCTTCACCGAGGAGGATGAGAAAAAGTCGGCCAAGGTGTGTGTCATCGGCCAGACTATTGTCACCGACCTCTTCGGCGAGGGCGCTGATCCCGTGGGCAAGACTATCCGATTCAAATCGATTCCCTTCCGCGTCGTGGGCGTACTCAAGGCCAAGGGCTACAACAACTGGGGTATGGACCAGGACAACGTGATTATCGCCCCTTACACCACGGTGATGAAGCGTATCTTGGCCCAAACGTGGTTCTCCACCCTCACTTGCTCAGCCATCACCGAAGAACTCACCGACCATGCCATCGACGAGCTTACCACAATCCTGCGCACCCAGCATAAGCTCAAGGACGCTGATGACGACGATTTCACTATCCGCTCCCAGCAGGAGATGATGGAAACCATGTCGTCAACAATGGACATGATCACGATTATCCTTGTGGTGGCCGCCGCCTTCTCGCTGCTCGTGGCCGGTATCGGCATTATGAACATCATGCTCGTGTCGGTGACCGAGCGCACCAAGGAGATTGGCTTGCGCATGTCGGTGGGTGCTCGCGGTATCGATATCTCCAATCAGTTCTTGATCGAGTCGGTGATGATTTCGCTTGCGGGAGGCGTGTTCGGCGTCTTGCTTGGATGGGCTGGCACGTGGGTGTGCGGTTTCTTCAACCTGCCCACCTCGATTCCCATGTGGTCGATTGTGGTGTCGTTCGTTGTCTGCACCGTCATTGGCGTGGGCTTCGGATATTTCCCTGCCCACAAGGCCGCCAACATGGACCCCATCGACGCCATCCGATACGAATAATCTATCCAATAGGCTATTATATACCCCAGCCGCGCCGCCTTATAACAAAAGCGGCGCGGTTTTCGTTATAAATAATGGAGCGTCCTCTTACGCTTTCGAGTCCCCTTACGATTTCGTAATAACGTTATCACGTAATAACGTTATAACGAAATCCCCATCAACTAAAAACTAAAAACTAAAAACTAAAAACTAAAAACTATACCCCCCTATGCTCGTCAATTCAGCCCGATTCGTCATCTCAAACACCGACCCTGCCAAATGCCCGCAGGAAAAACGTCATGAATACGCTTTCATTGGTCGAAGCAACGTGGGTAAATCCTCGCTAATCAACATGTTGACTGGCCGCAAAGGCTTGGCCATGACCTCGTCGACCCCCGGCAAGACACTTCTGATTAACCACTTCCTCGTCAACGACGAATGGATGATCGTCGACCTTCCCGGATACGGCTACGCCCAACGGTCGAAATCCACCCGTGCCGACCTCAAACGCATTATTGAGAGCTACATCCTCCAGCGCGAGCAGATGACCAACCTCTTCGTCCTGGTCGACTCGCGTCACGCCCCGCAGAAAGTCGACATGGAGTTCTTTGAATTCCTTGGGGAGAACGGCGTCCCCTTCTCCATCGTCTTCACCAAGGCCGACAAGCTCGGTCCCAACGCCGTCAAGGCCAACGTGGAAGCCTATTGCGCCAAGCTGCTGGAGACCTGGGAGGAACTGCCCCCGATTTTCGTCACCTCCTCCACCGACGGCCGCGGCCGCGACGCCGTCCTCTCCTACATCGAGGAGCTCAACCGCCTGCCCCTCGGATAAACAATTTGGGCCTCCTTTTCTACTTATTCGGCCAAAGGAATCGATGTAACGCTATAACGATGTAACGCTATAACGCTGTAACGCTGCGATGGGAAACTTTGATTATCCCGCGAGGCGTATCCCGTTATCCCGTTACCGCATTAATGCTAAATTCTTGGTGAAAAATAATAAATCCGCAAAAGCTACGTTAAAGAGATAAAATATTAATCAATAACGCTTAATCTCGCATGGGTGTGAACATCAAAAGCGTCAAGGGGTATTATCGCCTTGATGTATGGGTAATGGCTAATATTATTCAATTAGCTACCTTTAAATTTGCTAAACGCTTTGTAACAAAAGACATTGATCCCTGCGGACGACTTTTTGACCAAATGACTCAAGCCGCAAGAAGTGTTACCGCCAATATCGCAGAAGGTGCATCTCGAGCCCAGACCTCAGTAGAAACACAAATGCGCCTTACAGATGTGGCTCGCGCAAGCCTCTCAGAACTCTTAGGGGATTTTTTCTTCCTTTCCATGTATTTTACCCCAGTTCGGGATAAATACTATTCACCAGGTGGCATTTGAGCGTGGTTAG
>CAZLSW010000120.1:0-6690 GCA_964562375.1 uncultured Muribaculaceae bacterium | reverse complement strand
CTCCCACAACAGCTTTGAGCCTTATTTTATCCTGCAAAATGACCTATAAGTCGAAAATTTATTCGTGGTCATTTTTTTTGATTGTAATTTTGTTCTCGCAAAATTCAAACAGACTACTATTCAACACAAAAATGATAGATATCGGACAAGCAATCAA
Source organism: uncultured Muribaculaceae bacterium (assembly GCA_964562375.1). Taxonomy (GTDB): domain Bacteria; phylum Bacteroidota; class Bacteroidia; order Bacteroidales; family Muribaculaceae; genus JAJPXC01. The sequence goes on along the minus strand of CAZLSW010000120.1, from coordinate 6,533 downwards.
AGAACAGATGGAGCGCCAGGGTAAAACCGTAGGTTGGCTGGCCAAAGAATTAAGCTGCGACCGCACCAACATCTACAGCATCTATCGCCGACAGTCTATCGACTCTAACCTGTTGCTCCGCATCAGTGTAGCCCTCCAGCACAACTTTTTCGAAATCCTTAGCGACGAGTTCAACCAAGCCGTAGGATCCACGCAACATTAGCCTCAACGCTTTTTAAGTTAAAACACAAGCCCTCACAAATAATCCCAGTCGAAGGACTACCCCATCACGAAACAACCGCACACCAGAAACGAGAAAGTGAACTGTGTGAACTCCGAACTGTACGCCTAACCAGTTGTGTTTCAGCACTTAAAGTGTTCAGTTCACAGTTCACTGAGTTCACTCCCCTTCCCCCCCTGCGAAATAATTTTAGGGACAGATGGTAAAAATGACATACGTTGCCCCTTGACGACGCGCTAACTTTGCATTGAGACTTGCCATAACCCCCCACACACCCTGCCCCCAAGAGAAAAAATAAGAGGACAGGAGGGGGGAGATATATTGTAAACTGATACTCATTTACACTTGGTTATACAATCAAGAGTGAAGCATGGGTCAAGGACAATCAGTGGGTTTGCAGCTGACCGATATCGTTTCATTGCTTAACCCTTTGCCATGGTATCATTTCCTCACAACTCAGCAGCCACCGTGCCCCGCGGTTCGCCGCGGTGGCCACTCACCACTCCCCTACTCAACGCTTACTAATTGGCTAAAGCAATGAAGGGGTGAACTGTGTGAACTGTGAACTGTACACTTTATTGCTTGATATACAGTAATTTAACCGTTCAGTTCAGAGTTCACTGAGTTCACTCCATCTTTACTCTTGAATTATACCGAATCGCTCGAGGGTGGTGGAGCGGTATTGGATTCGGTCTTGCCCCCCACCTGGTCGGCCGCCGCGAAGAGCTTGCTGAGCTTGTTTTCGCGGAATCGCTCCAGCAACTCCCAGAAGTTGGGGACGAACAGCGTGCCAACAATCGCGTTGACTGCCATTCCGAACACTACCGCCGTGCCCAACGAGATACGCGACCCGGCGCCTGCGCCAGTAGCGAACAACATAGGCATCACACCGAACACGAACGCCAATGCCGTCATCATAATCGGTCGGAAACGTATCTTGCCCGCGTTCAACGCCGCTTGGGCGATGTCCATACCCGTCTTGCGGAAGTCGACGGCGTACTCTACGATCAAGATGGCGTTCTTGGCCGACAATCCAAGCAGCAGGATGATACCGATCTGGGTGTAAATCGATATACTCTGGCTCATGAAGATACACCCGATAACGGTGCCAAGAATGGCCGTAGGCATTGAAATCACCACCGCGATAGGGTCGGTCCAGCTCTCATACTGCGCAGCCAGTACCAGGATGGTGATGATTACGGCGAACAACAGCACCAGTGTTATTGTCGTACCCGACTTGGTCTCCTGATAAGCCTCACCGGTCCACGCGTAGGAGTAGTTGCTACCCAGCACCTTGGAGACCAAAGCCTCCATAGCCTGGATACCGGTCGACGAGCTTACGCCATGGTTGACCGTCGCGGTGACCGAGGCTGTGTTGTACATATTGTAACGGTCGACTGTGGGTTGACCCAGCGAAGGCTCGACTGTGGTGAACGCTGCGAAGGGTACCATCTCGCCCTGAGTGTTGGGCACGCTCAACTTCAGCACGTCGTCAACTTGACCACGGGCGACGGCTTCGGCTCCCACCTGCACCTCATACACTCGGCCAAACTCCACAAAGTCGTTCACATAGCTCCCGCCCATATAGGCCGACAGGGCAGAGAACACCGAGCTGAGCGGCACCCCTAACATCTCCACCTTGTCGCGGTCGATCTTGAGGTTGTATTGAGGCACTTCGCCCTCGTAGAGCGAGGTGAGTGATTTGATCGACGGATCGTCCTTTACTGCATCCTGTAGCTCTTGGATTGCCTGTGCCATCTCCTTGGCTCCAAGGTTGTTGATATCCAATAGCTGCATCTGCAAGCCCGCGGTAAGACCTAAACCTGAGATAGCTGGCGGGTTGAGGGCAAAGACTATCGCCTCCTGTACCCTGGCACCCAATTCGTTAACCTTGTCGACCAACGCCTCGGCGCTTTCGCCCTTGGCCTTGCGGTCCTTCCAAGGCTTAAGCACGACGAACATTGATCCCAAGTTGCTACCGTTGCCACCGGCCATGAACGACATGCCGGTGATAGTAATCACATTTTCAACGCCCGGCAGCTCCTTAATCTGGTCGCAAAGGTCGGCCATCACCGCCTCGGTGCGGTCAACCGAAGCGCCTGTGGGAAGCTGTACCGACACCATAAAGTCGCCCATATCCTCCTCGGGAATGTAGCTCGTGGGCCACTTGGCGAAGCCGTAGAACGCCAGGATACACAACCCAAGGTAGATGCCGATGGCCACCCACGGTTTCTTCAAGAATTTGCCCACTATCTTGCAGTAGAAGGCCAATGTGGAGTCGTAACCCTTGTTAAACCAACGATATAAGCAGAATTTTGCCTGACCAACGGGGCGCAGGAACAAGGCGCACATCGCAGGGGTGAAGGTCAAGGCATTGAAGCCCGAGAACGCGGTCGACACGGCGATAGTCAAGGCAAATTGCTTGTACAGCTCACCCGTGATACCCGAGATGAACGCCGTGGGAATGAACACCGAGAGCAACACCAATACCTCGCCCACCACAGGCCCCTGCAACTCCTGCATGGCCTTTTCGGCGGCTTGGCGCGGCGACATCTCCCCCTTATCCACAATACGCGCGCAGTCCTCCACCACCACAATGGCGTCGTCCACCACAATGGCAATCGCAAGCACAAGGCCGAAGAGCGTCAAGGTGTTCAGCGAGAAGCCCATCAGCTTCATCACCGCGAATGTGGCGATCAACGACACCGGGATGGTCAACATAGGGATAATCGTGGCTCGCCAGCCTTGGAGGAAGATCAGGATCACAACCATCACAATCAGGGTTGTCTCCACGAATGTCACCAGCACCTCGTCGATTGATGCCGTGACAAATGTGGTGGTATCCATGATGATGCGGTAGTGTACGCCCGGGGGGAAGTAAGGCTCCAGCTCTTTCATCTTGGCCTTTACCTCGTTGGCTACCTTCAGAGCGTTGGCGCCAGGGGTTTGATAAACGCCAATAAGGCCAGCCTCCTTGTTGGTGACTGTCGACACCATGCCGTAGCTTTCCGAACCAAGGTCGATGCGGGCAACGTCGCTCAAGCGCAGGATGGAGCCGTCGGCGTCGGTGCGCAGGATGATATTGCCGAATTGGTCGGTGGATTTCAGTCGGCCAGCCGAGGTAAGCGTGAATTGGAACTCCTCCTTTTGGGTCGTGGGAGCGGCTCCTACGCTACCGGCCGATACTGCTATATTCTGGGATTCAATGGCAGCCATGACATCGGCGGGAGAGAGGCCACGCACGCGCATCTTCTCGGGGTCGAGCCATATACGCATCGAGTACTCGCCAGCACCGAAAGCACCCACATCGCCCACGCCTGGGAGTCGCGACAACTCATCGACGATGTTCAGCTTGGCGTAGTTGGTGAGGTAGAGAGCGTCGTAACGGCCCGTGTCGTCACCCTCGAGGGCGATAAACTGGATGATGTTGGTTGAACGAGATGCTACCTGCACGCCTTGTTGCTTTACCGACGAGGGGAGTTCGGCTTCAGCCAGGGCCACGCGGTTCTGCACCTTTACCGTTGCCATATCCAGGTCGGTGCCTACTTCAAAAGTGATCGTCAAGTTATAGCTTCCGTCGGAGCTGGATGACGAACTCATGTACATCATGCCGTCGACACCGTTGACCTGCTCCTCGATAGGGACACCTACGGTTTCAGCTACCGTCTGGGCGTCGGCACCCGGGTAAGTGGCCATCACCTGCACCGTCGGTGGGGTGATGTCGGGATATTGGGCGACCGGAAGCGATTTCACCGTGAGCAATCCCACGAGCACCATCAGGATGGCGATCACGGTGGCGAAAATCGGTCGGTCGATAAAAAATTTACTAAACATATGATGACCTGTTAGTGATTTAAAGGAGGAAAGAATTAAAGGAATTCAAGTTTCGTAGGTTATCCAAGAAACCACGAATAAACACTAATTTTCACTAATTCAGCGATTAAACTTATATTATCATTCAAGAATTAAGCTTTGCTGCGCAAAGAATTAACACGAATTTCCATAATGAAAATCTATAAGCATTAGTGTAAATTCAAGAGCGTAAGCTCTATTAAATTTATTATAATTCCTGTTAACGTGTTGGTGTTCATTAGTGTGAATTCGTGGTTTCAAAACTTGAAAAAGTTGAATTAAAGGAATTAGAATTAAAGGTGGGAAGGAGCTACATGGCTATTTTGAAGCCCCCGTTTCGGGGGTTGGGGGGCCTGAGATTTTGGGATGGACTTCCATTCCGTTCCTTACTTTCAAGAGGGCCTTGGTGACGTAACGGTCCTTGGCGGTGATGCCCTTGGTGACGATGCGCAGGGAGTCGTTGACCAGTTCGCCTACCTCTATAGGCGTATACACCACCTTGTTGGAGTCGTTCACTATATAGAGATACTTGCCCAATTGGTCGGTGGAAATCGAGGCGTCCTTTACCAGTATCGCCTTAGGGTCAACAGCGTAAGGCAGGGCGATTTTGGCGTACATGCCGTCCTTCAATTCCCCATAAGGGTTGTCCAGCCTTACACGCAATTTCATCGTACCCGTGGACGAATCGATCTCAGGGGCCATATAATTGAGGTTGCCATAATATTTATGTGGCAGCTCCTCCGAGAATGTGACGCGGATACTGTCGTAGCTCACCTTGTCGATACGGCCACCCTTGGCGTTCACCATCTGCAGGTACATGCCGTCGTCGATGGCAAAGTAGGCATAGAGATAATCGTCATCGTAAATCGTGGCCAGCACCACCGGGGAGGCCGCTCCAGCGAGGAAGGCCCCAGGCGAATATGGCGACTTGGTGACCTTGCCCGCAAACGGGGCGCGCACCACGCAGTAGCCCAGTGACGTCTGCGCCGATTGCAGGGCCGCTTGGGCGTTACGGATAGAGGCTGCGCTCTGGTTCATGTTGCTCTCGGCTTGGGTCACTTCCATTTGGCTCACTGCGTCGCTCTCCAAGGCTTTCTTTACGGCCGCGTAATGGTCGGAGGCGTAAGCGTAAGCGCTCTTGGCTGTGGCCAACTCGGCCTGAGCCTGCGCCACAGCGTCGCGGTACTTGGAATCCTCGATGGTGAACAACACTTGGCCGGCCGCTACCGCTTGGCCAGCCTGATAATTTTGTGTGCGCAAGTAACCATCCACACGGGCCACAAGGTCGACCATCTCATGCGCCGACAACGTGCCCGGGTACTCCTTGTGGAGCGTCACCGAGTCGACCTCGGGAAGGGCTACGTCCACCGTGGGAATCTCTTCCACAGCCTCTTTCTTGTGGCTCTTGCAACCGGGGAGCAGCAATGAGATCAGCCATGCCAGCAGCACTATCACGGGTAAAGAAATGCGTTTCATATCGTGTAATATTTTCTTATAAATCTTTAAATCTTTAACTCCTTAAACCAAGCCATTAACCATTAACCATTAACCATTAACCATTAACCATTAATAGCCTCCCCCTAAGGAGCGGTAAAGGTCGATCAAGGCTGTCAGGGCCGAGCCTTGGGCTACAACCTGCTCGTTCTCGTATTCCAGGAGATTCATCTGCGAGGTCATCACGTCGGAGAACGGCGACAACCCGCTCTTGTACAGGTCAATCGCCTTGTCAAAAGCATTTTGTGCATCTCTCACCACCTCGTCAACCAGCGATATGCGCTCCAAGGCCGCCATATAGGTGCCCATGGCGTTGTCCACCTCCTGCACAGCCGAGAGGACAGTGAGGTTGTAGTCGTCGATACCTATCTGCATCTCCTCGCGGGCATTGGCCAGGGCGTAGGAGCGTTGAAATCCGTCAAATACGGTCCACGTCAGCGTAGGCGCTACGGTATAAGTGAAACTCTGCTTGTTGAACAGTTTCTTCAGCGAATGGGCGCTTGTGCCGATGGCTCCCTCGATGGCAAGCGTAGGCAGAAACTCCCGCTTGGCGATACCCACCTCGGCCGCATAGACGGCTAATTGATTCTCGGCCTCAATCACGTCGGGGCGACGCCGCAGCAAGTCAAGAGGCACACCAGTTGCCACCACCTGCGAGTAATCGGGCAGCGGCTGGGCTGTCGACAGTTCCAAGTATAGACTGTCGGGGTATACACCTTCCAAAACAGCAATGGAGGCGATCGTGGTGTTGATCGCGTTGCGAAGCTGAGGGATGGAGGCTTGGGTGGAGTTGAGTACAACCAGCGATTGGTCGACATCCAATCCCGAGGCTAGTCCGGCCTCATGGCGAGCCTTAGTGATTTGGGTCACTCGCTCTTGGCTCTTGATATGGTTCTCGGCCACTATCAGTTCATTTTACCCCAGTTCGGGATAAAAAAGTGGCATAATTATTTGATAATGTGGGGAT
>CAZLSW010000119.1:0-6791 GCA_964562375.1 uncultured Muribaculaceae bacterium | reverse complement strand
CGTAGAATATTGGTGTTGGCGTCCAGACGCTCGCTGTCGCGGATTGTTTCCAACAGGCCTTTGTCATACTCGTCAAACAGAATGACGACGCCCCGGCCTGTCTTTTTGGCCGTTTGGATAATCAAGTCCTGAAACAGTCCCCCTAGGGTCGAAATTTCAGGATTAATATCCACTTCCAGCCGTCTGCCCTCCCGCATTAAAGTATCTCGCAAGCTGCTGGTGAAGATTTGCGGGTCGGTGGCCATCACACTATTCATGTCAATATAGATCACGCCATGATGGATCCACTCTTTTTCCAAATCGTCAATAGCAAGCCCCGCGAATAGGTTTTGGTCGCCCTGCCAGTAATATTTCAATGTGGAGAGAAGAAGGCTTTTGCCGAACCGCCGCGGGCGCGACAGGAAGAAGCACGTGCCATTCTCATGTACAAGATTGTAGAGTAAATCAGTCTTGTCGATGTAAAGGCAATGGTCGTCTCTTAGTTTTTTGAAATCTTGGTAGCCGATAGGCAGACGGGGATTGCTGTTTGGAGTCATGTCGGGGAGCATTAGGGGTTTTCCAACCGCAAAAGTACAAAAATTTATTTACACCCTAATTATGTATGGCCTACTCCTTCCTAGCCTTTGTTGACTAGCGCCGTAACCCCTGCTTTGTAAACGTTAGAGCAGTTCCACCACTTTGCCTAATATTTTACTTGGATGTCCTCGTATTCCGATTTTTGGATGGTGATACCGGCGCGGCGAGCCTTTTGGCGTATCGACTTCATCTCGCGTTGGGCCTCGCGCAGCGAGTGCTTTTGGCTGGTGTAGTTGCCAGTGTTGAGCGACTGCCCCGAGGTGCCACCCACGTCCTTGCCTCCCTGCTTTACCCGCGTTCCCACGTTGGTCAACGAATTATAGTGGCGCTCGGCCAAGCGGGCCCAGCGGTCGTACTGCTCCTGAAAGCTACCGCCTCCACCGCCTACGCCCAAGGAGCCCCCGGCGCCATCGGCCGCGAATGTGCCGTGGCGGATATTCTCATAGGTGTTGATAAGGTCGCCTGCCGTGTTGGCTACTTCGCCGATGATTTGGCAGGCGTTCATGAAACCGTTGAGGAAGCGCTCCCACCGTGAGCCGCGGGCACGCTTCTCGGCCTGCTCCAATTCATAGGCCGCTTGGGCTTTGAGCGATTGCTCCTCCATCATCGCCAAGGAGTTTTCAAGGGCAAGCTGTTGCATCGCGTCGTAGGTCGCGTATTCCTGCGACGAGCTTTGCACTTGGGCTTGGCCGTCGCGTATATAGGCCGTCTGCCAGTCGCCCAACGGGGTGGAGTTCATGGTAAGGCCCGAAATCTCGTTGTTTTTGAAACGACCAATCCACAGGCTGCCGTCCATCCCTATCATGTAAGATTGGCCGTCGAGCACCGAGTCGGTGGCCTCGCTGAAGAGGTAAATCGCGTCGTCATCGCCCAAGTCGATGTTGACGAATCGGTGAGGGTCGTCAGTCAAGAGGGTGGGGTAGGGGTCGACTGGCCGACCGGCCTCGAAGGCCCCCTTGTAGATCAACTCCCCGTAGTCGTTGTAGCATTTCCCGGCTCCTTGTGGCACGCCGTCCTTGACCTTGCCCACGTAATAGGCCGCCGAATCACAATTAGCAATGAACGACTCTCCGGGAGCCACCAAGATACCCGTGCCCGTGAGGTGATCGTCTTGAAACAAGCCTACATAATAAGTGCCGTCGGCCATCCGTTGCATTCCGTAGCCCTTGCGCCACTCCCTGACGCGTTGCCCCTTGTAGCCGTCGATGGCCCCGATCGATGCGCAATCCTCCAGCAAGAGCCAACTCCATCGGTCGGCTCTCGCTGAAAATGAGGTGATTAAAAGCAGTATTACGAGTAAGAGGCTACTTCTCGACATATTCGGGAGTGGCTTTCACTTTCTCGTCGTTGAGCATGGCTTGGCCCTCGACCTCCGAGATCTCAGCCAATTGCACGTTGGTGGGAGGTGCCGTAGGATTTTGGGGATCGGTTTGATAAACGACGTTCAAGTAGTACGTCTTGCCGTCCTCGATGTCAAGGGTCGTTTCCACCTTGTTGGCAATGGGATCGCCCGTAACAAGATGGGTGTCGTTGACGTCAGCCACGATCACCGTTGGGCCTTCCGTGGTGAGGACGCACTTCTTCACCATGGGGAAGGTGATATCCGATGCCGGTATCACGGGAATCTTCAGCTTAGGGTTCTTTTTCTGGAGCTTGGCCACTTGCTCGGCCGATATGCCGTCGAAGTGCTGCATTACGGGAGCCGTGATCTCGCCTGTGGAGACACCGTTGACAGTCAGGTCGATATGAGCCGTGCTGGTCATTGAGGGCAGGAACACGTAAACGGTGCTTTCGGCATTGGCGGTGGTGGAGCCCAGAAGAATGGCCGAGCCGATGGCGGCGCTGGTGATGAGATGTTTGAATGTCATAAGTGAGTTGTTGGTTGATTATCTTCAAAATGCAAATTTAGCGATTTCCCTCAAAACCCGCTTACTTTTCGTCAAAAAATCACAGCTTTCGACTCGTCCCATTTGTCGAACATCGGGTTGAGCGTGAGAAGGTCGTATATCTTTGGATTGCACCCTGCAACGCCACGATGGCGAAGTTGATGAGCTTATGCTCCAATGTCATCGTGTACTTCCGGTAAAAACGTTTTTCAGCGCAACTATTTTGTTCTCGGCATTTTTATTTCCGAGTTAGGGGCTAATTTTGCGAAAAATGATATATATTTGCGTTGGAAAAAGATAATACCATGCCGAAAGACAATTTTCAAGAATACGTATGGCTCATCAGTCGCTTAAGGAGAGGCCCTGCGACGTTGGCTGAATTGGTTGACAGTTTCGAGCGGTCGACGCTTTACAACAACAAGCCTCTGCAGCCTCGCACGCTGTACAACTGGCGCGACAAGGTGTTTGACTTGTTCGATATCAAGATAGTGTATGATAATCGTGATGGCCGGTATCACATCTTGGAGGATGACGATCGGCAAAGCGACCGGTGGTTGCGCTGGCTTGTGCAGTCGCTGGCCGTGCAGGAGACGATAAGCCAGCGAAACCGGCTCAGCCGAAGAATCCTGTTGGAGCACGTGCCGTCGGGCGACACCTTCTTGCAGCCGATCATCGAGGCGATGCACCTGGGGAGGGTGCTGAAGATGGTGTATTGCCGTTTCGGCCAGGACGTTGGCACCGATTATGAGGTGGAGCCTTACTGCGTGAAGGTGCACAACCGCCGATGGTATCTGTTGGCCAACGCCCGTTTCCACGATCGCCCCGAGGGGGAAAGGTGCCGGCTGCTGATATTCGCCCTCGACCGCATCTTGGCGTTGGACAGCACCGACGAGGAGTTTGCCTACCCCGAGGATTTCGACCCCGAGGAGTATTTCAGCGAGTATTATGGCGTGTGGACCAATCCACACGCCCCGATGGAAACGGTGTTGCTTCGCGTCGAAAAGGTGCAGCGCGACTATATCGAGACTCTTCCCCTTCATCCTTCCCAGAGGCTTGTGGAGGAGAATGATGAATATGGCGTATACGAGCTACGCCTTCGCCCCACGCCCGACTTTTTCCTCGCCTTGCTTGGGCTTGGCTCCTACGCCGAGGTGCTGACTCCCGACAGCCTCCGCTCACTCATGGCCGACGAAATCGCTCTACTCAATGACATCTACCAAGGAAAAATCTAGCCGCTCGGCAACGTTTTTCCTTACTACCTGCCCGACTACACCTCCGAGGCGTGGCTCAACCTCACCTAACGTGGGGGAATCGCCTTCGACACCACGGTGGTCCACAATCCCCGCTACATCTCCCCCAGCACCATAAAAGTCGACATGTCGGCGGGTGCCAACTTGGTCGACAAATCCAGCAAGCTCATTATCCTTCACGGATAGTACGACTACAAGTACATCGCCGTAAGGCGATGTGCCTCAGCGTGTTACAACAAAAAGTGTCAAAGATGGAAGGGTAACACCACCTGAGGGCAGAAAGTGCCACCGCCGCAGGGGCGATGGCACTTGAGGGAGTGGGTGTGAGTTGTTATGTGTAATTGAGCTAGTTGACGGTGACGTTGTCGCCATAGAGGGTGTCGCCGGTGATGGTGGTACCCGAGTAGGTGACGGTCACGGTGTTGGTAGCATCGTTACCCCAGCCGTATACGGCGCGGCAGTTGCCCGAAATCTCGCAATCGGTAAACGTGGCGACGGTAGGATACTGATAGGAACTGCTACGGTTACCCAGCACCACGGCGGCGCAAGGAACGAGCGAACCAGAAGACCATTTTAAGCTAGTCCACACACTCTTTCCGGCGGTAGTTGAAACATTGGTGGGCCATGTGCCTTCGGTAACGAACCAATCATTCAACTCATCGCTGCTCACCTCAATAGCACCAACAGTGCCGTCGGTACCGGTGGTGATGGTGGTGCCATTGTAACGCTGATATATCTTGCAATCAGTTACGTTGTAGGTACCACCGCGGGCGATGATGCCGCGAGAGGTGCCGTTGAACGTGCAATTGGTGAAGTTCCAGGTGTAGTTCTGGTTGAGCAATGCGGCGGCATCAGCCGTGAAGACGCAATTGGTAACGGTATGCGTTCCCGTAAAAGATTTGGTGGCGTTGGTCGACAAAGCGATAGCGTAGGCGGTTACACCCGTGTTAGAAATAGTAACGTCGTTGTTGCCGTACAAAAGAATACCAGCGGAGCTTTCGCTGTAAATCGAGCAATCCTTAACGGTCATGGTGCCAAAGTTGTCGTTGGCGTTGCAGCCAAGCTCAAGGGCAGAGGTACCGCTATAGGTCCCGTTGGGGACGGTGCGTATAATCTTCACGTTCTCCAAGTTGACCTCTGTTGTGCTAAAGCCTTGCAGTTTAACAACGGCATTTGAATTGTTTGCGCCTTTGATAGTACCATTCTTTATATTGAGAGTGCCCTTTCCACCCATCAATATATAAGAATCGGTAAAACTCAAGGTATTACCTGCCAGGTCGAGGGTAACCTTGGCCCCAGCGGCAACCGTAGGTCTCAAGACCGATGTCATCTCGACGTCGCCCGACAGAGCAATAGTGCCACCGGTTGACAGGATGTTGGCGATGGCGGTTGTAAGAGAAGTAGCGTCACTTACGGTTTCGGGATAGTCCGGAGTCTCGTAGTCGGGGAGGATGTTGATGGTGAAGTCGATGGTCGAGGTCAACAGGGCGCCGAAAATGTTGGTGCGGTAGTTGCGCTGCAGGGGCGCTCCGTTAACGTCGAGGTGGTGGAAAGCCGTAGCGCCATCGTAGAAGTCGAGGTCGATGTCGGCCGTTTGTTTGTCCTTCGACATCAGCACGTAGGCCATGGCCAGGTACTCATAAGCGCCGGGCGTGCCCACGGGGAAGTTCTCGTAGCCTGTGTCGCCCACCGATTTGCCGTGGTTGGGGCGAATGGTCTTGGCGAAGGTCACCGAGGTGCCCGTGTCGCTGGCGTCTATCTCGCCGGTGAGCAGGTTGTACTTGGAATAAACGTTAGCAACGGTCATCTCGGCCGAGATCTCCTTCTCTTTCAAGGCGTCAACGTCAAGGTCGCTTGTGCCCACGTTAATTTGGGCGAAGGGACGCTTCAGCTCAGCGGTGACAGTGGCCGCGCCAGTCACCTCAACCTCCTTCATGCACCAGAACGCGTCGGTATCCTCAACATTGAGGTTGGCGATTTGGTCATATTTAACCTCGACCGTCGAGAGGTCGTCGGCAACGGTGAAGAGGTTCGTGGCGTTGGGCGACTGTGCCCAGAATACCATGTGATACGTCTTGCCCGTGACAAGCTGCAGGGTCAGCGTGGTCTGCAGGCCAGAGAACGAGGTGCCCTGTGTCTTCTCGATGATGCAGGCATCTCCAGCGGCCGATGCCTCATAGACAGCGTAGTAAAACTCGGTTGCTGTCTCACCGTCGCTGTATACACGCGATTGGATGTCGGAGGGAAGAGCTGCAGTGACTGTGACGGTCACTTCCTGGCCCGAGCTGGGGGCAACAGGATCGTCTGACGAGCACGAGCTGATGCCCATCATTCCCAGAACGGCTAACGCCGCGAGTAACGTTTTTTTCATTGTGTGACGAATTAGTTTTTGAGTATTTAAGGTTGTTAAAAAGATCCGGATAGAGGGGGTCCCTACACGGTTACAACATCGCAAATTTACAATTAATTTATAAGAATTAAGGGGTTGAAAATGAGCAGGGCTGGCTTTGTGTTATTATTTGACGACAAATAGAGATATAGAAGGGTGAAGGTGTCTTGGATTAGCATAATTTAACGCAAATTAGCTTTAAAAAATCGCCCGAACCGCATTGCGGCCCGGGCGATTGTGGGGTATCGGGGGGATGTAAAATTAGTCCTTGTTGAGGGCGTCCTTGACGGCGTCGTTGGGCACCATCTCTTCCTTGAACATGTAAGCGCCGGTCTTGGGCGACTTCACCATCTTGATTACTTTGCTGTAAGTACGGCCTTCACCTTTTTGCAGTGAGGCCACGGTTTTCTTTGCCATATCGGGGTGCTACTGTTATTTGATTTCTTTGTGAACGGTGACTTTCTTGAGGATCGGGTTGTATTTCTTCAACTCGAGACGCTCGGTGGTGTTCTTGCGGTTTTTGGTGGTGATATAGCGGGAGGTGCCGGGCATACCGCTTGCCTTGTGTTCGGTGCACTCAAGGATTACTTGCACGCGATTACCTTTTGGTTTCTTTGCCATCGTTATTAGTATTGGAGATATTTGATTTCAGTTAAGTAACCTTTCTCAGCGGCTTGCTTGATCGCGGCG
>CAZLSW010000118.1:0-7124 GCA_964562375.1 uncultured Muribaculaceae bacterium | reverse complement strand
AGGGGTAAAGTTGAATTTTCCAAATCCTAATGCAACTTTTTAACACCCATCTGCGTCATATATATGCAATGGAAAAGATTATCGAGCTTAAAGACGTTAACAAAACCTATCCCGGAGCCGTGCCTCTGCACGTGCTTAAGGGTATCAACCTCGACATTTCACGGGGCGAGCTGGTGGCTATCATGGGGGCCTCTGGCTCAGGCAAATCCACCCTGCTTAATATCCTCGGCATACTCGACAATTACGACTCGGGAGAGTACCGCCTCGACGGAACGCTGATACGCGACCTGAGCGAAAACGAGGCCGCAAGGTTAAGAAACCAAAAAATCGGCTTCGTATTCCAGTCGTTCAACCTTATTAACTATAAGAACGCCGTGGAGAACGTCGCCCTCCCGCTATTCTACCAGGGGGTGTCGCGCCGCAAGCGCAACCGTCTCGCAATGGAGCAACTCGAGCGGATGGGTCTGGCCGACCGCGCTCACCATCTCCCCGGCGAACTCTCCGGAGGCCAGAAGCAACGCGTGGCGATCGCCCGCGCTCTCATCACCCAGCCGTCGCTAATCCTCGCCGACGAGCCCACCGGCGCCCTCGACTCGCAGACGTCGCGCGAGGTGATGGCCCTGATGCGCGAGCTCAACGACCAGGGTATGACCATCGTAATCGTCACCCACGACCCCGGCGTGGGCGCCGCAACATCCCGCATCATCCGCATCTCCGACGGCATCATCGAAGCCCAGGAGCAATCGTCAACAAGCCACTGTGCCCCGCGGTTTGCCGCGGCGGCTGGTCAAGTAGAAAGTGCCGCCGTGTCGGCGGCACATAGCCCAATCATCCTCCCCCATGATTGACCTTTTCCGCGAAATATCACAATCCCTGAGCCACAACAAGCTCCGCACGGCCCTCACCGGCGTCGCCGTCGCTTGGGGCATCTTCATGCTAATAGTCCTGCTGGGAATGGCCGGTGGCATCGTAAACGCCTTCAACTCCTCCAACATGGCCGCCGGCAGCAACTACCTCACCGTCTGGGGCGGTCGCACCGATAAAGCCTACCAAGGCTATAAGGAGGGGCGCCGCATTCGCCTTTACGACGACGACCAGCAGAAGATTGCCGACGCCCACACGCAGGGCGTGGTCAACGTCTCGGCCCAACTCATGTTGAGCAACACCGTCAACGTGTCCACCCCAAGCGATTACGTAACCGGCTCGTTCACGGGCGCTTACCCCGGAGCCGTCAAATCCGACAATCTCAAATTGCTCCACGGCCGATTCATCAACCAGAGCGACGTGGCCCAGAAGCGCAAAGTGATGGTGATGAACAAAAACAACGCCGAGGTGCTGTTCAAGGACGCCGCCAAGGCCGTAGGCCAGCAAGTGACCGCTGGCTCGCTGGGTTTTACCATCGTGGGCGTGTACGACGCCGATTGGCGCACCAACTTCTACATCCCCTTCTCCACAGCCAAGATGCTCAACGGCGGCTCGCGGTCGGTATCGCAGCTCAACGTCGAGCTGGCCGGAATCACCTCCGAGGAGGACGGCCAGCGCGTGGAGGACGAAGTGCGAGCCACAATGGCCCAAATCAAGCAGTTTGACCCTCAGGACCAGTCGGGCGTGTGGATTTGGAACCGCCTGCGCCAGTATATGCAGACCCAATCGGGGCTTTCCATCCTCGGCTGGGTGGTGTGGGTAATCGGCTTGTTCACAATGCTTTCGGGCATCGTGGGCGTGAGTAACATTATGTTTGTATCCGTCAAGGAACGCACCCACGAAATCGGCATCCGCCGTGCCATCGGAGCCAAACCGCGTGCCATCTTGCGACAAATCATCCTGGAGTCGGTGGTAATCACCACCATGTTCGGTTATATCGGTATCGTCTTCGGAATCCTTGTCAATCAAGGGCTTGCGATAGCATTCGAGGGCCAAGATTGGATCAAGGACCCGTCAATCGACATCTCGATAGCCATCCAGGTGACTGTAGTGTTAATTATCGCAGGCGCTCTTGCGGGCCTATTCCCCGCCCTCAAAGCCCTGAAAGTGAAACCCGTAGAAGCGCTGCGTGATGAATAAAAGAGGTAATTAGGTAATTAGTGAGTAGTGAGTGATGAACATAGCCTTTCCTCCTTCCCTCCTTCCCTCCTTTAAAGATTTAAAGATTTAAAGATTTAAAAAGCCCTCAAAAACTCAATGCTTCAAGCTTTAAAAGCAATAATAGATCCTGATAATTGGCGCGAGATCGTCGCGACCCTCGCCCGAAACAAGACGCGCACGTTCATGACCGCGTTCGGTATCTTCTGGGGCACCGCCATGCTGGCAATGCTCCTGGGCGGCGCCGGTGGCTTGAAGGACACAATGATGGCCAATTTCGACGGTTTCGCCTCCAATTCGGGTTTCGCGTTCACCCAGGCCACAACTAAGGCTTACGCGGGTTTCAACAAAGGGCGCGAATGGGACATGACCACCGACGACATCGAGCAAATTCGCCGCTTATGCCCTGAGATTGACGGACTTACCACAATGAACGGCTACGGCTGCGTGGCTTCCTACGGCAAGCGATACTACAGCGGCCAGATGACTGGCGTCGACGCCGATTACACCAAGATAATGCTCCCCCGCATCAAGGAAGGTCGTTTCATCAACGCAACCGACGATGCGCAGGTGCGCAAAGTGGCCGTCATCGGCCGCACTGTCGCCGACAACCTCTTCCCCGGCGAGTCGCCCCTCGGCAAGTACGTGGCCGTCTCCGGCATCTATTATAAAGTCGTCGGGGTGGTATACCAAACATCCGAAATCAACATCAACGGCAAACTCGACGAGTCGGTGGTGATCCCCAGCTCCACACTTCGCCAGAGCTATCACCTTGGGCGCAAGGTCGACGCGATTATGTTCTGCACCAAGCCGGGCTACCGTCCCTCGCAAGTGGAGGACCGCCTACGCCGAGTGTTGAGCAAGAACCACCAGTTTGACCCCGAGGACAAGCAGGCGTTGACGTTTTTTGACATCTCCGAGCAGTTTGAGATGTTGGACAATTTATTCCTGGGAATCACGATGTTAGCCCTTTTCGTGGGCGTTGGCTCGTTGATGGCCGGCGTGATCGGCGTGGGTAACATCATGTGGGTAATCGTCAAGGAACGCACGCCCGAAATCGGCATTCGCCGCGCCATCGGGGCCAAGCCGAGCGACATCATCGCCCAAATCCTCTCGGAGAGCGTGCTGCTTACACTCGTCGCGGGCGTCGCGGGCATCTGCTTTGCCGCAATCGTCCTTGGCATCGCCCAAATGGCATTGGCCGAGCCAGACTCGCAACCGCATTACCAACTGCTTTTCTCCCAAGCCGTTGGCATCCTCATTACATTCATCATCCTTGGCACCGCCGCGGGCACCGTCCCCGCCATCAAAGCAATGAAAATCAAGCCCATAGAAGCAATGAGAGAATAGTGGTTAATGGATAATGGTTAATGGATAATGGTTAATGCCTCCTTTACTCCTTTCCTCCTTTAACGCTTTAATGCTTTAATGCTTTAAAAACGCCCATCTACTAGAAACAAGAAACTAGAAACTATAAACCTCAATATATAATGAAAAAATTCCTTAGGATCCTGATGTGGACGTGCATAGCCCTCCTCTTTGTGGGCACATTCGTCTACCTGTTCATCTCCTCGCAGTCGCGTCCCGAGCAGTACCAGCTCGTGTCGCCCGCCGTGACCGACATCCAGCGCACAACCGTGCTCACGGGCGCCATCGAGCCTCGCGACAAGATCGAAATCAAGCCCCAAGTATCGGGCATCATCGCTGAGGTCAACGTCGAGGCCGGCGACATGGTACACGAGGGCGACGTCATCGCCCGTATCAAGGTGATCCCCGACGAGTCACAACTGTCGTCGGCGCAAAATCGCGTGGCCGTGGCCAAGGTCGACCTCGAGCAGAAACGCCTGGCCTACAAGCGCACAAAGTCGCTCTACGACAAAAAATACGAGAGCCGCGACCAATTGGAGCAGGACGAATCGGCCTACCGCAAGGCACAGGAGGAGTTGGCATCGGCCATCGACGCGTTGTCGATTGTGCGCGACGGTGTGTCGGCCACCAACGCCCAGGGTAGCAACACGTTAGTGCGAGCCACTATCACCGGACTCGTCCTCGACGTGCCCATCAAGGTAGGCTCCTCGGTAATCCAGGCCAACACGATGAACGACGGTACCACAATCGCCACCATCGCCGATATGAACAACCTGATTTTCAAGGGGAAAATCGACGAAACCGAGGTGGGTTTGCTCCACGAGGGGATGCCCATGGAGATCTCGGTGGGCGCCGTCGGCTCCCAGACACTCAACGCCACCATTGAGAAAATCGCCCCGCAGGCCACCGAGGACAACGGCACCAACACCTTTGAGGTGAAAGCCGCTGTCACCCCCGCCGACGGAATGTACTTACGCTCAGGCTATTCCGCCAACGCTACGGTCATCCTCGAGCGCGTGGAGAACGCCTTGGCAATCCCCGAGAGCGTGATCGAGTTCGCCGGCGACTCCACCTTCGTCTACGTGCTGGCCGACTCGTTGGCCAAGCCCATGCGCTTCGACCGCACAGCCGTCAAGACCGGTATCTCCGACGGCATCAACATCCAGCTCAAAGATTCCACCCTCACCACCACCTCGCGCTTGCGTGGCGCTCAAATCGTTGAATGATGAATCGCCTGATATTCGGCTTGTTAGCCTCAACAATCGCTGTGTCAGCCTCGGCTGAGACCTGGACTCTCGACCAGTGCATCCAATACGCCGTCGAACACAACCTCACTGTGCGTGCTCGCGAAATCGATTACCAAGGTGCCGAACTCTCTGTGACTGAGGCTCGTAGCGGTTTCCTGCCCTCGGTAGCAGCAAGCGCATCCCAGGGATGGAACTTCGGCCGCGGCCTCACCTCCGAAAACACCTACGCCAACCGCAACACCTCCTCGTTCTCTTGGGACTTAGGTGCGCAAGTGCCTCTGTTTCAGGGATTAGCCAACGTGAGAAAAACCAAGTACGCCCGCACCAACCTCAAGGCCGCGCTCTACAAATTGGAGTCGGCCAAGGACGACATCACCCTCAACATCATCGCCCAATACCTTCAGGTACTCTATTGCGATGAAGTGTTACAAACTGCAGTTCAGCAAGTTAACCTATCCCAAGCAACTCTCGAGCGACAGCAGGCTCTCGCCGACGCTGGCCGAATCGCCGAGATTCAAGTGCTGGAAGCAACTTCACAACTCGCTCAGGATCAGCTATCTGTCACCGACGCCCGCAACGACTACACCCTCGCAATGGTCGATCTGGCCCAACTTATGCAACTACCTGACATTCAGGAAATGGCCGTTTCTCCGCTTGGCGAGGAGGAAACGTTAATCCCCTCAGCCAACGAGGTTTACGCCTACGCCGCCGATCACAATTCCAAAGTGTTGGCCGACCAGGCCGACATTGACGCCGCCAACGACCAGATCAAGGTGGCCGAAACCGGTTACATCCCCAAGCTCTCGTTCAACGCCGGCCTCTCATCGAGCTATTACACCGTCAACGGCATGAGCAACCCCTCCTTCTCCTCGCAGATGAAGGACAACTTCAACAAATACGTGGGCTTCTCCCTCTCAGTGCCCATCTTCGACGGCCTGTCGACCTCCAACTCGGTGAAACGCGCCCGTATCGACCGCATCAACGCCCAATTGGCCCTCGAAACCACCCGCTCCGACCTCCACAAAGCCATACAACAAGCCTATTATCAGGCAATTGGCGCACGTAGCAAATACGAGACTTCCCTCACCACCGAGGACGCCCTGCGCCGAACATTCGAGGCCATGAGCGAGAAATACGACCTGGGCCGCGCCAACTCCACCGAATACGAGCAAGCCAAAACCGACTATTTCAAGGCCCAACTCCAGCGCATCCAAGCCCGCTACGAACTTATCCTCCGCCAGCGCATCCTCGCCTTCTACAGCCACTAACGCCCCCAAAAGGCTATCTCAACCACGAAATAACACAAAAGGACACAAAATAGCGATATCCACAAGCCTTTCCCAAGCTGAAATCCAGCGTCACCCACTCCTTTCAAGTGGAAGAACTATTGAGTGCGAAGCACGAACCTCCTCTCCATTTCGCAAGTTGTAGCGTTTGGCGGTCGCAGCCAAAGCATCAGTGTTTTCGTGTCCTTTTGTGTCTTTTTGTGGTCATTAGCCTATGTTGATAGAATAAATGCTTGGGTATTTAGAAATATAATTGAAGATTATAGGGATGTGAGGAACAAACGAGGAGCAAAATAAAATTTTATTTGTAAGCGTTGTTTTAGTCAGAGCAGGCGGTAGTTGGCGGCGTAGCTGACGGCCTGGGCGATGTTTTTGGCGCCGAAGCGCTCGAAGAGCTGGCGCTTGACGTGCTTGACGGTCTCGACGGAATAGTGGATGGTGTCGGCTATCTCCTGCTGGCTCTGCCCTTGGA
Organism: uncultured Muribaculaceae bacterium; assembly: GCA_964562375.1. Lineage (GTDB taxonomy): Bacteria > Bacteroidota > Bacteroidia > Bacteroidales > Muribaculaceae > JAJPXC01. Next base: position 669 of record CAZLSW010000118.1, on the reverse strand, counting down.
ACGACATGAGCAGCACCTGCCGCTCGGTGTCGGTCAACGGTTGGAGCGTGCGGCGGTGCCAACGGCGTCCGGCAAGGCTGTATTCCCAAAATTCGCTACTGTCGGAGCGTCGCCACACCACGTTGCCAGGCTCCTTGAGCGACGAGGGGGAGAACACGCAGAGGGCCACTCGGCAGTTTCCTTGCTCGTCAAGTTTCACCGCCGTAAGGCGATGGTCGACGAGCACCTTGCGCTTGCCCACCACGAAGTGGAACGAATAGCTGATCCAGGCGCCGGTCCTTTCTTCCAACGGTGTCTGTTGATACTTCTGCCATCCCGCACGGTTGATTTCCAGCAGCATCGACTGCTCGGCCTCGGGCACGTGCTCGATGAAGATGTCAAAGCCCATGCTCCGCAGCTGGTCGTCGGTGATGCCGGTGAAGATGGAGAGGTTGTCGGAGAACCAGAGGAAACCGCGCTTGGCATAGTCGATGAGGTAGACACACAGCGAGGTGCAGCGCGCCATTCCCTTGGCCATCTCGATGATTGCGGGAATGTCGCTGTCGCCGCCCGACGCGGAGGCTTTCACCTCGTTGTCGCGGATAAAGAAGTCGCCAGCAGTGGGTTTCACAGAACAAAATTACATAAAAACGGCGAGATTTTACACCCGCCGCAATAAAAAGTCAAGGC
>CAZLSW010000117.1:0-7198 GCA_964562375.1 uncultured Muribaculaceae bacterium | reverse complement strand
TCCCCACATTATCAAATAATTATGCCACTTTTTTATCCCGAACTGGGGTAATTTGTTTAAGGAATCCAAAGAAATGTAGAGATATTTTCACTAAAAAGATATTTTTGGTGGATTTGACTTAAAATTCGGTGGATAATTCGTAAATTTGTGGCTCAAAATCCACAAAGTAAATCCAGTGCTAAGAAAGAGCCGCCCTTATAAGCTTGGCGTTGCCCTCAGTGGTGGGGGTGCGAGGGGTTTCGCCCATGCGGGAGCGTTGCAGGCTCTCGAGGAGGAGGGCTTGAAGCCTGATATTATCGCCGGGGTGAGCGCGGGAGCGGTGATCAGCGCGTTGTATGGCGCGGGTACTGTGCCGTCGCTGATGCCTATGCTGTTTTCGCAGGTAAACTTCTTCAACTCGTGCGCTTTGACCGTTGGAAACGGTGGGATTTTCAAGATGGACAAATTCAAGACGTTCCTGAGGCGCAACCTCCGCGGGCGAGAGCTCTTGGAGGAGATGCGTATACCTGTCCACATCTGCGCTACCGACCTTGACCATTGCTGCCCGGTGGAATTCACCAAAGGCCCGATAGCCGAGCGCGTCGTGGCCTCGTGCTCGATTCCAATATTGTTTGCCCCGGTGAGGGTGGATGGCGTAACGTGCGTCGATGGAGGCGTGCTGCGCAACCTCCCCGCTTGGGCTATCCGCGACAAATGCGAGCGACTGATCGGGATTAACTGCTCGCCGCTTGTCTCGGGTCGATGCAAGAAGTCGATTGTAGAGGTGGCGCAGCGCACTTATGAATTACTGGCAAAAACCAACGCGCAGTTGGACATGGCGATGTGCGACCTCGTGGTAGAGACCCGCGACATCGCCCATCATCGCGCTTTCAACATGAAAGAGACCGAAAGCGTGTTCCGCAGTGGCTATGAGGCCACGAAAACAGCCCTGTTAGCGGCGGGCTGGATAAAACAACACTAAACAACGAAAGCAGAATGTCAACCAAACCCGTTATTTACCAACTACTTCCCCGCCTATTCGGCAATACCAATGCACAATGTATCCCTAACGGCACCATTGAGCAAAACGGCTGCGGCAAGCTCAACGACATCACCCCGCGTGTGCTCCGTTCCATCAAGGATATGGGCGTAACCCACGTGTGGTACACTGGCGTAATCGAGCATGCCCACACCTCCGACTATACACAATACGGCATCCCGCGCCACAACCCCTACATTATCAAGGGAAAGGCTGGCTCGCCTTATGCCATAACCGACTATTACGACATCGACCCCGACATTGCTGTAGACGTGCCCAAGCGCATGGAAGAATTTGAGGACCTGGTGGCGCGTACCCATGATGCGGGCCTTCAGGTGATTATCGACTTCGTGCCCAACCATGTGGGACGTCAATATCACTCCGATGCCGCTCCGGCTGGCATTGAGGACCTTGGCGAGGGCGACGACAACACCCTCTACTTCGGCCATAACAACAACTTTTACTATATCCCCCGCCAGCTGTTCGCTCCCAACATCGACCTGGGTCACGGCAAGGGAGCCTACACCGAGTTTCCGGCCAAGGCCACAGGCAACGATTGCTTCTCGGCTTTCCCGGGACAATACGACTGGTACGACACCGTGAAACTCAACTATGGAGTGGACTACGGCGACGGTACCCGTCACTTCCACCCCATCCCCGACACGTGGCTCAAGATGCTCCACATCCTGCGATTCTGGGCGGCTAAAGGGGTGGACGCGTTCCGTTGCGATATGGTGCACATGGTGCCACTGGAATTTTGGTCGTGGGCGATTCCCAACGTAAAGGAGCGTTTCCCGCGCGTGCAGTTTATAGCCGAGATATACGATGTGGCATTATACCGCAGTTTCATCCACGCGGGTTTCGATTATCTTTACGACAAGGTTAACCTCTACGACACCCTGCGCGCTGTGCAATGTTCCAACCACTCCGCGGCCACCATCACCAACTGCTGGCAGACCGTTGAGGGCATCTCGGAGCATATGCTAAACTTCCTGGAGAACCACGACGAGCAGCGCTTCGGCTCGGAGCAATACGCAGGCGATCCGGCCAAGGTGGTACCGTCGTTGGTTGTAAGCTCAATGATCGCCACAGGGCCGATGATGATCTACGCCGGCCAGGAATTGGGCGAGCAAGCGGCCGACGCCGAGGGGTATAGCGGACAAGACGGCCGCACCACCATCTTCGACTACTGGAGTATTCCCACCGTGCGCCGTTGGCTCAACTCGGGTCACTGCGACGGAGCCGGGCTTACTCCCCGCGAGAAATGGCTGCGCGAGCGCTACTCCACCATCCTCAACTTGTGCAACAGCGAGAAGGCCATCTCGCTAGGTCGTTTCTTCGACTTGATGTACGTCAACTACGACAATCCCGATCTCAATCCCCACCGCCAATACGCGTTTCTGCGCTCCTACGGCACCGAGACGCTGGTGATCGCGGTAAACTTTGACAACCAACCTGTTGATTTGAGGATCAATATCCCTCGTCACGCGTTTGAGGTGCTGAACCTTCCCCAGGGACAGACGGTGACCACCGACTTGCTCTCGGGTGACACCATGCGCAAAGATTTCTCGCAGGGCAGGACGTTCGACACTTTCGTAGGTCCCTATGACGCAGTGGTTTGGAAGATCAAGCATAAAAATATTATGGGCGAAGAGCCGATAAAACGTCGTAAATCCGCGAAAAAAGCCTAACTTTGCATCACCATTCATCCTTTCCAATCGATATGAACAATTTCTTACCCCCCATCAAAGTGTTTTCAGGTGAGCGCTCGCGCTACATGGCCGAGGAGATCACCCGTGAGCTGGGCGTGGAGCTTGGCAAAATGAATATCCAGCATTTTGCCGACGGCGAGTTTGAGGTATCCTTCGAGGAGTCGATACGCGGCTGCGAGGTATATCTCGTGCAATCCACCTTCCCGCCGAGCGACAACCTCATGGAGCTCCTGTTGATGATCGACGCCGCCAAGCGCGCCTCGGCCAAGTCGATTGTTGCCGTGATGCCTTACTTCGGATGGGCGCGACAGGACCGCAAGGACAAGCCCCGCGTGTCGATCGCCGCCAAGCTTGTGGCCGACCTGTTGAGCACCGCCGGAGTTGACCGCGTGATCACGATGGACCTGCACGCCGACCAGATTCAGGGCTTTTTCAACGTGCCCGTCGACCACCTCTACGCGTCGTCGGTGTTCATCCCCTACATCCAGAGCCTGGGCCTCGACGACCTTGTGATGGCTACTCCCGACGTGGGCGGAGCCAAGCGTGCCAACAATTACGCCAAATATCTCAACGTGCCCCTGGTGCTTTGCCACAAGCAGCGTGCCAAGGCCAACGTGGTGGAGAAAATGACCGTCATCGGCGATGTGCAGGATAAGAACGTCATATTGCTCGACGACATGGTTGACACGGCTGGCACCATCACCAAGGCTGCCGACCTGATGATGCAGCAAGGTGCCAAGAGCGTGCGCGCCCTCGCCTCACACGCTATCATGAGCGACCCGGCCTCGAAGCGCGTCGACGACTCGGCCCTTTCCGAGATGATTTTCACCAATTCAATTCCCTTCAACAAGGATTGCAAGAAGGCCACCATCATATCGGTAGCTCGCCTCTTCGCCGACACCATCCGCCGCATCCACGAAAACCAATCCATCTCCTCGCAATACCTGATTAAATAAAATAATTTAATTAAAGACAAAAGGAGGAAAGGACGCCAGTGAATAGGCCCCTTTCCTCCTTTAACTTTTGGAAGGCTTCCTATTCTCCCGCCAGCATGCTGGAGAGGGTTTCTCGTGCTTTGTCGGGACCGAGGGTGGCCGAGATGATGGCGCCAGCGAATTGCAATGTGGTGCCGGGGCCTTCCGAGGTGATGAGGTTGCCGTCAACCACCACGGGCTGCTCCACGTAGGTGCCGCCCGCCGACTCGATATCGTTGCCAAGGCCGGGGTAACAGGTGGCCTTCATTCCTTTAAGTATGCCCGTAGGGGCGAGTACCACGGCTGGCCCGGCACAGATTGAGGCGATTTTGCCGCCGCGCGCCCATTGGGTCTTAATAATCTCGTTTACTCGGGCGTTGGCGTGGAGATTGGGTGCGCCAGGGACGCCACCGGGGATGATGATCCATTGAGCGTCGGACATGTCGACATCGCCTATCAGAGCGTCGGCTATAAGTTTTTGTCCCGTAGCGCCTGTCACTGTTGTGGAGTCGCCCACGGCAACGGTCACTACTTCCAATCCACCACGGCGCAGGGCGTCGACCGTGGCCACGGCTTCCACCTCCTCCACGCCGTCGGCGTAGAAGATGTAAGATTTCTGAGATTTCATTGTCATAACGGTTAAAGCGGCTATCACCGCCACAAGTAACTTCTTCATTGGATGTTTTTCTATAAAAACACCGATGACGAGCCATTGTTTACCGCAGTGATTGGATAAAAGGATAGAAGGAGGGAGGGATAGTCGTTAAAGGATCTCATTACTTGTAGTTCCAGGGTCGAGTGCCTTTACATTGGGGAAATTGGCAGCAACTCCAGAAAGGATTGCCGTGGTTTCCTCCTTTTTGAGCCATCTTTTTCTGCATTGGGCCGTTACATATTGGGCAGCGGGGTGTGGTTAACTCCTGTTGATGGCTTTTGGCCTCAAGCCGCTCAGCACTAAGTTTTTCGGTGAATCCCCCCTCCTTCAAAAACTCTTGATGAAGCTGATTCATTTGGGCTTGAAGCATTAATTTCAATCTCTCGGCTGAAATCATCAAGGAATTAACCGCCACCTCCAGTGAGTCGTTGCCCAGCCATTGTCTAAAAGCCTCAATGTGTTGTAATAGATGCTTTTGGCACGCCGCCGTCCAGCTCCCCTCATAGCGAGCAGGAGCCACTTGGAGTTGTTGGGCCCCCCGGAAATTAGGCTCATTACTATCCCATAACCTGATTTTATTCCTTAATGAATGGTGAAAAAGATCTGAAACTAATTCGGATAGGCTTCCAGCAGCCACGTCCAGGAGAGAAAGCTCGGTTTTAGTGGATGTGCGATGGCGAGAGGAGCCTTCTGCGATATTGGCTGCCACTGATCTTGCCGCTTGGGTCATTTGGTCGTAATAACGGCCTGTGGGGTCGTTGTTCTTATTGAGGATTTTAGTGCACAGATCCACTGTATAATAGTGGATAATTTCGGCCCAAAGCCAGCTTTGCAGGATCATGAATCTGTTGTTGCTTCCGAATCGTGGGGGCTTATTAGTATTATTCATGATATTGGGGTTAAATGATTGTTAATAGCGTTAAAGGAGGAAAGGGGGAAAAGAGATAGATACTAGTTAAAGGAGGAAAGGATAAAAGGAGGAAAGATGGGCTTTTGTTAAAGGAAGAGAGGATTAAAGGAGGAAAGATTTTTGTTAAAGGAGGAAAGGATTAAAGGGGAAAGGAGCTAGGACGGAGTTCTTTAATCCTTTTTTCCCTTTCCTCCTTTAAAAGATTAGGCTAGTTACTATTCTCCCTTTAAATTAATTTACTGCCTTCTTTATTCCTTTGCCGGGGTAGCGAGGGCGGTGGCGAGGGCGGCGAGCTGGGCGAGGGCGGCGTCGTTGAGGCGGGTGCGGATTGTCACGGTGGGCTCTACAATCTCAATCTCTTTCATAGTTGAGAGTATCCCCTTGATGAGGCGGGCGGCCTGAGGTCCCCAAGAGCCGTTCTCGACGATTGCCACGCGACGTTTCTGCCATGCCTTGTGTTCGAGATGGCGCACGAAATCGGCCACAACGGGCATCACGCCAGCGTCGTAGGTGGGCGACATGATTACTGTGGCGCTGTGCTCGAAGGCGCTCTCCACGGCCTCGGCCATATCCTCGCGGGCGAGGTCCTTTACCTCCACGTCAACGCCTTTTTCCTCCAGCATCTTAGCCAGCTCACGGGCAGCGGCGGCTGTGCCTCCATGGAAGCTGCCATAGGCGATAAACACGCCCTCTTTCTCAGGCTTGTAGCTGCTCCAGGTGTAATACAGGTCGATGGCCTTGCGCATGGCCTCGCCGCGCAACACGGGGCCGTGCAAGGGTGCGATCACATCCACTTTCAGGGGCTCCATTTTCTTAAGCGCCGACATTACCTGCGCGCCGTATTTGCCGCAGATATTGAAGTAATAGCGACGCGCCTCGCATGCCCAATCGTCCTCCTTCTCGTTGCAAACGGCGCCGAATTTGCCGAAACCGTCGGCTGTGAACAGCACACGCTCCTTTTGCTCGTATGTCATAATCACCTCGGGCCAGTGTACCATAGGGGCGGTGAAGAATTGCAGGGTGTGGCTGCCGAGCGACAGGGTGTCGCCATCCTTTACGGCCATTGTGCGGCCTTCGAAAGTTTCGCCGTCAAAGAATTGGGGCAACATGCGGATGCAGGCCACTGAGCCAACGAGCGTCAGTGCGGGGAATCGCTCCATCGTCTCCTTGATCAGCGCGCTATGGTCAGGCTCAAGGTGTTGCACCACGAGATAAGCCGGCTCGCGGCCGTCGAGCACGCGGTCGAGATTGTCACGCCATTCTTGCGCGCAGCGCAGGTCGATGGTGTCCATGATGGCGATTTTCTCGTCGAGAATCACCCATGAGTTGTAAGACATCCCCTCGGGGCAAACGTATTGGCTCTCAAACAGATCGAGGTACAAGTCATCGGCCCCGATATACCTAATATCCTTAGAAATTTCGTTGTTCATATCCTATAAGATCTTTAAACCGCGAAGTTACAAAAAAATTAGTGAATGGAAGAAAGGAATAAAGGGGGAAAGGAATAAAGGGGAAAGGGATAAAGGGGGATAAAGGGGGGAAGGAATAAAGGGAAAGGAATAAAGGGGGGAAGGAATAAAGGAGGAAGGGGAAAGGAATAAAGGGGAAAAGGAATAAAGGGAAAGGGGAAAGGGATAAAAGGGGGAAAGGAATAAAGGGGAAAGGAATAAAGGGGTAAAGAAATAAAGGAGGAAGGGTAAAGGGATAAAAGGAGGAAAGGGAGAAGGAGGAAAGGGAGAAGGAGGAAAAAGGGAGAAGGGGGCTTTAAAGCTTTAAAGCTTCAATGCTTTAAGGGGAGAGGATGGTGGGGTGGGGGAATGAAGGTAACCATCCGAAATACGACGTCTTGTGCGGAACTAAAAAATCCCTAGCCCTCAGGCCTGGGATTTCTTGTAGTTGTGGGGGAGGAGTGCGATCAACTCTTCTTCC
>CAZLSW010000116.1:0-7427 GCA_964562375.1 uncultured Muribaculaceae bacterium | reverse complement strand
GAGGGCTAGGGATTTTTTTAGTTACGCACAAGACGTCATATTTCGGATGGTTACGCACTACCGCGGCTATGAGGTAGTCGATGTCAACGCTGAGAAACTTACCATCGACTGGAAATATTGGGTAGGTATGACCGTACCGGCCAATACCGGTCTGCTGATGATGGCCGAATCGGGTGTCGAGGACAATCTTGTGATTATTGATTCCCAAGCCTTGGCAGCCAACGACTTAGAACTGAATATGATGAAAGGTTCAGTGGATGAATCGACCGTTACTCTTGACGATTCGTATACTTATTACCAACTTGACAACACACAGGCAGAGCCGACCTTCGTCAAGGCCGAGTCATCCTTAACCAACGAGGCCCGTAACGCTTATCTTGTGGTGCCCACTACCGAAGGGTTGAAAGATTCCTACGGACTCACCTCCGACAGCATCTCCACTGGCGTTGAAGAGGTGGCCAGTGATGAAACCTCATCTGTAATTGAAGGAATTTACAACATCCAAGGCGTGCGGCTGCCCGACAATGCCACACTCACCCCCGGCTTCTATATCATCAACGGCAAGAAAACTTTAATACGATAATCCCATGAAAAAGACATTCATAGCCCTCTTGGCTCTTGCGGCCATCAGCGCGGCCCGCGCCGACAACGTGCAGGTCAACATCGACCTCCAGGGCAGCGAAAACCGTTCGGCCACGTCGGTATCCAAGGAATTGTTCACCATGGATATCGCTAAAGGCTACGGCACGGCACCCATGGTCAACACCGATGGCTCGATCACCCTCCACCGTGGCAACGCAATGTCGTTTCTGGTCGATAACGTCGACCCTGACGGCAACAGTCTGTTGCAGGTAATCCTCTCAGTCGACACCACCGATGCCACCGGCGCCAAATACATTTGGCGCTCGGGCAGCGAGTTCACCACCACCAATGCCGTAGTCGTTAACATGGCCGACATGACCATCCGCAAAATCTCAGCTACTTACACTGGCACTGCGCCCCAGGAATCCCCTGAAAACACTGCCATCGAAGATATCTCAGCCACCCAAATGATCATCGGCCCTAAAGGCATCTACACCCTCTCGGGCGTGAAACTCAGCGGCGACCCAGCCGACCTCGCCCCCGGCATTTATATCATCGACGGCGTAAAAACTTATGTAAAATGACTCAACCCATGAAAGCGACTGCATTTATCACCGCCATTATGGCCGCGGCAACTCTCACAGGCTTGGCCGACACCTCGATAACCAACCTCCGCGTGGCTGGCTGCGACGCGCCCCTCGCCGTTGAGGACAAGGACCCCACCTTCTCTTGGCAGATGGTGAGCGACACCCCGGGACAGAAACAAACGGCTTACCAGATTACCGTTGCCACCGCCGATGGCGCCCAGATGTGGGATTCGGGCAAAGTGACCTCGGGTATCTCCAACAATATTCGTTACGGCGGATCCACGCTCGACCGCGAAACGGCCTACTGCGTAAATCTTACCGTATGGGACGCCAACGGCTCGTCGCTCACCGCCTCCACCACTTTTGAAACCGGCTTGATGGACTTCAACGCCGGCAGCGAGGCCCAATGGGCAGGCGCGCAGTGGATTGGCAACAAGCAGCGCTCGTTCGACGCTCGCCAGTTGTTCTACTACACCCTCGAGTACACTTTCAAGATCAAGAGTGGCTCTACGTCCTCGATCATCATCGCCGCCAACGATTTCCGATTTAAGGACGATTTCCAGAACGCCGAGCATATGGCCGGAGAGAACTGGTATCGCTTGGAGTTTGACCTGAGCGACGCAGGAGGCACCGACGGCGCAGCTTTCCGCGTCTACCGTCTGGGATACAACGCCTCCGACCCCGGCAACACTACTCCAATCCTCAACATCTGCAAGGCTGATTTCTCCTCGACCAACATCAATGCCCTGTTCACCGCCGACAATAAGAATGTCGAGCACGCCATTACGCTCACCTATATCCAGGACGCGAGCTACGACATGACCATCACCGTCGACGGCCATTACCTCTCGGCTTGGGAGAGCGGCGTTGATGCCGCAGCTACCGGCTTCAACATTACCGCTAACGAGAACAACGAGTACGCCACCTCGTTCATGCACCTCAACTCCATCGGCTTCGCTGCCAACCCAGGCGACGAGGTGGAATACACCGACTACGTGATACGCACCCGCGGCGCTTCGGTCGACGACCAGGTGTTCAACGCCGATTACTACGATGTGTTCGCTCCCATCGACTTCGTAACCGTCGACGGCTCCACCATCAAGGTGAAAAACACGGGTAGCGACTTCCGCATGGGCTACGTGGATCCCAGCCACGGCTCAATGACCATGCTACGCACTGTTGTTGATACGGGCGCAAAGGAGATTGCCAAGGCCAAGATGTACGTCACCGCGATGGGCGGCTACGAAATCCACATCAACGGCCAGCGTATGGGCGACGATTGGTTTGCCCCTGGCAGCAGCCAAATCCGCGAAGTGATGGGTTACAACGCCTACGACGTCACCTCGCTGATGAAAACTGGCAAGAATGTTATCGGTGCCACCTTGCTCCCATGCTGGTGGACCGGACATCTCACCAAGGATATCTACAATTACAACTTCTTTGGCGACCATGAGGCGTTAATGGCGAAGCTCGTAATCACCTATACCGACGGCACCTCGGAGACCAAGGTGACCAACACAACCGACTGGCTCAGCTACAAGGACGGCCCGCTGCGCTCGGGTTCGTTTGTCGACGGTGAGTTTTACGACGCACGTCGCGAGCCTTACGTTGCAGGGTGGAACAGCGACGCCTCCTTCGACGCTTCGGCATGGATCGCTCCCGCCGTCATCGACCGCCGCGACTGGGAGGAGTTCTACCTTATGGGCCGCTACGACCGCACGATCCAAGTGTGCGACACCATCACCGCCACTGAGCTGATGCCCGCCCACTCCTCCGATGGCCGCACCTACATCTACAATATGGGCACCAACCTCACCGGCGCTCCCCGCATCAGCATCCCCAAGGGGTGGCTTGCCGCGAACGACACTGTGATCATTCGCCTTTCCGAGCAGGTTTACCCCGGTGGTCGTGGCGACTTGGAAGTCTATGAGAACACCTATGGCGTAAATGGTATGGGTCTTACCGGGCGACAACTGCGCGACAACTACCGCAACGCCATGGCAACTATCTTCTACGTGGCCAAGGGCGCTGAGGAGGTAGTGATCAGTCCTATCTCCCTGTATTGTGGCTACCAGTATATCCAAATCACCATCCCCAACCACAGTGGCAGCCTCCCTCTAAGCAACGTTCAAGCCCTTGTTCTCTCATCCGACGCTCTCCCCACCGGCACTTACCATGCCGAGACCAGCGACGGCACCACTGGCGAATTGGTCAACCAACTCTTCTCCAACATCCAGCGCAGCCAATTGGGCAATTTCCAAACTATCCCCACCGACTGCCCCCAGCGCGACGAGCGAATGGGGTGGACAGGCGACGCCCAGGTATACTGCCGCACCGCCTCCTACAACAGCGACGTCTACAACTTCTTCCGCCAATGGATGGTGTCGGTGCGCGCCGACCAGCAGATTGCCTCCGATTGGTGCCCCGCGGGCGGTATCGGTTTCACTGTGCCCACCTATATGACCACTAAGGAGGCCAACTTCTGCGACGCCACCACCTGGAGCGCCGCCGTGTGCATGGTTCCTTGGCAGATGTACGCCCAATACGGCGACTTCCGCATCGTAGAGGAGAATTACGACGCTATGAAGGCTTGGCTCGAGGGGATGGCCTGCTTCGCCTACAAAAACAAATGGCCCAAAGAGTATTTCGACGGCACATATCCCGAGAAGGATTATCAATACCTCGCTTGGTGGACCACCGGCTTTGCCGACTGGCTCGAGCTTACCCCCCGAAGCTCCGAGGTGGAAACCATGACCAACCTCGACGAGACAGCCCGCGTGAGCGAGGTGCTCAACAATGCCATTTACATCTACATGATGGAGCTGATGGCCGACATGGCCGCGGCCAAGGGTGACACGGAGTACGCCGCTACCCTCCGCGACCGTCACGACGCCGCTAAGGAGGAATGGAACGAAGCGTTCGTGGATCCCACCACCCACAAAACCCGCTTCATGACTGGCAAGATTCTCCACTCGCAAAGCTCCTACGCCTCACCGCTGGTTCACAACGTGTTCAACGACGAAAATCGTCCCTACGCCATCCAATACCTGGCCGAGCTTACAGCCCATCCATCGCAGAGCGGTAATGGTGGCTACTCGTTTAACGACTACACCATCACCACCGGCTTCAACGGCACGCCCAACATGCTCCCTGCTCTCAGCCATAATGGTCGTGTCGCCGACGCCTACTCCCTATTCACCTCCACCGCCTATCCCTCGTGGCTCTATCCCGTGACCAATGGCGCAACCTCCATTTGGGAACGCTGGAACGGTTACGAATCGGCCTTCGGCCAGGGCGACGGTAACAACATGAACTCGTTTAACCACTTCGCTCTCGGCTCCGTGGGGCAATGGATGTACGAATACCAATTGGGCATCACCGGCGGCGTGACCGAAGACGGCACTCGCGGCTACAAGCATTTCACGCTACAGCCCCAAGCGGGTGGCACCTTCACCTCGCTCAGCGGTTCCTATGAGTCAAACTACGGCACAATCCGCAGCTCTTGGACTGCCGACGGCCACGGCGTGATGCGATTCTACACCTGTACCGTCCCCGCCAACACCACCGCCACCCTTTATCTCCCCGTTTCCGACGATGTGGCCACAGCCTCCGACAGCTCTTACGCCACCTTCGACAGCTTCTGCACCTGGAACGGCCTCCGTTGCGCCAAATACACCCTCGCCTCCGGCTCCCATACATTCACTATCTCAACCAACGCAATCAGTGTGAACTGATTCCCTATTCCTATCTATCCAACCAGCACCAGGAGGTGAGCACCGCAGGGATGCCCACCTCCTTTATATTTCAACACATGCGACAAATCCAAGGTGAAACGCAAGCCCGAGATCGAGCGTTGACCCTAGAAACGCTTCGACGAGAATTGGCAAAACGTGAACAGTATATTATGACGGCCAGTGAGTATGCCTTTTCTCAGCGTTGCGCAGATTTCAAGTATTATGTAAGTTGTAGATTGTATCGTCCTGAAAAAGCTTGACTGGAGATTAAACCTTATTAAGGATTAATGAGAGAAAGAAACAAGCGAAAGACGGACGAAGAGAAGAAGAGAATCGTCGCGTCCTACCTCAAAGGGCATCAAAGCCTGACCGAGGCGGCAAAATCTGCCGGCGTTTCCCGCCGGGCCCTGAGCTACTGGGTCAGCGGACGCTACACAACATCAGCCCACAAACCACGTTATATAGACGTGAAACAGAAGGACAAGAACAAATCCGCCGGCAACGGACAGGCGGCCGCGCCTGCGTCGAAGGGGCGGGTGGCGGACCCGCGCGACGCCGAGATCGCCCGCCTGAAAAAGGAGCTGGCCAAGGCCGAGCTCCGCGCGCACGCCCTGGACACGATGATCGACGTGGCCGAGGAGACCCTCAACATCCAGATACGAAAAAAAGCTGGCGCCAAACAGTAGAACGCCTGCGCCGGAGCCGCCCGCAAGAGAAGGTGGGCACGCTCTGCGCCCTGTTTGGCGCCACGAAACAGGCGTATTATCAGGGAAATAAATACGAGTACGCGGAGCGCGTGGCCGACCAGGTCATCGCCGAGATGTGCCGCGACCTGCGCGACGGCTGCGCCGGCGTGGGGACCCGCAAGCTACAAAAGATGCTCCTCAAGGAGTTCGGCGTGGAGTGCGGGCGCGACCGTCTGTTCGCCCTGCTTGACCGCGAGGGTATGCTGCTGCGGCCGCGTCGCCGCAAGCCCCGCACCACGTTCTCGGGCCACGCGCTGCGGACGTACCCCAACCTTGTCAAGGAGGTCGTGCCGATGCGCCCTAACGAGGTGTGGGTCAGCGACATCACCTACGTGCGCGTCGACGGCTCGTTCCGCTACCTCTTCCTGATCACCGACATGTACTCCCGCAAGATCGTCGGCTGGGCCCAGGCCGCCGACATGTCAGCGGCCCACGCCCTCGAGGCCCTGCGGATGGCCATCGCCCAGAAGGCCGACCCCAATCTCCCGACCATCCACCACTCCGACCGCGGCTCGCAGTATTGCAGCGCCGCCTACGTCCGCGAACTCAACAAGCACTCCATCCTCCCGAGCATGACCGAGGGGGGCGACCCCCGCGACTACGCCCACGCCGAGCGCGTCAACGGCACCATCAAGAACGAGTTCCTGAAACACTGGGGCGTGACCGCCGACAATGTTAACCGGCTGGTCAAAAAAGCGATAGCATCCTACAACGACCAACGCCCGCACGCCTCTATCGAATGGCTCACCCCCTCCGAGGCCCACCAGATGGAGGGCCCGCTGGAGCGCCGCTGGAAAAAATACCCCTGGTACAGTAAACCAAGGTAAGGATTAAATCGCTAACTTCGCGTCACCCCCCCCGAAAGGCGAAGCGTCCGACAAACGGAGCAGACCCTGAAACCGGCGGGGCATCGAGCCCCGCCGGTTTCACCCCCCCTCCTGGCTCGCGAGCCGAAACCGGTGTAAACCCGTTAGCGGACGACTGTCCCGGAAGTAAACCCACGACTGGATTAACCCATAATATCAACATCTATTAACCTCTTCCGAGTCAAGAAATTTCAGGACGCCTCAGAAAATGTTGGTGCAAATTTGGTGCAAATTCCATTAAGGAGAAAGCCAAGCTATTGGTAATCAACAACTTGGCTTATTAAAAGGGAGCCGCGAGTGGGGATGCAGAAGGCTTTGGAAAAAGATCGACATTTGCACAACCGTCTGCGTAACTTGCACAACCATCGGCGACAGTTGCACAACCGGCAGCGATGCTTGCACAACGGATGGAGGGGGCAACTTTGTGCTACTGTTGCACAACCAATTTATAAAGCAGGTCTGAGTGGAGTAGATTTAAGGCCGGGAGAAGGGTAAAATTGGCTTGGAATAAGGACAGAGAAAAAACTCTGTTGTGCAAATGTTGTGCAAATGGGGATAAGAAAAGAGGCAAGCGATTGAAATTCAATTGCTTGCCTCTTGGAAAGAGTGTCCGAAATGAGACTCGAACTCACACGGGCGAATGCCCACTACCCCCTCAAAGTAGCGCGTCTACCAATTCCGCCATCCGGACAGCTCGCAATCATCAGGCTCTTTTGGCTCCCGGGGTCATCCGCAGTGCATCGTCCTTTGGTGGTTTCCCTGATATTAATCTGGGGTTAAGGGGTTGATTATCTTCCTTGAATAGGAGGCGGGATTCCGGGGTCGTGACAGGCGGCGTTTGGGAGATAATGATTGTGTGGAGCGAAAAACGGGACTCGAACCCGCGACCCCGACCTTGGCAAGGTCGTGCTC
>CAZLSW010000115.1:0-7432 GCA_964562375.1 uncultured Muribaculaceae bacterium | reverse complement strand
AAGCAGGCATAAGTGTGAAAGATTATGCTCTTAATCGGGGAGGTCTCACGGACGCAAGGGGGACACCTGCAAAAACCTGTGTTTTATGGGATATACACTGAGAGGGTGGTCGGCTTGCCGACCACCATCCATCTCCCCTGCAAAACACAGGGTTTTGCAGCTGTCCTAAAATTAGGGTTGATTAGTGGTTTCTTGGATTACTACTGAAAAAATAGTGAGGACGGTTAGAGGCCGAGACGCGAGTTGAGCGCTGAGTTCTGTCGCCGTTCGATAATCGTGCGGGCCAACAGATCGAAGTTGGCATTGTTGACCTTGCCAGGATTCTCGGCCCATTGCAAAAGGAGCTTTTCGCCCGTGTACCACATCAGCGGGCACGATGAAAGCACGCCCTGTTTCTTGAAAGCCTCGAGATAAGCCTTGAAACGGTTTTTGTACTGACTATAGTCGGCGTTGGTGGGCAAGATGCGGTTGTCGACCTCCACCTCAAGTCCCATGCCGTGCTGTCGGGCAAGCTGGACCGCTTCGGTTAAACGGCTCTTGGCTACCGTAGGGTGGAAGAAGAAATTAGGCTGCAAATACGCGCAGTTGAAGCCCAATTGCTTCCACTGGTTGTAGCCGTCCGACTTAAACCATGGGCACCATATAAAGTCGTAGCCTTTGGCCTTCACCTCCTTGGCCATCGTCTGAGGCAGAGGGTCGGTGGTCACCGTCTCGTGCATCCAGTAGAACGAATGGAGATCCAGGTTCTTGAACCCGGCCTGCTCCCATTTCGTGAGCAGCTGGTCGAGCATCCACTCGCACGCGGCCAATTGGTCGGCCGTCTTGGTGAAATTCATCTTCTTGCCGTTGAGCGTGCCCCAGTTGGTCTTGCCGTCCTTGGCGTAGGGGTAGAAAAGGGAGATTGACACCTTGTGGCGGAACCCCGGGTCGCCGATCTCCTGCTTAAGCCGGGTGATAGCCTCGTCGATGCCGCACAGCCCTTGTCCGGGCGTGAACAGGTCGTCGATCCATTGCTGCCACTCCTCCTTGTTGGCCGGGATGCGGTCGTCCTGCATGGGGATGAATTGGTGGGTGGCCGAGTTGCAGTACTCGAGCATCAGGATGCCGTCAAACAGCCACTGTTTCTTGCCGTTCACCTCATGAGCGAGATATATTTCGGCCTGGTCGGGAGTCCATTTCGGGTGCCAGCTCGCGCCGGTGTACAACAAGGCGATGTCGCGTACGGGATAGCTAGCGAAGCCCGAGCCGGGCAGCGACGACACCCTCTGGAACGTAAACGGGGGCAGCGCGCTCGCGGCCACCACGGCCACGCAAGCGCAAAAAGCGATAAGAAGACGTCTCATATACAATTCGGTCGATTAGTTGATATATTTGTCGTGGCAAAGATATCAAGAATTTCTCGTTAAGGCAAAGAAAGGGTTTTCTTATCTCAACAAGAAAGGTCGGTTATTGGTTGTGATCGGTTGGCTCGCAATTGTCAGTTTGGGAGGTGTTCATTAAGGTGGAGAGCAGCTTTTGGCGATAAGAGGCGTCTCTCGGCGGTGATGAACATCCAATCGGCGCCGGCCTTGGTGGGGGCGATTGAGTTTTCGGGCTGATGTCCCGAGAGCAAGCGATTGAAATCAAGAGCTTTCAACACGGTGCGGTTGAAGCGTTCCGGCTCCAATGGTTTGATAAGATAGTCGACGGCGTTGACTTCGTAGCTCTCGGCGGCAAATTCGCTGTAGGCGGTGGTGAAAATCACCATGGCGTTGTCGGGGAGACGCCGAGCCAAATCCATGCCGCTCAGCCCCGGCATGTTGATGTCGAGAAAAATCAGGTCGGTATCATTGGTTTCGAGGAACGACATCGCGGCCTCGGCCGAGTTGAACTGGCCCAGATTGGGGGTCAGCAAGGCGTCCTGCACCAGGTTGGTGCGAGCCGACATGTAAAAAGGTTTGCACGGCGGACAGTAGTAAATCAGGCTGTCGACTTGCACGTACACGGTGTCGCGCACCACCACGGTTTTAACCACCGTATCCGCTTGATGCTCGGAAAGAGGCGGCAATGGCCGGTTGTAGGTGAGTTTCAACCGGGCCGCGCGCAGTGCCGGGAAATGATGAGTGTACATATATTTATAGGGGACTCCGCCGTGTAGCGTTTTCAGAAGCGACGTCTGCCCTCTTTTGATCAGGTCGAGCACCTCTTGTTGATATGGCGTGGCGGGATCGGCCTCTACCATGCGCGACAGTCCTTGCCAATCGCGGCCCAGGTATCGGAAACTCATCGTCGAGTCGGGGATGTGGGACAGCGTTGAGAAATAATCGAAAATGGCTTTGGCGCGGCCCTCCGATAGCATGCGGTTAAATTCAACGCTCCCTTCGGGCGAAGCACCCCCGGTTACTGTGACGCTGGTGATGGCGAAAGTAGGGTCGGCGAGCACCGCTTTCAATCGTCGAGCCAGCGGGAGGAATTGTTCCCGATTGGGCCCGAAATCAGGGTCGAGTTCCGTGCGGCTAACCCGAAAATAGACGGCCACCGAGTCGCTTGTCTCTGGGGCCTCCGGCGGCTGCGCAAGTGCCCCTAAGGAGCACAGCGCGCATGCCAGAGATGTGATGATACCAGTTTTATCTCTAAGCATTTACCTATCCTGCTTGTGAATAATGATTTTGCTACACTTGCGCCAAAAAGAGGCTGCAAGCTATCTTTAGAATCCATGACAAAGGTAGCCAATCACTTTTCACCCCCTAAGGTAAAATATACCAACCCCCTCCCTAAATATACCAATCCCCCCACCCCATATACCAAGTAAGAGGTCCCTCCGTTTAAGTAGGAGGTCCCGCCGTATAAGTAGGAAGTCCCGCCGTGCCGGCGGGACAGTCATCCTTGTCGGGCCGGCACGGCCCGACGTCCTACTTAAGCGAGGGAGGTCGCCGTATAAGTAGGAGGTCCCGCCGTGTCGGCGGGACAGTCGTTTAGAAAGGAAGTCCCGCCGTGCCGGCGGGACAGTTATCCCAGTCGGGCCGGCACGGCCCGACCTCCTACTTAAACGGCCCGACGTCCTACTTAAACAGCCCGACCTCCTTCCTAGCCCAGTGCCATTAAATTTCCACAAAAATTTTGAAAAACGCTACTTTAACCCTACATTTGTGAAAACAAATTCACATTTCTATGGACCCTTCCTTATTTCTGGACCGTGAAGAAGATATCAACTATTTCAAAGGTAATCTGCCACATTGGGATCAACCTGATAAACTTCAATTCCTAACCCTTCACTTAGGCGACTCATTACCCCGTCATGTGTGCGAGGATTTCAAGCGTAGAAAGGAAATTTGGCTAAGTCAGCACCCCTCACCTTGGGATGAGACAACTCGAAAAGAATATGTAAAAGAATTTTACGGCAAATACAATAATCTTCTCGACCAAGGATATGGTTCATGTGTTTTGAAGGATACCGCTGTTTGTCAAATGCTTCATTCTCTTTTTGATGCATATGATAACCAATCTTGGAATGTTTGGGCTTTTGTAATAATGCCAAATCACATTCATTTTTTGATTCAAGTAATCAATAATGCACAATTGAAGAAGTCCATAAACTCTTTCAAAAATGCATCTTCCCATCGCTTGTGTAAAATAATTCCTGAGTATCCTACTCCTGTATGGCATGGAGAATACTTTGATACGATTATACGCAATGAATTGCATTTTCGAAATGTTATAAAATACCTTTGGAAAAACGTATATCAGGGCGCTATTGGTTATAGAATACTCAATCAACCCTATCGAGGCCTATAAGCCGGCCGCCGTATAAGTAGGAAGTCCCGCCGTATAAGTAGGAAGTCCCGCCGTGTCGGCGGGACAGTTGTTTAGAAAGGAAGTCCCGCCGTGTCGGCGGGACGGTAATCCCAGTCGGGCCGACACGGCCCGACCTCCTACTTAAGCGAAGGAGGCCGCCGTTAAGTAGGAGGTCCCGCCGTGCCGGCGGGACGGTCATCCCAGTCGGGCCGGCACGGCCCGACCTCCTACTTAAGCGAAGGAGGTCCCGCCGTTTAAGTAGGAAGTCCCGCCGTGCCGGCGGGACAGTTATCCCGGTCGGGCCGGCACGGCCCGACGTCCTACTTAAGCGAAGCCGGCCGCCATTTAAGTAGGAGGTCCCGCCGGCACGGCGGGACAGTCATCCCAGTCGGGCCGGCACGGCCCGACATCCTACTTAAGCGGCCCGACATCCTACTTAAACGGCCCGACGGCCTATTTAATCAAAGTAATCCTCGATCGCTTGCCTAATCCGCTCGCAGGCGTGGCCGTCGCCGTAGGGGTTGCGTATCTTCTGGTTGTCGAGGTAATATTGGCGATCGTCGAGGAAACGAGCCACCTCGGTGACGATCTTCTCACGGTCGGTCCCTACGAGCCGTATCGTGCCAGCCTCCAGCGCCTCGGGGCGCTCGGTGACCTCGCGCATCACGATCACGGGCTTGCCCAGCGACGGCGCCTCCTCCTGGATGCCCCCGCTGTCGGTGAGAATCACGTAGGCGCGCTTCATCATGTACACGAAGTAGAGATACTCAAGCGGCTCGATGAAGAACACGTTGCCGTGGGGGATGGAGTCGAACACCTCGTGAATCGGCCGGCGCACGTTGGGATTCAGGTGCATCGGGTACACGAAATCCACATCGGGATAACGCTCGGCGAGGTCCTTGATGGCGTTGCAGATGTTGAGGAAGCCGTCGCCGAAATTCTCGCGGCGGTGGCCCGTGATGAGCACCAAGCGGCGGTCGCCGTCCAATCGGCTCAAGTCGTAGCCCTGGGCCTTGATTTCTTGGTCGAGACGCTGTTGCAGCTCGGGGTCGGCCTCGATCTTGGCAACGACGCTCTGCAGGGCGTCAATGACGGTGTTGCCGGTTACGGAGATGGCCTCGGCGGCGACGTTCTCGCGCAGCAGGTTGCCTTGGCTGGTGGACGTGGGGGAGAAGTGCAGGGTGGCGATGCGGCCGGTGATGGAGCGGTTCATCTCCTCGGGCCACGGGGAATAAATGTCGCCCGTGCGCAGGCCAGCCTCAACGTGGCCCACGGGAATCTGGGCGTAGAATGCCGACAGGGCGGCCGCGGTGGAGGTGGAGGTGTCGCCGTGCACAAGCACCAGGTCGGGCTGAGCCTCGCGCAGCACGTCGCGCATTCCCAGGAGGATGCGCGAGGTCACGTCGTAGAGGTCCTGGCCGGCCTTCATTATATTAAGGTCGTAATCGGGGGTGATTTGGAACAGGTCGAGCACCTGGTCGAGCATCTGGCGATGCTGGCCGGTGACGCAAACGATGGTCTCAAAACGGTCGGCGTGGCGTTCCAACTCCTTGACGAGGGGGGCCATTTTGATGGCCTCGGGCCGCGTGCCGAAAACGAGCATTACTTTTTTCACAACTGTCGGGTGATATATTTCCACATGAAGGGGAAGTAGTGAATCTGTCGGCGCCACCGCGAGGGTTGGCGCAGAAAGCGGTACATGAATTCAAGGCCATGGCGTTGCCACCATTGCGGGGCGCGGGGGACAGCCCCGGTGTACACGTCATAGCTGCCTCCGAGGCCTACATAGACGGTCGCGTGGAGGCGTTGCATATCGCGCATGAGACGCTCCTGCTTGGGCGAACCCATAGCCACGAACACGGCGTCGGGCTTCACGCGGGCCACGTCGTCGATGAGGGCCTGACGCTCGGCGTCGTCCTTGAGGTAGCCGTCACGATGGCCCACGATGTTGATACCGGGATACTCCTGCTGGAGCTTGTCGATCGTGGCCTTGTGCACCTCGGGTGAGGCCCCCACGATGTAGAATTTCCACCCCTGCTTGTGATAGCGCTCGATAATCTTGAGCCAGAGCTCGCATCCCGGCAGGCGCGCCACGTCCTTCACCCCTTTCTGCTTCATCGCCATTACCGAGCCGGCGCCGTCGCAATAGCCGATGTTGGCGTTGATGGCGTCGCGTATCTCTTGGGGAGCGGCAATGATTTTCTCGGCGTTAACGGCCACGTAGAGCTTGGGGTCACATCCCACACGGTCGAGGATGTCGTCCCACGATGAAAAGGCGTGAACCGTAATGCCGTTTATGGAGCGTTGGGGTTGAGTCATTGGCTAGGGGGCCTTATTTCTTGAATATTCCGCAGAAGTCGAGTATTACCTTGTCGTCGCGCCAGGGGAGCGAGCGGAAAGGGGTGTGGGCCGTGAGGAACACCACGATATCGGCCTTGTCGTAGGCCTCCTTGTAGTCGGTGAGCTTGAACACGTTGTGCGACTCGATGTTGGGCTCCACGACCAGGATGTTGGCGTTGTTGTAGCTCTGCATCACCTTGGAAATGATGTACTTGGCGGGCGACTCGCGCAGGTCGTCGATGTCGGGTTTGAAAGCCACGCCCATCATGGCCACCACGGGCTTGCGGTTGTGCTCAAGCTCGAAGCGAAGCATGGCGTTGACCACCTTCTCGGCGCTCCAGTCGGCCTTGTGGTTGTTGATGGAGCGGGCGGTGGCGATCAATTGCGACTCCTTGGGGTAGAGGGCCGTGATGAAGTAGGGGTCGACAGCGATGCAGTGGCCTCCCACGCCGCAACCGGGCTGGAGGATGTTGACGCGGGGATGCTTGTTGGCCAGGTGTATTAGCTCCCATACGTTGATGCCGGCGGCGTCGCATATCATCGACAGCTCGTTGGCGAAGGCGATCTGCACGTCGCGCGAGGAGTTCTCGGTCAATTTGCACATCTCGGCGGTGCGGGCGTTGGTGGGGTGCAGGGTGCCCTTGACGAATTGGCTGTAAAATTCCATGGCCTTCTTGGTGGAGGCCTCGTTGATGCCGCCGATCACGCGGTCGTTGTTCACCAACTCGTAGATGACGTTGCCCGGTAGCACGCGCTCGGGGCAGTAGGCGATGTAAATTTTGTCCTTAAGCTCGGGGCGCTCGGTGTAGATAAGCTCGGCCATGGCCTCGGTGGTGCCCACAGGGGAGGTCGACTCGATCACGTAAAGGTCGCCCGGCTTGAGGTAGGGGATGACGGCTCGTGTGGCGGCTTCGACAAACGACACGTCGGGTACATGGTTGCCCTTGAAGGGGGTGGGGACGACCATGAAGTATGCGTCACTTTCCTGCGGGGTGTCGGTGGCTACCAAGCTGCCGTCGGCAATCACCTCCTTAAGGTATTGAGCCAATCCGGGCTCTATGATATGTAGCTCGCCAGCGTTGGTTTTCTCAACCACCTCAGGGTTGACATCAACGCCAACTACCTGAATGCCATGCTTGGCGGCTATTATAGCGGTGGGCAGGCCGATATAGCCCAGCCCCATAAAACAAGATTTCATACTAAAAATAAGGTAATACTCGTGTAATCTGGCGTGGGTTGCGTAATTACGACCGCAAAGTTAGCAAAAATTCGCGGGATGGGCAAGTAAATGTTTGAGGGTGACTGAGTTTCAAGCGGG
>CAZLSW010000114.1:0-7441 GCA_964562375.1 uncultured Muribaculaceae bacterium | reverse complement strand
CCACGCTCAAATGCCACCTGGTGAATAGTATTTATCCCGAACTGGGGTAAATTATTAAAAGCCCTGTTAATTTGTTGGTGTTCATTAGTGTGAATTCGTGGTTTCCAAACATGAGAAAGTTGAATATGAAGATTTAATGGGCCAAGGGTTGATGTTAACAAATGAAATTTGTACCTTTGCGGTATCTAACGTTAAACGGCTATGACCACACCCATTCGCCAAAAAATGCCCATCGGCATCCAAAGTTTCCAGATAATCCGTCGGGAAGGGTACACTTATGTCGACAAAACGGCCTTGATCTATGAGCTGGCCCAAAATCGCTACGCCTATTTCTTGTCGCGGCCACGCCGCTTCGGCAAAAGCCTGTTGCTCGATACCATGCAGGCTTATTTTGAGGGCCGCAAGGAATTGTTCGAGGGACTTGCCATCATGAATCTCGAAAAAGACTGGCCGGTTTATCCCGTGATCCGTCTCGACTTGTCGCTTATAGCCGCTGACACGGAAGAAAAGTTGGAGAACGGCCTAAAGAGGCTTCTTGCTGAGGAGTTTGATCGTCATAATCTTACGCCCGACTCGGGATGCTCCAGCTCAGAGCTGATGTTCGGCAACCTTATTGAAAAGCTTCATAAGACTACTGGCCAAGAAGTGGTGGTGCTTATCGATGAGTATGACAAGGGCTTGGTCGATGTGCTTCGCGATGAAGCTCAGCTTGAAAAGAACACCACCGTTCTACGTCCATTCTTTACCCAAATCAAAGGGAGGGGGCACTTGCTTCGGCTCACGTTTATCACCGGGGTGGCTCGCTTCCGCCACGTCACAATCTTCTCGGGACTTAACAACCTCAACGATATATCGCTCGAACCTCGATACGCCGAGATCTGTGGTTTTACCCAAAAAGAGTTAGTGGATTACTTTTGCCCTCAAATTGACTCTTTGGCACATAAGTTAGGCCAAAGTCATCAGGAGACATTAGAAACGCTTCGTCAGCAATACGACGGGTACAGGTTCACCGAGCTACCCGAGCTAGTGTATAACCCTTTCAGCATTGTCAATTGTCTTAATAAACTACAGCTCAGTAACTTCTGGGCAATGTCGGGCACATCGAAAATCCTTGTTGATTTCTTAAAGCACAATAAATATACACTGGCGGAGATTGACGGTGCCAAAATCAGCGGTGAGCGCCTCGCAGACATATACAACGACCGCAACCCCATTCCACTCTTCTACCAGACCGGTTACCTTACCATTTGCGATGCGAAAAACGGCAGGTTCACCCTTACATATCCTAACGCCGAGGTGAAACAAGCTCTGCTTGAGTATCTTGTGCCGGAATACATGGATGTGGATGACGACGACATCTCCAATTCGGTATTTGACATCAAGGACGCCTTTGCCGATGCTGATGTGGATGCCATTATGCGTTCCCTACAATCTCTTTTTGGTAGCATACCTTACCACTTGTGGGACAACGAGGACAAGGAGAAGACCTACCATCGGCTCGTGCATCTTTTCTTCATGATGGCCGGCATCTCCACGCAGAGCGAACGCTCCGTGAGCGGCGGACGCATCGACATGCTATGCCAAACACCCAAGCGCGTTTACATCTTCGAATTCAAGCTCGACGGCACCGCCGAGGAAGCCCTCGCCCAAATCGACGAGAAGGGCTATCCCCTACCCTGGAGCGCCGACGGCCGCGAGGTATACAAAATCGGCGTCGCCTTCTCCTCGGAAAAACGCAACATCACCCGCTGGATTCTCGCATAATTACTGGGCTAAGAAGGTAAGGTTTTGTATTGATCACCTCATCATAAGCCAATGATACAAATTTCATGCGGTAAAAAAATCATGTGGAATCAAAATGGCACCGGAACTCAAGTACCGAACAAGTACCGAACAAGCTTATAGAAACCGATCCAAACATCAAGGCCATTGTCAAAGTTATGGGTGCCAAGGAATCCTGGAAAGTAAAGGAGATAATGGGGGCACTGGGTCTTCATCATCGTCCCAACTTTCTTCAACTATATTAACCCCTTCGATAGAGTCAGGCTTTGTACGCCGTTTATATCCCGACTCCCCCGACATCCACGCCAACAATATCTGCTTACTGTCAAAGGTCTAACCTTATATAACTCATTGATATAAATGGCCAATCAATTAGGACGGTATGTGCGCACGCTACCTCCGCTAACTCCAAGACATGCAACCATGACAATTCACTTCGCTCCGATGCAGGGGTACGTTGACGGGGCATATCGCAGGTTACACTATGCGATTTATGGAGGCGTAGATTGTTATTACACACCCTTCATGCGCATAGAGAAAAGAGAGCCGAGGCGACAGGATTTCCAACGACTTAAGGATTCCAAGGGTGACGGCACCTCATTGGTTCCGCAAATAATCTTCGGCTCGGAGGATGAATTTCTCGCTTTGACAAACGCTGTTAGGTCGTGGGGCTTTAATCGTATCGACCTCAATCTCGGTTGTCCTTATCCAATGCATTCTTGGATAACCTACGAAACCTGAACTATATAATATAGTACGAAGTAAGTAGCAATTCTAATTCTAGCAAGCGGTGTAAGATAGATTTACTTGCCTACTTTGGCTCCAACCACATCGTCGTTTTTGATGGTGGCAGCTGTTTTCTTCACCTTGGCGTTAAGTGTTCCAAATCGGTAGCTTACTTGGAGCATGAAACATTGGTAATAGTCGCTCCAAGAGTCTTGATAGCCCTGCCGTCCTTGGTTGAACGTGTAGAGGCGATTGTGTTGACCGGCGGGGCCGAATGGGTTAGTGGCACTCGCGGTAACCGTTAGCCGATCGTCCTTAAGGAACGAGCGTTGGAGAGATAAAGAATAATAGTAAGGATTGTAGCTTTTTGTGCGAGAATAGACCGACGTTGTGCCACTTTTCCAGGTGTTGAACGACACCGAGGCGGTAAGCTTCCATGGAAGCTTTTGGCGCACCTGGGTCCACACAAACCATTTCCAGCCATGGGCAAATATATCACCCAATTGGTAATCGGGGCATTTAAAGTATCTATAGTAAAGTCCACCGTTAAAAATCCATGTGGTTTTTTCAAAAGGAGACCACTGGGTGTATAGATTGGTGTTAAACGAGCGATTATGACCTAAGTTGGCGTAGGAGGAATACACCACATCGTCAATTACATGCTTGATGGACACAATTCCATCGGTTGATGTTGAGAAACCTGATGTGAGATCGATGTTTATCTTGCTTTTAATCAGCGAGTAATTCAAGTTGATTGAATGATATTTAGAGCTTACAAGGTCGGGGTTGCCCTGGCTTACACTTAGAGGAGAAGCGTCGACAGCGGGGTTGAGGTATGTGATACCCGGGCGGTTTATGCGCTCGTTGTAGCTGATTTTGAGGGTGTTCTCGTCGTTAATATTCACGCTGATTGAGGCATTGGGCACCCAGTCGCGCAGCGAGCGACAAAATTCAGGCTCGGGCGGCTCGATGTTATGGCCTTTAAGGCGGGAATACTCAAAGCGTAGCCCCGCGCGGAAGTTCCAGCGTTTCACATTCAGGCGATAATCGGCATAGAGAGCGCCCACCTGTGTTGTATGCTTGAAATTGGTATATTCACTCAGCGTTGGTATGTAGTCGTAAGAGCTGTGGGAGTGGTTGTTACGATAAATGTATTTGGCGCCTGTGTCAAATTTGTTATGGGCATTTATCGGTCTCGTCCAGTCAAGCTGCAAGGTATGCTCAATGAAATTAGCACGGGTGTGGGTGCACTTAGAGTCATAATCGAACGAAGGATTTACCTTGTCGAGATACTCCGATGTTACGTTTGAGTGCTGTCGGGTGGTGGCTAGGAGATAGCTTGCCGTTATGCTTTCGCCCTTGCGACGTGTGGAGTGCTGATAGTTGAATCCTCCACCGAGGTCAAAGTAGGTAATTGGGCGATAGGTGGAAAGTACCCTATAGCTCATGCACGCGCTCCCGTCCGCAAGGGTCAAATCGTTTTGTTGATCGAAGTGCTGATTGATCCTATAGGTGTAGCCGTTGAACTCCATGGTGAACAGGTTAAGAGAATCCAACTCATAACTGCCATCTATGCCAAACCAGCCTGTGCCACCAGGGTAACGACGCTTGTCCTTGCTGGTCAATACATTACCCGTGTCATCGTATACATAGCGCGATTCTAGGCGATCCTTGCAAAAATCTCCCTGTTGAAAAAATCCACCGCCGTAAGCCGACAAAATCACCTTGTCGATTTGGGTGGTTATGTACAGGTTGGGATTGGGTATCCAATGGCTCTTCGAGTTGGTGGATAGGGATACTTGACCCATTACTCCCTGCAATCGAAGTTCGCTCATCGTCACTATGTTGAGAATCGCGCTTGTCCCCTCGGCATCCTCTCTCGCTCCAGGATCGGTGATTACCTCTATTTTCTTTATTGACGATGCGGGGATAGCCTTGAAAAGCTCCTTGGCGTTCTTGGAATAGGAGTTGTTGGGACGGCCATTGCGATAGATTTTGAAATCGCCAGAGCCTTTCACCTTGATTGTGCCATCAGGATCTACCGACACCAAGGGCACTTTCCGCAGCACATCGCTTAGGGTCGCGGTTTTTGCCTCCTCATCGGCTTGAACGTCGTACCCTATGCGGTCAATCTCCTTCGTGACCAGTGGGCGTTGGGCCGTGACTGTCACCTCGTTAAGGCTGGCAATCAATGAATCGAGTTGGGCATCGGTATAACCAGTGATCGAATCTGGAGTCTCTTGGGCCGTGGTTGTAAACACTGCGATTATCGAGCAAAGCAAAATTGTGATAATTGTTTTCATACTATGTTGACGCAATAAGAGAGCCCAAAGTTACAACAAAATGCCAAAAAATCCTTTTCTTCCACTGTACATACCTCTTATCCTATCGTAAAAACACTATTGTGATGTCCAACAACGAATTTTGAATCAGGAGTTGACGCTAACAAAGGAATTTTGTACCTTTGCCGTATCCAAACTTTTACCGCCATGACGACTCCCATTCGCCAAAAAATGCCCATCGGCATCCAGAGCTTTGCGACAATACGTCGCTACGACATGACTTATGTTGATAAAACGGCCCTGATCTATGATCTGGCCCAAAGCCCTTATGCCTATTTCCTGTCGCGGCCACGCCGCTTCGGCAAAAGCCTGTTGCTCAATACCATGCAAGCCTATTTCGAGGGCCGCAAGGAATTGTTCGAGGGATTGGCCATCATGAATCTCGAAAAAGACTGGACGGTATATCCCGTGATACGTCTCGACCTTTCGCGAATCTCGGCGGTAAACGAGGACAAATTGGAAAACGGCCTTCAATATCTGGTCCAAGAAGAATATCGGCGTCAAAATATTACACCACCTGCTTCATGCACCGATTCCGCTCTTTTGTTCGGCGGCTTAATAAAGCAGCTTAACGAAAGGACAGAGAAGGGAGTAGTCGTGTTGATTGACGAATACGATAAGGGATTGGTGGACGTGTTGCGCGATGAGGCGCAACTGGAACGCAACACTGCGGTGTTACGCCCATTCTTCACGCAAATCAAAGCACTTGGCGATTGTATCCACTTTACATTCATCACTGGCGTGGCCCGTTTCCGCCACGTCACCATCTTCTCGGGCCTAAACAACCTCAACGACATTTCGCTCGATCCTCGATACGCCAACATCTGCGGATTCACACAAGATGAATTGACCCAGAATTTCGCCCCGGCCATTGAAGCCCTCGCCCAAAAGGGAGAGAAAGACATCAATGAAATGCTGGCAATCCTGAAACAGAGATACGACGGCTATCGTTTCTCCGATGACCCGCTGTTGGTCTATAATCCGTTCAGCATAGTCAATTGCCTGGAGAAATTGGCCTTGGACAACTACTGGGTTTACTCGGGGACGTCTAAAATACTAGTTGATTACCTGCGACAATCCAGCTACAACCTTGACGACCTTGACGGCGCCGAAATCGCAAGGCACCGGCTCGGTGAAATCTATTCCACCGACAACCCCTTGCCTCTTTTCTATCAGACAGGCTATCTTACTATCGCGAGCATCGATGACGATTACATCACCCTCACCTTCCCCAACGCCGAAGTCAAACAAGCCATGCTCGAGAATCTGGCACCCGTGTTTCTGGACATCAAAGAAGACAATGTGTCATTCACCCTACGCGATGTCAAGCGAGCCTTTGCAAAGGATAATATAGATGCGGTAATGAAGGCTCTCCAATCCCTCATTGGCAGCATCCCCTACCACCTGTGGGACAACGAGGACAAGGAGAAGACCTACCATCGGCTCGTGCACCTTTTCTTCATGATGGCAGGCATCTCCACGCAGAGCGAGCGCGCCGTGAGCGGCGGACGCATCGACATGCTGTGCCAAACGCCCAAGCGCGTTTACATCTTCGAATTCAAGCTTGACGGCACCGCCGAGGAAGCCCTTGCCCAAATCGACGACAAAGGCTATCCCCTACCCTGGAGCGCCGACGGCCGCGAGGTCTACAAAATCGGCGTCGCCTTCTCCTCAGAAAAGCGCAACATCACCCGCTGGCTCATCGCTCACGGGCACGTCGGTGTACTCCCGCACCGACACGCGCTCTAAGATTATATCCTTTTCCATACCATTGGTTGATGGGTTCTCCCTCCCAACTGACGGTCAAGCCATCGTAGGTGGTAGGGACGATTATGGCGTCGCCGAGCCTCAGCTCGCCCTCTCCGGTTATAATGAATTTACGCATAGCTATACCGTAATTTCGATGATGTTGTCGTCAATGCCGATGACTGCGCTTTCATAGTAGCCATCACCGGTCCTTCGCGGTCCGTCAAAAACCTCATAGCCATCCTGTCGCAAGCGTTCAGTAAGTGCGTCAACTTTTTCCTTACTTCCAACGCTGAAAGAGATATGGCATTGGCCAAGAGCCTTGTGGCCATCCACACCGTCGCGGGTCATCAATTCCAACCGTGACCCTTCGGGGAAACTCAGCATATAGGATTGGAAACCCTTGCGGGGATTCTCATACTTTTCCCCGGCTACCGCCGAGAAATACTGTTGGAAGAAGTCTTTGGCTCTTCCCAAGTCGGTGACATAAAGTCCGATATGGTTGATTTGTGACATCATTTCATTACGGTTGGCTTGCAATGTCGGTTCATCGTGGCATTAGTTTCCACAAAGTTAGCGCAAATCTTTAACAACGCCAACACCCGGGGACGATTATTTGCAGCCATTGTGACGATTGTTCGGTCGCTCCTTCCGGGAGTGGCTGCGATTACTAACAAAAATCCCCTCACGAATTTACCGCGAGGGGACTATAAGATAGGTGCGATGACTGATGAGAGTTAAAGGGTCGCTTAGTTCCTTAAGCTATTAATGACCCCGGCAATCTGTAATGAATAAAGAAACCGCAAATCAGTCCCCTATGCAGAGGGTCTTGGCGATGTCGGCGA
>CAZLSW010000113.1:0-7557 GCA_964562375.1 uncultured Muribaculaceae bacterium | reverse complement strand
TATAATCACATCGTTAAACATCTGCCTCCTAATGCTAGTAAAATGAATTTAGGGCAAGGACGATTACGCCAAGTCTTGGCCAAACATATTTGCCGCCATGCGGGGAATGACCTTTATATCGACAATAACGTCACTTTTTCTTATGGATTAAGCATCGGCGACCATTCAGGCATTGGCTCTAATGGCCATGTTGCTGGAAAAGTGACAATTGGGAACAATGTTTTAATAGCTCCCGACTTAATAATATACACGGTGAATCATAATTTCCGCGACGCTGATCGCACTATTATTTCTCAAGGATCATCAGCCGAGCAAGAAGTAGTAATTGGAAACGATGTATGGATTGGTCGTAGAGTAATTATTTTGCCCGGAGTTCACATTGGAGATGGTGCCGTAATCGGGGCTGGAGCCGTGGTAGCTAAAGACGTCCCCCCCCACACCATAGCCGTAGGCAATCCTATCCAATTCAAGGGCAAACGCACATCTCAGAAAGGGATAACAGAATAATTATCAAATTCCCAAATTGATGAGTAACGATATAGCTTTGTTCGTGGCATCGTGCGACAAGTAT
This sequence comes from uncultured Muribaculaceae bacterium, assembly GCA_964562375.1. Lineage (GTDB taxonomy): Bacteria > Bacteroidota > Bacteroidia > Bacteroidales > Muribaculaceae > JAJPXC01. The sequence goes on along the minus strand of CAZLSW010000113.1, from coordinate 6,986 downwards.
CGGTCGGCCTGGTATCCTTTTTTTGAGCTGATTAAAATGTATTGGCCTGGGCATCCCGACAAGATTTACCTAAGCACGGAAACCCACTCGTATAGGTGCCTGGGACTCAATATAATTACGTTGAATGCTCCCGATAATATCCCTTGGAGCCAAAGAATCATTGAGGCTCTGCAAAGGATTCCAGAGAAGTATGTGATCTTTACTCTGGAGGATTTCTTTTTATTAGGAAACGTTGATAATCAGGCAATATCGAGATGCAAAAACTGGATGGATGAGGATGCGTCAATTGTGGAGTGTCGGTTGTCTACTTATGCAACTATTCATGAGGGAGAGCAGTATCAAGGAAGCGATTTCCGTATTTGTCCCCCAAACCATAGTTACCGCATTGATACGCAAGTAGCAGTCTGGCGCAAGGATTTTTTAATTTCAATTCTTGACCCTTCGGAATCACCTTGGCAATTTGAAACTCAAGGTTCAATTCGGTCAATGTCCCTCTCCGAAAAATTGCTTTGGTTTTCACCTAAGGATGAGGATGATATTGCTACAATGATTTTTCCATACTATAATGGACACCAACAAGGATATGGGATTGGTTGGGGGAAGTGGCGGCCAAAAAACCGTCAGTGGTTTAAAGAGAACGGTATTGATGGCGTGAAATTCGGCCAACTTGGCGAATTATCAGAGAAGGATATTGAAAGACGATACAAGTACCTATACGTAAATCCAACGACTTTAAAGGGCCGTATCGTAAAGCAGGTGATGAAATCTTGTATAGCCATTGACCGACTGTATAGAGAAATAAGGTTGAACGGCCTTCAAGGGGTGAAAAAGATTTATCATAAAATCAGGAAGTGAGCTCTCGAAGTCAAATAAAGAAAGGAGCCATAATCTCCTATATAGCAATAATTCTGAATATTATTGCTGGATTGTTGTACACTCCTTGGATGGTGAGAGAAATCGGCCAAGCCAATTATGGCCTTTACGCACTTGCAACCTCTTTCATCAGCCTGTTTGTACTCGATTTTGGTATCAGCGCCTCGCTTACCCGATTTTTGGCCAAATACCGAGCCGAGAAAGACATGAGTAGCATGTCAAGGATTTTGGGCGCAACCTATAGGATATACTACCTGATAGCAGCAATAATTCTCATAGTTGTTATTGTGTTGTATTTCAATCTCGATACAATCTTTGCTGAGCTGACAGCAAGCGAGATAGCAACGTTCAAGAAATTGTTCGCGATAGTGGGTTTGTTTGCGGTGATAAGTTTCCCGGCAATGACCCAAAACGCAATGCTTTCATCCCATGAGAAATTTGTACAACTTAAAGTGTGCGATCTATTGCGCAAGTTCCTAACCATTGGTTTGGTGGTAGTGGCCTTGTCGCTGAATTGGGGCGTGGAGGCATTGGTGTTCGCTAATGTCGCGGCAGGACTTACCGTTATAGTAATTAAATTTTTTATCATTCGCAAAGATATTACCTTTCGGGCTGAGTTTTCCAGCAATTGCAGGTCGTTCTATAAGAAAATCCTATCGTTTTCGGTATGGATTACCATAATGGCCTTCGCCAACAAATTCATGTACAATATGGCTCCCACGATCTTGGGAATTGTGTCGGGCGCAATAGCAATATCCCTGTTTACGCCGGCCTCAACGATCGGCGGTTATTTCTATCTCTTGGCTGAAGCCCTAAACGGCCTGTTCCTCCCTCTCATCTCGCGAAAAATCGCTAATCATCAAGAGGGGGATATTAATCAATTGCTAATCAAAGTTGGTAAGTTTCAGATGTTTACCTTGGGATTGGTAGTCACCGGATTTACATGTGTAGGTCATGAGTTTATCCAATTTTGGCTGGGTAAGGCTTTTGCGCCATCGTATCTATGCACCATTCTAATATTGTTGCCAGCACTTTATGAGTATTCCCAACAGATTGGAACTCAGATGATTGTGGCCAAGGATTTTGTCAAAATTCAAGCAATCGGTTTTGGCGTGATTAGCATTATCACCTTGGGAATGTCTTGTGTTTTAGCTGTTTATTGGGGGGCTGTTGGTGTGTGTATCGCTATAAGCGTCGGAGGGTTCGCTAAAGTGCTGTTTCAAAGCTACATATTCAAAAACAAATTGCATCTTGATACCCAATTCTTCTACCGTGAGTGTTTGGTAAAATCTACCATCCCTATAATTGTCACTATAGCTGCGTATTGGGTATTACCCCATTTTGAGTTGCAACATCTTATATTGAATATACTGCTTAATGGCATAATCGTGTCGATTCTTTTTGTGATTGTTTCTAAACTTATGATATTCAGAAAAATAAACTTAAGATACATGGTTTCCATGATCAAAAGCTAATTCATTGCTTATGTCTGTATTTAAGGATAAAGTCCTCCTGATTACGGGAGGCACCGGGAGCTTCGGGAACGCTGTTCTCCGAAGGTTCCTCGACTCGGATATCAAGGAGATCCGCATTTTCTCAAGGGACGAGAAGAAGCAGGACGATATGCGTCACCACCTGCAAAACCCGAAGGTGAAGTTTTATATCGGCAATGTGAGGAACAAGGCGAGCGTTGACGTGGCGATGCGAGGCGTTGACTACGTGTTCGCGGCGGCGGCGCTGAAGCAGGTGCCGAGCTGCGAGTTTTTCCCGATGGAGGCGACGCTGACCAACGTTCTCGGCACGGGCAACGTCATTGACTCGGCCATCGAGCACGGCGTGAAGAACGTCGTTGTGCTGTCGACCGACAAGGCGGCTTACCCGATCAACGCGATGGGCATCTCCAAGGCGCTGATGGAGAAGGTGGCCATTGCCAAGGGCCGCGAGTTGGGCGAGAACGCCAAAACGACCATATGCTGCACGCGCTACGGCAACGTGATGGCGTCGCGCGGTTCGGTCATCCCGTTGTGGGTGGAGCAGATGATGGCGGGCAAGCCGATCACCATCACCGACCCGCAGATGACTCGTTTCATGATGACGCTTGACGACGCTGTCGACCTTGTGATCTACGCTTTCACCCACGGCAAGAACGGCGACTTGTTCGTGCAGAAGGCTCCGGCGGCGACGTTGGACGTGTTGGCCGAGGCGTTGAAACGCACCTACGCCAAGATCGACCCGAAGTACGCCGACACTGAGGTGAAGGTCATCGGCACGCGCCATGGTGAGAAGCTATACGAGACGCTGGTCACCCGCGAGGAGATGGCCAAGGCCGAGGATTGCGGCGACTACTACCGTATCCCTTGCGACACGCGCGACTTGAACTACGACAAGTATTTCACCGAGGGTAACGAGGAGGTATCCCGCATCGAGGATTACCACTCCCACAACACCCGCCGCCTCGATGTCGACGGCATGATGGAGCTGCTGCTCAAGCTCCGCTTTATAAAAGAAGACCTCGGCCTCATCACTCGAACGAAGTCTAGGGACATTCGTTCGGAGTGATGAGGCCGAGAGTCAAGAGTCAAGAGTCAAGAGTCAAGAGTCAAGAGTAAAGAGGCAAGAGGCAAGAGGCAAGAGGCAAGAGTCAAAAGTCAGCGTTTACCGCGACATTTGGCTATAATGCTTGACAAGATATTCAGAAGCGAAGAGCAGTCAGCGACCAGAGACTTGTACATTGCCTCGTTGAGATATTCAGTCTTGAACAACAATTTTAACCAATATCTGGTTTCTGAGGCTTCTTTTTGAGCTATGGCAAGTTTATGGATGAAATCATCTTTGCTTTCTGCGCAAAGAGATTCTGCAATATTAGCTCCAATGGACGTGCCAGAACGCAAAACCTGTTTACTCATTATGAATTCCGACTTTTCGTTAATCAAATATCGATAGAGATTGACAATACGAATGGCGAATTCCTCTGATTTAATAACTTTCAAATCTTCCATGGCAATTGTTTTGCTGGCAAAGTTACTAATACTTTTGACTTTTGCCTCTTGACTTTTGCCTTAAAATTAGAACGCAGTGAGAATTTTAGTTACTGGTGCAAAGGGGTTCGTAGGCAAAAACCTTTGTGCCGCGTTGAAAAATATTAGGGATGGGAAAGATCGGACTCGAGATGTCGAGGTTTCCGAGATTTTTGAGTACGACATCGACACTGATCCCGCGTTGCTCGACGAATATTGCCGCCAAGCCGACTTCGTTTTCAACTTCGCGGGTGTCAACCGACCCAAGGACCAAAAGGAGTTTATGGAGGGCAACTTCGGGTTCGCCTCCACCCTGTTGGACACGCTAAAGCGGCACGGCAACACATGCCCTGTGATGCTTTCCTCATCCATCCAGGCCACATTAGAGGGACGCTACGCAGGCTCGGAATATGGCAAGTCAAAGTTAGCCGGCGAGGAGTTGTTCTTCCGTTACGGCGAGGAAACGGGCGCCAAGGTGTTGGTCTACCGTTTCCCCAACCTGTTCGGCAAGTGGTGCCGACCAAACTACAACTCGGCCGTAGCCACCTTCTGCAACAACATCGCCAACGACCTGCCAATCACCGTAAACGACCCTTCGGTCGTGCTCGAATTGCTTTACATCGACGACCTCGTGGACGAGATGATCTCCGCTCTGAAAGGGGAGGAACACCACTGCTTGTACGAGGGCGTAAAACCTTTAGAAATAGCCAACTATCACACTGAGAAGGCAAACGCCAACGACCGTTCCTATTGTTTCGCTCCCGTCACCCATCTGGTGTCGCTGGGCGAGATCGTGGAGATGCTCAACGAGTTCAAAGATCAACCCCAGACCTTGGTGATGCCGTCAATTCCCGAAGGGTCGTTCCGCAAGAAGCTGTATTCCACCTACTTGAGCTATCTGCCCAAAGAGAAAGTACCTTTCCTGCTAAAGATGAACGTGGACGATCGAGGTTCGTTCACCGAGTTGCTGAAAACCTCGGACCACGGCCAATTCTCGGTCAACGTGTCCTTGCCAGGCATAACCAAAGGGGAGCATTGGCACAACACCAAGTGGGAATTTTTCATCGTCGTGTCGGGCCATGCGCTGATACAGGAGCGCCGCGTCGACAGCGATGAGGTGTGGGAATTTGAGGTCTCGGGCGACAACATCCAGGCGGTTCACATGCTCCCGGGCTACACCCACAACATCATCAACCTCTCCGACACCGAGCCGCTCGTCACCCTCATGTGGGCCAACGAGCAATTCGACCCCACCCATCCCGACACCTTCTTCGAACCACTGTAACTCGGCCCCCAAACAGTCGGCCCCCAAACCCCCGAAGCGGGGGCTTCCCTTAGAGAACGTAAAGAATTGGCCCCCAGACCCCCGAAGCGGGGCTTAGCCATCCGGGGAAAGGCCCCCAAACAGTCGGCCCCCAAACAATCGGCCCCCAAACCCCCGAAACGGGGGCTTCCCTTAGAGAACGTAAAGAATTGGCCCCCAAACCCCCGAAGCGGGGGCTTCCCTTAGAGAACGTAAACAAAATGATAATGAATACAGAAAAAGATAATGCCAGCCCTGTAAGCCCCCGTTTCGGGGGTTTGGGGGCCGACAGAACTGGCAAGCTTAAGTTGCTGATAATCGTGGGGACTAGGCCCGAGATTATCCGCTTGGCCGCCGTCATCGACAAGTGCAGGAGGTACTTCGACACGATATTGGCTCACACGGGGCAGAATTACGACTACAACCTTAACGGCGTGTTCTTCAAGGACTTAAAGTTGAAAGACCCCGACGTTTACCTCAACGCCGTGGGCGCAGACCTCGGCGAGACGATGGGCAACATAATCGCCAAAAGCTACCAGCTGATGGTCGAGACGCGGCCCGACGCCGTACTCGTTTTGGGCGACACAAACTCCTGCCTATCGGTCATCGGGGCCAAGCGACTGCATATCCCAATCTTCCACATGGAGGCGGGCAACCGCTGCAAGGACGAATGCCTGCCCGAGGAGACCAACCGCCGTATCGTCGACATCATCTCGGATGTCAACCTCGCCTACTCGGAGCACGCGCGCAAGTACCTGCACGAGTGCGGTTTGCCAAAAGAGCGTGTTTACGTCACCGGTTCGCCCATGGCCGAGGTGCTGAACAACAACCTTGCCGAGATTGAGGCCAGCGACATCCACCAGCGATTGGGGTTGGAGAAAGGCAAGTACATACTTCTGAGTGCCCACCGCGAGGAAAACATCGATACCGAGGCCAACTTCACGTCGCTCTTCACCGCCATTAACCGCCTGGCCGAGAAGTACGACATGCCCATACTCTACTCCTGCCACCCCCGCTCCCGCAAGCGCCTGGAGTTGAGCGGATTCAAGTTGGACAGCCGCGTAATACAGCACGAGCCGCTCGGATTCCACGACTACAACTGCCTGCAGATGAACGCCTTCGCAGTTGTCAGCGACTCGGGCACACTCCCCGAGGAATCCTCGTTCTTCACCTCGATCGGTCGACCGTTCCCGGCCGTGTGCATCCGCACGTCCACCGAGCGTCCCGAGGCCCTCGACAAAGGTTGCTTCGTGCTCGCGGGCATTTCCACCGACTCCCTGCTGCAAGCCGTCGACACCGCCGTGTCGCTCATCGCCGACGACTGCCCCGGCCTCCCCGTCCCCGACTACGTTGACACCAACGTCTCCACCAAGGTCGTCCGCCTCATCCAATCCTACACCCCCATCGTCAACAAAATGGTTTATAGAAAATAACAGAATATTAGTTTCGCAAGTTATCCAAGAAACCACTAATTTTCACGAATTTCCACTAATTCAGCGAATAATCTTTATTTTTCATTCAAGAATTAAGCTTTGCTTCGCAAAGAATTAACACGAATTTCGATACTAAACTCCTACCGGGATTAGTGTAAATTAAAGAGCGTAAGCTCTCTAAAATTTATTGGATTTCAAGTTTACTCATTGGTGTCCATTAGTGTTAATTAGTGGTTTCAAAACTCGAGAAAGTTGAATAACAGAATTTATCATGAACATTCAAAATCAAAATAGCTTAATGGAAGCAGGACAGGACAGGACAGGACAGGACAGGACAGGACAGGACAGGACAGGACAGGA
>CAZLSW010000112.1:0-7717 GCA_964562375.1 uncultured Muribaculaceae bacterium | reverse complement strand
ACCCATTGACGCGAACCTATGTCAATTTATCCTGCAATTTGACCCATACGCCAAATTTTCGTGGTCAATTCTTCACAAGTATACCGTTTTTATATTTTTTTACAAAAATTGAAGGATTTTCGGCACTATCTGGTAGGTATCACAGGTTGAGCGGCTTCATCGGAACACAGCACGACAAGCAAATTGCCAACAATCGACGCCTTTTGCTCCTCGCCAAGCTTCACCACTTGGTTGCCCTCGAGATGCTCCAAGGCCATCTTGACGGTGGTAACGGCACCCTCGACGATCTTCTCTCGCGCCGAGATGATGGCCGCCGCTTGCTGGCGCTTGAGCATCACCGCGGCGATCTCGGGTGCGTAGGCCAGATAATTGATGCGTGCTTCCACCACCTTGATGCCGGCGATGGCAAGTCGCTCGTTGATTTTGCGCTCCAATAGCTCGTTGATTTCAGCGCCACCCGAGCGGAGGGTAAGCTCGTTGGGATTGCCGTCGTTGTCGTAAGCGTATTGGCCGGCTACCTCGCGCAATGCGGCGTTGCCTTGAATCTCGACGAACGAGCGATACACGTGGATACTGGTCGAGCCTTGCGTGTCGAGGTCGAACACTGCCTTGTAGGTGTCCTGCAGGCGCCACACCAGCACCATGCCGATCATCACCGGGTTGCCCGCCTTGTCATTCACCTTGATAGGCTGGATGTCGAGGTTGTCGAAGCGCATCGACAGCTTCTTTTTGGTCATAAACGGGTTGACCCAATAGTATCCCGCTCGGGCGAAAGTGCCCTTGTATTTGCCGAAGAAGATAAGCACGCAGGCTTGGTTGGGTTCCAGCATCACGAATCCTATCGGCACGATGATGGCCACGAGGAGCGCCAATCCGCCGAGGATGAACGATGCCACGCTCTCGTTGGCGATGAGGAAGCCACCTCCCACTAATAATCCAATCTCAACGACCAGCATCAGGAAGCCGCTGAGTATCATTCCTTTGTAGTTGTACTCTGAGTTTTTGTCCATTGTTGTTTCTATATAGATTGTTGGTTGATAATGTAATATCGAGTTTTGCCCTTGCGGTCGGTGAAAGGCAGGTATTGCCCCTCTTGCGGCACAGTGTCGCTCACCATCGAGGGGATGGGATCGGCGTCAAGGTCGCGGTCGAGGCAAGTGGGTACCACCACCGAGCCTTCCATTCGGGGATCTTGCCATAGACACTGATAGGTGAACGGCTCCACGAAGGTTCCACGCGAGCTCATCCCTTTTTGCCATGACTGCACCAGCCCGACTGGTAACAGGTCGTAGTAGATGGTCTCACCGGGGTGGGAGCGCATTTGCCCCATCAGGTAGTTGTACTGCTTGTAATATGGATATTGGTAGTAGTCGGCCATGGCCCCTTGGGCGATGCACAGTAAAATGACCGCCACGCTCCATTTGGAAGCCTGATGCTCCCTGGTGTTGGCGAAAAGTGTCACCCAAGCCACCACCGATAGCAGCGACGCCGCGAAGGCCCCGCGTGCCGCCGCCCCGCCAGCCACATGTATCACTAACGCCGCCAAAGCACCCACCGCTGTGATCACCAATACTGGCGACTCCACCCATTGCCGATACCATCCGCGGCCGTTGGTGAAGATTCCGGCAATCAACACCACCCACAGGGCGAGCGTGGGTATATTCCTTTTCAGCACATACATTGCCGACAGCTTTTCCCAGCCGTTCTCCCCCGCCATTCTCGCTGTCATTCCCGAGCCGCAAACAGCCACAACGGCCACAGTGATCAAGGCCAAGGCGATTATGAGCATTGCCCAGCTTGGGGCCACGGTGCGGCGCGGTTCCACCGCGGTGACCTCTTTATCGGGCCGACACGGCCCGATTTCCTTTCTAACAATCACCCAGGCGATTAATCCGCAAGCCAAAGCCAGCGCGAATTGCTCATGCCACCATCCCAAAAGTAAAGCTAAGAAAAATGCGACAATCCACCTCTGGGCCGACGCGGCCTCTCTGCCGGGGCGACACGGCCCGACGTCCTTTCTAACCAAGAGCCAGATAATCACCATCATCAGCGCCCCGGGGAAGATGTAGCTGAAAGCGAACACCCCCACCCAGAGGTTGTTGCTCCACGGTAGCACAATGATAATCAACAGCCAGGTGAAGGTGAGCGAGGGCAGCCGCTTGGAGGAGGGAAGCATGGAGGCGAATCCTATCATCACGGCCATTGCCACGCCTGCCAGCAATCCCCATAGCCAACGGGGCACCATCAGCGACATCACGGGTGCGATCAGGTTGGGCAATCGGGCGTTGTCGTTATGGATCACCTCTTGAGCGTACTGCATCAACGCGTTCCACGAAAATGCCTCGCTACCCCCGTTATATGTGCGATAAATGTAGTCGAAATTCAGCGAGTCGTATTCCCAAGGCACCAAGTAGCCCATCACGCCGTACACGGCCACAGCTCCAAGGAGCCACAGCCACCATAAGCGCTCAAGGCGGGATGTGTCGCGGTTAGTACTCATCGGGATAGTAATAGTAATATCTTAATCGGCCTTTACGGTCGTGGAACGGCAGGTAATACATCGTTCGCCCATTCTCGTCGTAATAATAGTAAGGGGTAGGGGTATCTGGCGCTGGCACGGTATCCGATACCATTTCGGGCAACGGATAAGCTTCAAGGTCGCGGTCGAGGCACGCGGGGACCACCACCGAGCCGTCAAGCGCGGCCTCTTCCCATAGGCAAAGGTAGGTGAACGGCTCGATCCATGTGGCGCGGGAACTCATTCCACGCTTCCACCTCTCCACATGGTACACGGGGAGCACGTCGCGATAGATCGTTTGACCGGGATGCGACTTTATCTCGGCCATAATCTCTTGGTATTGCCGATAATAAGGGTATTGCGCCACGCAAGCTATAACTCCTTGAGCGTAACATAGGAGAATCACAACGATTGACACCGTGGTCCACTTCTTGCAGTCGAGCACGGGCTTGGCGAGCGCCACCAATGCCACTATCGCCATCAGTGTAGCCGCGAAAGCGCTGCGGGGAGCCGCCCCCATCACCAAGTGAATCACCATAGCGGCTAAAGCCCCGGCCGACATAATCACCACCACAGGTCGAGAGCAGCACCATCGCCACCATCGGCGACCGTCCACAAGCAAGCCCAAGACGAGTATCGCCCACAGCAGCAGTGTGGCGACATTTTTAATCAACACCAGGGAGAAGCTCGACATTCTCGCCTCCACTCCCGAATGATAGAATCTCACCATCATCCCCGGGCAAGACAATGCCACGATCGACACGGCTATCAACGCCACAGCTATCCATAACAACCGGCTTGAGGCCATGGTGCGGCGCGGTTCCACCGCGTCGTTCCCAGCCTTTTCCTTCCTAACAATCACCCACGCGATCAATCCGCAAGCCAATCCCAGGGCGAATTGCTCGTGCATCCACCCCACGATTATCGCCAAAACCAAGGCAAGGGCCATACGTGGAGCCACGGTGCCCCGCTGTTTCGCAGCGGTGGTCAATACCACCCACGCCAGCACCATCGTCAACGCACCCGTGTAGATGTAATTCAGGGCATAATCGCCTACCCAGACACAATTGGCCCACGGCATCAGCACGATCAGCATCACCCACGTCAATGCCAACGCTGGCAACCGCCGCGCGCCCGTCAACAATGTTGCGAAACCTATCATCACCGCCATAGCCACGCCCGTGAGCAATCCCCACAGCCAGCGTGGTACCATCAGCGACATCACAGGGGCCACGATATTGGATAGTCGAGCGTTGTCAATCTCGGCCAACTCCAGAGCGTATTGATACCAAGCAGCCCAGGAAAACCCCTCGCTGCCACCGTTATAGCGGCGATAGATGGCGTCGAATCGGAGCGAGTCGTACTCCATCGGCACCATCCACGCCAATACACCATAGATGGCTATGGCTCCCAAGAGCCACAGCCACCACAGGCGGTTAACGGTCACTGAGGGTTTACCCATTGGCGATACTATTTATATGTGGCCCAGCGTATTAGCTCCTTAATGGTGGGCTTTTTGCCGTACATGAAGATACCCACGCGGTAAATCTTGGCAGCAAGCCACACCATAGCCACAAACGACGCGTAAAGTATGGCCAGCGATACCCAAATCTGCCATCCCGGGATGTCGAACGGCACCCTCGCCAGCATTACCATCGGCGACGTGAAGGGAATGAACGACATTATCACTGCCAATTGGCTCGAGGGATCGTTGACCACGCTGATGGCGAATATCAAGCCAAGGAGGATAGGAATGATGGCGATAATCTGGAGTTGCCCCCCGTCCTGCACATTATCAACGGCCGAGCCAAGGGCCGCATATATGCCTGCGTAGAACAAAAATCCGCCAATCAGGAATAACAGGATGTAGGCGCACATCGACAAGATGTAACCCATGTTGCCCAGCGACGCCATGGCTTGGATCATAGTGATATCAGAGGTAGCCGCGTCGGCCTCCAATGTGCCGGCGTTGTAAGCGGCCACCTCGGCCGACAGCTCAGGCGACATGAAAGCCGGAAGCATCAACCCCGATATGGCAAGGAACACGAGCGTCCACAACACCACTTGGGTGACAGCCACCAGGCACACGCCGATAATCTTGCCCATCATCAGTTGGGCTGGTTTCACCGACGACACCACAATCTCGAGCACGCGGTTGTTCTTCTCCTCGATAATCGACATCATCACCATCTGGCCGTACATGATCAAGAACATGTAAAGCACAAAGGCGGTGCCGAAGCCGATAAGGGTGCTCAACAGCGTTGACGATTCTGTAGCCTCGTTTTTCTCGTTAATGCGGAGGGTGGTGAGATTGACATCCACCTTCACCTCGTCAAGGATTTTGTCAAGATCGGGAATGCCGTAGGTTTCCATTCTCTCATGCTCGATGGTGGATTCTATCTGGCGGCTGAGATCCATAAGCAGCTCTTGCGGGGCCGCGTCACGGGAATAGAATTTCACGTTGTCGGGCTTTGACACCACGTCGGATCCTATTACCACAATGCCATCCCAACGGTCGGAAGCCACCAGCGTGTCCAATGGCTGCTCCGTAGAAACGTACCGTGCCAGGTCGTCGCTCACGAGGGTAGGGGAGATCACCCCCGAATAATCCACTACGGCTATCTCCTTGGTATCGGAGGTGTTGAGGCTCATAATCAACGCTGGAGCCGCCGACATCAGCAACATGAACACCGGCATTAGCAACGTGGTGATGATAAAGCTCTTTTTCTGCACGCGCTCGAGGTACTCGCGGCGTATTACTAACGATAGGTTGTTCATTGCTCCAGGGTATTGTTTTGGTTGACGGTGTTGATGAAAATCTCGTCCATTGAGGGGATCACGCGGGTGAACGAGTTGAGGGTAACTGCCTCATTGGCCAAGTCGACCACCTCTTTCACGGCTTGATCGTCGGTTAGCTCCAGGGTGAGTTTACGTCCCAGGGCACCCTCCTCGGCCGACAGTTTGTAATGCTTCACGCGGTCGCCCAGGGTGTCGAGCAACTTCGTTTGGTCGCCCTGAAACTCCAAAGCGATCAATCCCTTGGAGGCGTTGCGGCGTATCTGCTCCACGTTGCCCGAGAGGATGTTGTGGCCTTGGTTGATAAGGGTAAGAGAGTCGCACACGCGTTCCACCGAGTCCATGTTGTGGGTGGAGAAGATGATGGTGGCGCCACGGTCGCGCAGCTCAAGAATCTCGCGCTTCAGGAGGTCGGCGTTGATGGGGTCGAATCCCGAGAACGGTTCGTCGAAAATCAGTAGCTTAGGCTCGTGAAGCACCGTCACGATGAATTGTATCTTCTGGGCCATGCCCTTGGAAAGCTCTTCCACTTTTTTGTTCCACCAGGGCATGATGTCGAATTTCTCAAACCATTGTGTCAACCGGCGCTTGGCCTCGCCACGCGACAATCCTTTCAGGCGAGCGAAAAACATCGCCTGCTCGCCCACTTTCATTTTCTTGTACAGTCCACGCTCCTCGGGGAGATAACCAATGGTGGTGACGTCCTGTGCTGTAAGGCGGTGACCATTGAGGGTGACGGTGCCGCTATCGGGAGCCGTGATGTGGTTGATAATGCGTATCAGGGTGGTTTTGCCGGCTCCGTTGGGACCCAATAGGCCGTAAATCGAGCCTTCGTCCACTGCGAGCGAAACGTTGTCGAGGGCCGTGTGGCCCGCATAGCGTTTCGTTACGTTGTCTACTTGTAATATTTGCATCTTGTGGTAAGAGTTTTCCTTATAAGACGCGAAGTAACATCAAAAGTTTCACTGCCACAAAATTTCGGCGAAAATTTGTTTAGACCGGGGTGAGGATTTGCGACAGATTGGTGGTGTATTGCCGGGAAAGATGGTCGCGACGCAGGGAGTAGCTGCGGGCACCGTTTTCGATGGCCGCGCCTGGTCGGCACTGGGCTGCTGTGCGTAGCGCTCCGTCGCCGAAGAGGCGGTTAACCTTGTCGATGGATTTTTGCAAGGTCAACATCCGTGGGCGGTCAAGCGGGTCGAAGAGGTTGAACTGCAACTCGTCCTCGCGGGAGATGTCCCACACGAGCACTCCAGCCTTCTTGTAGTAGCAGCGTTCGCCTCCGTAGTGGCTTGAAATGGCATTTAGGGCCGACGAGACTACCTCGGTAAGACACGACGAGGGGGTGGGGAGTGTCACGGTGGCGTTGATCATATGCCAGGGGAGGTCGGTGCGGAATCGGCTGGTGTAGGCGAAGACGGTCAAGGCTCGGCACACCGACCGTTGCTCTCTCAGCTTCCTGACGCATGTGGCCGCGAAGTTGGCCACGGCCTCTTGCAAGTCGGGTAGGCGGTTGACCCCCTGATTGGGGAAAGAGCGGCTTGTGCAGATGCTTTTCTTCATGGGTCGCTCGTCGAGGTCGACGCAGCTCAGCCCACGCAACTCCTGCCACGTGCGCAGGCCGTTGACTGTGAAGTTGGCGCGGATCCAGTCCTTGTGCTTTTGGGTGAAGTCCCAAGCGGTGCGCACTCCCGAGCGGGCCAATTTATCGGCGTATCGATGGCCGATTCCCCACACGTCGCCCACTTCGGTCAACTCCAATGCCTTGCGGCGCCGTTCCTCGTTGTCGATGACACAAACGCCCTTGTAGCCGGGGTATTTTTTGGCAAACTTGGAGGCTATCTTGGCCAGCGTTTTGGTGGGGGCGATTCCTACCGAAATGGGGATACCGGTCCCTCGGGTGACGGTTGTGACCATGCCGCGACAGTACTCGCCCAGGTCGTCACTTGTGCCCATCCCGTCGAGGTAGAGGAAGGCCTCGTCGATTGAGTAAACGTCGATACGGGGAGCATAGCGGCTCAGCAACGACATCACCCGGCGCGACATGTCGCCATATAGGGTATAATTGGAGGAGAACACGGCCACGCCGTTGCGCTCGAGCATGTCGCGTATCTGGAAGTAGACGTCGCCCATCTTGATTCCCAGTGCCTTGGCCTCGTTGCTGCGGGCCACCACGCATCCGTCGTTGTTGGACAGCACGACCGTGGGGCGGCGTCTCACCTCGGGGTGAAACACTCGCTCGCAAGAGCAGAAGAAATTGTTGCAATCGGCCAGGGCGATCATGGGGGAGGTAATTAGGTAATTAGGTAATTAGTGAGTAGTGAGTGGTTAATGGTTAGTTGTTAATGGTTAGTTGTTAGTTGTTAGTTGTTAGTTGTTAGTTGTTAGTTGTTAGTTGTTAGT
>CAZLSW010000111.1:0-7894 GCA_964562375.1 uncultured Muribaculaceae bacterium | reverse complement strand
GACCCCGAGATTACAAATCACGTGCTCTGGCCAACTGAGCTAAAGAGGCAGCTCAAGGCTTGAACGCGCCGTTGTGACTGTCAAGCGAGTGCAAAGGTACAACAACTTTTTGAATCACCAAAACTTTTCCCACTTTTTTCGCGATTTTTTTCTTCACACCCCTCTATTTTACACTTATTTTATATACCTTTGCCTTCAGTAAACCCCACAATCCCAATGAAAACCGAAATCATTAACCGTATTAACGATTTGCGCTCCTTTTTGGCGCATGAAAACGTCCATGCAGTAATCATTCCCCAAACCGACCCACATCAGAGCGAATACATCGCCGCCCACTGGGAGGCGCGTCGTTTCCTCTCGGGCTTCACCGGTTCGGCCGGAACCTTGGTGGTGACCACCGACAAGGCACTTCTGTGGACCGATTCCCGATACTTCATCCAGGGGGCCGCACAGCTCAAGGACACATCAATCGAGCTGATGAAGGAAGGGCTTCCCGGCACCCCCGATATCATCGACTATCTTATTAAAGAATTGCCCGCGGGCGCGCGCGTGGGTTTCGACGGTTGGCTGTTCTCGGTCGACTCGGCCGCGCGTATCGCCGCCCAGCTCGAGAAGCACGGCCTTGAAGCCGTCACCAACTTCGACCCGGTCGACGCCATCTGGCCCGAGCGCCCGCTGCTCCCCCAAGCCTCAATCTTCGTCCACGATATCAAGTACGCCGGAGAGTCGGCAAGCGACAAAATCGCCAAAATTCTCGCCAAGGCCAAGGAGGAGGGCGCCGGGGCCGTGTTCATATCCGCCCTCGACGAGATCGCTTGGACCCTCAACATCCGATCCCGCGACGTCAAGTGCAACCCCGTGGCTACGGCTTACCTGCTGTTGACTCCCAACGGCTCCACCTTGCTCACCGATCCGGCCAAGGTTGACGACGCTACACGCGCGTACCTAAATAATAATGGCGTGAAAGTGGAACCCTATACTACCGTCGCCGACTTCCTCGCCGGGCTCCCGGCCGACACCAAGGTGCTCGCCCAGCCCGACAAAACCTCCCACGCGGCCGGCCAAATACTCGGCGAGCGCCTGGTGAAAGCCTCCTCGCCGGTGCCCATGCTCAAAGCTTGCAAAAACGACATCCAGATTTCCGGCACCCGCGCCGCAATGGAGCGCGACGGCGTGGCGATGGTGCGCGCGCTCATGGAAATCGAGCGTAGGCTAAAAGCCGGCGAGAAGATCACCGAGATCACCGTCGCCGACATCCTCACCGATCTTCGCTCCAAGCAGGACCTCTACTTCGACAACTCGTTCGACACCATCGCCGGCTTCCGCGACCACGGCGCTATCGTCCACTACAGCGCCACCGAGGCTACCGACGTGGAGCTACAACCCGACGGCCTCCTGCTCATCGACTCGGGCGCACAGTACCTCGACGGCACCACCGACATCACCCGCACCATCTCTCTGGGCAACCCCACCGACCTCCAGCGCCACGATTTCACTCTCGTGATGAAGGGTCATATCGCTCTTGGCTCGATGATCTTCCCCGCCGGTACCACAGGCCACCAGCTCGACGCCATCGCGCGCCAATTCCTTTGGAAAGAGGGTCTTAGCTACCTACACGGCACCGGTCACGGCGTGGGCCACTTCCTCAACGTGCACGAAGGCCCACAGTCGATCCGCCTCAACCATGTGCCCACGCCCCTCACCCCCGGCATGATTACCTCCAATGAGCCTGGACTCTACCGCGAGGGCGTGCACGGCATCCGGTGCGAGAACCTTGTGCTCACCGTGCCTGCCATGACCACCGAGTTTGGCGAGTTCCTCCGTTTCGAGACATTGACTCTTTGCCCCTTCGACCGCACGCTCTTCGATACCTCGCTGATGAGCGACGAGGAGATCGCCTGGGTCAACGCCTACCATGCCGAGGTAAAGGAGCGGCTCACCCCGATGCTCACCCCCGAGGAAGCCGCCTGGCTCGCTGCCGCCACCGCCCCCCTCACCCGATAATCCAACATCGGCCCCCAAACCCCCGAAGCGGGGGCTTCAAGATGGCTCCTTTACTCCTTTCCTCCTTTAAAGATTTAATGCTTTAAAGATATAAAAATAAAAAATAAAAAATAAAATCCATCCCATGGCTCTTATAATTCCCGTCAGGGGCTTCACCCCCAAAATCGGCGAGGGCACATTCCTCGCCGAAAACGCCACGATCGTCGGCGACGTCGTAATCGGCCGCGACTGCTCGGTGTGGTTCAACACCGTGCTGCGCGGCGACGTCAACTGGATTAAAATCGGCGACCGCGTCAACATCCAGGACGGCTCCGTCCTCCACACCCTCTACCAAAAATCCACTATCGAGATCGGCAACGACGTGTCGATCGGTCACAACGTCACCCTTCACGGCTGTAAAATTCACGACTACGCGCTCATCGGAATGGGCGCCGTGGTGATGGACGACGCCGTTGTGGGCGAGGGGGCGATGGTGGCTGCCGGCGCCGTCGTGCTATCCAAGACCAAGATCGGTCCCCACGAGCTCTGGGGCGGCACTCCCGCCAAATTCATCAAGATGGTCGAGCCTGAAAAGGCCAAGGAGATGAATGTGAAAATCGCCAAAAATTACCTCATGTACTCACGCTGGTACACCAATCCCGACGAGCCATGCGAACCCTGATTCCCCTCTTTGCCGTCGCCCTCCTGGCCTCCTGCGCTTCCTCCAAGGCCAACCAAGCAGGAAATTCGGCCGTGTCGGCTCAAGTAGGAGGTTCGGCCGTGTCGGCTCAAGTAGGAAGTTCGGCCGTGTCGGCCGAACAGCAGCCCCAAGTAGGAAGTTCTGCCGTGTCGGCTCAAGTAGGAAGTTCGGCCGTGTCGGCCGAACAGCCAGAAGCCGTCCCCGCCAAAGCCCCCGAGCGCGTAGTGGGTGGCGAGGCAAGCTACATCCCCCGCGCCCTCATCTACCGCACCAACGGTGACTATGCCGACAACGTCCCCATCACCGTAAACGCCGCTGGCGACCAGGTCGTTAGCTTCCCGGCTCCCAGCGACTTGCGCGGCGCAACGCCCGTACCTTTGGCCGACGGCTGGTTGCTCGACCGTCGCGGCGTGAGCCTCAACACACGGTTCACCACGTTTACTTATAAAGAGTACAGCGAAATGACCTCCGCGCCATCGATCGAGCGCCTGCTCCACTCCGTCATCCCCGGGGCGCGCGTCACCGAGGTGAAGCGCTTGGACATGACCACACAGCAGGCCCTGGCCGACACCGCCGCCATCAACGTCCTGATTCGAAATCTAAGCCACTAACTTCTACATCGGATAGTTGACTACAAATGGGAACGAATCCATCCGGATGGATTCGTTCCCATTTGTTATGCGTTAGCGTCAATTTATTGTCCAAGAATGACGATTCGTTCAATTCGTGAGATTCGTAGTCAAATTTTATTTCGCTAGTATAGGCCTAGGTGGCTGTGGGAGTTGAGCCACGCCACGCGGCGGGATAACCACGTGCGCAGTGCCAGCACGTTGGAATCGAACGTGGCCGTGCTGCTAACGTTAGGGAAATTCGTCGATGAGCCTTTTGGCCACAACTCGCCGTTTTCCAAGGCCGATACCCTCACCAGCGCCGCGTATTCATCCAGATAAGTCAACAACGAGGGCCACACCTGCGTGAGGAAAGTGCGCCAGCGACTCTTGTAGGCCTCCATGAACTCGTCGGTTTTCACCATCGCCTCGAAGAAATCGGAGCCCGGCTCGTCGTAGACGAACATGCGTCGGGTGTAAATCGACGACTCCTGGCCGTTGTAGAACGTGAAAGCCCAATCGAAATCCCACACGGGCCCCATTTTGTAGAGGCTGTCGACATGCTCCTTGTAGAGGTAGAGGCTCTTGGGATATTGGAGCTCGAGGTTGGCGCACACGGTGTACACAAGCACATAATCGACCACCGAGGCCATGTCGATGTAATCCCACTTGTTGATGGTGTCGCTCACCAAAGCGTCCTCCATTCGCTGGAAGTCGGCTTGCCAGTAGCGAAGCAGCGAGTCGGGGGTAACCGAATCCAGGTCTTCGGCGATCTCTGCCAGATCGGGATCTTTCACCATCACGGGAAGCTCGAAATGCTCCGAGTAGAATTTGTAATCCTCGTCGTAGTTGGGGTCGATTTCCCACATTATGGCCTGCGTCTCGTCAAGGTCGACACTCCCGGCGTTGATTCCGGGTTTCTCGGTGAGCATATACGACCCGCGAGGCTCCCCGTTGACCACAAGGTTGACAGGTATGGAATGGTTGGTGTAGGGCATACCCATTTTCTGGGCGATATAAAAGGCAATGGCGTTGCGGGCAAGCGTGCAGTCGATGAAATTGGCTATCAAGCAATAGCTTTTGGCTTTCGAGAGGCCGCAAAGCGATATTTTCTTGGAGAATTTCAGGCGGTAGGGCTTCTTGGGGAAGTTGTACCACGTGGAGTTGCCTCGGCCGCGTATCGACACGGCCGTTGGTGCCACGTCGTCATAGTGGCCGTATCCGTTCATGCGCAGCGACGCGTTGCGGTATTCGACCTTGGAGGTGATTTCGGCGCCATCCTCCACGTCGATGAAGATCGTGGGCAGATTGGTTCCGAACACGGTTGAATCCACCTGTGCGATGGGCCACACTTTCAGGCGCCCCTGTACCGACGACACGTAGATAGAGTCGTAGCTCGGCGGTATTGTGTCAGCTGGCTCTTCGTCATCCTCACCACCTTCGTCATCACCTTCGTCATCACCTTCGTCAGCGCCTTCGTCATCACTCTGGTCGTCGCCTCCTCCGGTGTTGCCTCCGTCATCGTCGTTTTGGCCGTGGTCTTCCTCGTCATCGCTGGTGCCGTCATCGCCCGGAAGGTCAATATCGGGGATGGAGTCGCCGGGGATAGAGTCGCCGGGAATGGAGTCGCCAGGGATGGAGTCGCCGGGAATGTCGGGTGTCCACCATGGAGGGATGGTGTCGTGGGGAATGGTGTCGGGGCCAACCGGGGGATCGGGGTCGGGTAATGCGGTATCCACTGGGATGTTGGGGGAGAAACGGATAGCGTCGAGCGAATCCAGCGGCAGCGAAATCGCCTGGAGCAATCCACCGAAATTGCGGAAAATGTTCAAGTGGGTAGGCCCTACGCCGGTGGCGAAGAGCGACATCGCTATCGTGGCGAATATCAGATATATAAGCTTCCTCATCGCTTCACCGATATTTTATAACCACGATTACCTACAATCAAGAGGTACACCTGGCCCGACCGCAACCCGTCGAGGCTCATCTCCCAGTATCCACTCGCTTGATAGCTAAATAGTTGCTTGCCGGCCATATCGGTCACCACGATGGGCGTATCGGCAGGCAGCCCGCGAAACTTAATCACGTTGGCTCCCATCTCAAAGGGCGGCACGGTGTCATCCTCCACCGATTCCACCCCCACGCGTATGTCCTCGGGCTTGGTGGTCTCCTCCTCCTCGGTCTCTTCCACCGTCGATGTGGAGTAGCTCCAGTCGGCGATAAGGCTGATGGGGAGGTTGATTTGGTAGCTGTCATTCTCGATTACAAGGAACGTCCCGTCGATTTTCACCTCCAGGTCCTCCGAGAGATTCACCTGTGTCACCTCGTTGTCAACCGTATGGGTAAGCACAATGCTGCGGTAGCCAGTCGTTGACTGTGCCACGGTGGAAAAAGCCCCAAAAATCATGGTGGCGATTATCAGCACTGCGCGTAATTCGGTGAATAGAGGTATCAGATGTTTCATTCTACCGCGAATATACTAAATTTTTCGGGAAATGGCTCGCCCTACCGAATCTTTGCCTAACTTTGTGACGTTTTTAACCGAATTAACAAAAATGGCACAAGATAAGATACGCAACCTGCTCTTCGACCTCGGCGGCGTGATAATGGACATCGACCGCAACCGCTGCGTGCGCGCCTACGAGGCTCTGGGCATGAAGGACGCCAACGAGTTTCTGGGCGAGTACAAGCAAGCTGGTGTGTTCGCCGCGATCGAGGGCGGCCAGATCGACGTGGACGGGTTCCACCGCGAGATGCACAAGTTGCTCCCCGCCGGCGTCACCGACCTGCAAATTGACGAGGCTTTCGGCCAGTTCCTCCTCGGGATACCCGTGGAGCGCCTGCAGGCCCTGCGCCAGTTGCGCGAACAAGGGTACGGCATATACCTGCTGAGCAACACCAACCCCGTGATGTGGAACCGCGAGATACGGTGGTTCTTCAAAGTGGAAGGCCGCGAGCGCGAGGACTACTTCGACGGCATTGTCACCTCCTTTGAGGCCCGATGCATGAAGCCCGACCCAGCGATTTTCCGCTACGCCGCAGAGCACCTGGGAATCGACCCGGCCGAGACCCTCTTCTTCGACGACTCACAGGCCAACGTCGACGCCGCCCGCGCCTGCGGCTACCACGCCGAGCTGGTCACCCCAGCGCGCGGCTTCACGGAGATAATCTCGTCACGAGTGTGACCTCGTGCATTCGTGTATTCGTGTACTCGTGTATTCGTGCAATCGAAGTCCTCAAGATAGGAGATGTGACAAATTTTCCTCATTTTGTGGTCGATTTTCACCGAAATGTTTGCGCGGTAAAAATTTATTGCGTAACTTAGCGAATCCTTAAATCATCCTCCTGGAAAGGACCTTAGTAAAACCGTTTTAAGCACTAATTCCAATCATGGTTAATCCTCACAGATACTGTGTGATAATGTGCGGCGGAATCGGCTCCCGATTCTGGCCTTACAGCCGCGCCAATCGCCCTAAACAATTCATCGACTTCCTTGGCACCGGTCGCTCCCTGTTGCAGATGAGCTACGACCGCATCCTGCCCCTTGTCGCCCCCGAAAACATCATCGTAGTCACCAACGAGCAGTACGCTCCGATGGTCGCCGAGCAGCTCCCCGACATCCCCGCCGGTAACATCCTCCTGGAGCCGGCGCGCCGCAACACCGCCCCCTGCGTGGCTTGGGCTGCCTACCATGTGCTCGCCCGCGACCCCGAGGCTTCGTTGATCGTCACCCCGAGTGACCACCTGATTACTCGCGACCGCGAGTTTGAGGACAGCGTCACCCGCGGATTCGAGTTTGTCGAGACCCACGACGCCCTCCTTACCCTTGGCATCCAGCCCACGCGCCCCGAGACGGGCTACGGCTACATCCAGGTAGGCGAGCAAGTGGAGCCGGGAATACGCAAGGTGAAAACCTTCACCGAGAAACCCGACCTGGAATTGGCCAAGGTCTTCGTCGCCTCGGGTGAATTCTTCTGGAACTCAGGCATTTTCCTGTGGAAAGCCGCTACCGTGGTGGAGGCTTTCCGTCAGTTGTGCACCGACGTTTCCACCGTGTTCGACAAGGGCGCGGGCCTCTACGCTACCGACAAAGAGGCCAAGTTCATCGCCGAAAATTTTCCCGGTTGCATGAGCATCTCGGTCGACTACGCCATCATGGAGAAGGCCTCCAACGTCTACGTCGAGGTCGTCAACTTCGGCTGGAACGACCTCGGCACCTGGAGCGCCTTATACGACAACTCCCCCAAGAACCGCGACGCCAACGTCACCCAGCGTTGCTCGGTGCTGGCCTACAACTCCTCGGGCAACATCTTCGCCGTCAACGGCCAGAAACTGATCGTCGTTTCAGGCCTCCACGACTACATCATCGCCGACGCCGGCGACGTGCTGCTCGTTTGCCCCATGGCCGAGGAGCAGCGCATCAAGCAGATGGTGACCGACGCCAAGATCGCCTTCGGCGACCGCTACCAATAGCCATCTCTAACGTTCTCGTAATAACGTAATCCCGTAATAACGTTATTACGATATCGCAAGCTAATGCAACAACAATGAGGGTGTATCATAAAGCAAGATGATGCACCCTCTTTTTCACACCCTGCTCAAA
>CAZLSW010000110.1:0-7969 GCA_964562375.1 uncultured Muribaculaceae bacterium | reverse complement strand
TTGATTTTCAATGAACTAAACGCAATTTTTACAAAATTTAAGAGACACTAATGTATGAAAAAGATTGTTTTAGCTCTCTCCTTGATTTCGGCATTGACAGCCGGAGCCGTCGACATCGACACAGGCAGTGAGGATTGGTCGGCCTCAATCACCGGCGACCTTGTCACCAGCTACGTATGGCGCGGCCAGCAATTGGGCGGATTCTCGATACAGCCCGGCCTGGAAGTGGGGTACAAAGGCATTTCCCTCGCCGCTTGGGGTTCAACCTCGCTGGAGGACAAATGGAACCGCGAGTTTGACCTCACCCTCGGATACGCCTACAAGGGATTCTCGGTAAGCGTCACCGACTATTGGTTCTCACGCACAGGCGACGGCGTTTCGGCTCGCTACTTCACCTACAGTACTCACAACGAATACTGCTCGCACGTATTTGAGGCTCACGTGGGTTACGACTTCGGTTTCCTCACGGCCGACTGGTACACCAACTTCGCCGGACAGGACGGTGTCGACCACCATGGCCATCGCGCTTACTCGTCGTATGTAACCTTGGCCGCACCCTTCTCGGGACTCGGTCTCGACTGGGAGGCACGCGTGGGCGCCACCCCCTATTGCACAACTTTCTACAACAACGCCAACTCATTCGCGGTCACCGAGGTATCCTTGAAGGCTTCCAAGGAGGTAACGATTACCGAGAAAATCCACTTCCCGGTGTGGGTACAGGTGGTGGTCAATCCCCGCGCCAGCGACGCCTACTTTGTGGCCGGAGTATCCTTCTGACGAAAAGGATAAAGGATGAAGGATAAGGGATAAAGGCTTGTAATCAATTCCTCTTTCCCCCTTTCATCCTTCCCTCCTTTCCTCCTTTCCTCCTTTAAAGATTTAACGATTTAAAGATTTAAAAATCCCCCTTATGAAAAAAATCGAAGCGATTATACGCAAAACCAAGTTTGAGGATGTCAAGGAAGCCCTTCTGGAGGCCGACATCGAGTGGTTCAGCTATTACGAGGTGCGCGGCGTGGGCAAGACCCGCCAGGCACGCATCTACCGCGGCGTGATGTACGACACGAGCTCCATCGAGCGCATCCAGCTGTCGATCGTCGTGCGCGACATCAACGCCGAGAAGACCGTGCGCGCTATCCTATCGGCAGCGCAGACCGGCGAGATCGGCGACGGCCGCATCTTCGTGCTCCCCGTCGACGACTCAATCCGTATCCGCACGGGCGAACGCGGCGACATCGCGCTCTACAACGCCGAGCACTCCAAGTAACCCTCACATCCAACCTCAAATTTCCAACGTTATGAAACATCTTACTTCGAAATACACGCGCCGCGACTACCTACGCGCGGCTACCGTGGCAGCGGCTCTGCTCGCCGCGCCCGCGATAATGGCCGAGGGTCCCGGCACCGACAACCTCCCCGATCCCTCGGAGACAATCCTCCAGCTGTCCGACGGCTTGAACACCGTGTGGATGCTTCTGGCGGCCATGCTCGTGTTCTTCATGCAGCCCGGTTTCGCCCTCGTTGAGGCCGGATTCACCCGCACCAAGAATACCGCCAACATCCTGATGAAGAACTTCGTCGACTTTACCCTCGGCGCCTTGCTATTCTGGTTCATCGGCTTCGGCTTGATGTTCGGCGACGGCGGTTTCCTGGGTTGTCCTCATTTGTGCGACTATGAGTTTTGGAGCGGCGACGGCCTTCCCACGGCCGGTTTCCTGGTGTTCCAAACCGTATTCTGCGCCACAGCGGCCACAATCGTATCGGGCGCCATGGCCGAGCGCACCAAGTTCTCCATGTACTTGGTATACACCGTGTGCATCTCTGTGTGCATCTATCCCATTTCGGGTCACTGGACCTGGGGCGGCGGCTGGCTGATGAACGACGCTGAAGGCTCGTTTATGATGGACACCTTCGGCTGCGCCTTCCACGACTTCGCCGGCTCCACCATCGTTCACTCGGTTGGCGGCTGGATCGCCCTTGTGGGTGCCGCGATTCTTGGCCCGCGCATCGGCAAATACGGCAAGGACGGCCAATCGAAGGCTATCCCCGGTCACAACCTGACGATTGCCGCTCTGGGCGTGTTCATTCTCTGGTTCGGATGGTTCGGCTTCAACCCCGGCTCACAGCTGGCAGCCGCCACTCCCGACGACCAAGTGGCTATCTCCTCGGTGTTCTTGACCACCAACCTCGCGGCCTGTGCGGGCGGCTTCATGGCTCTGGCTATTAGCTGGATCAAGTACGGCAAGCCCTCGCTGTCGCTTACCCTCAACGGTATTCTGGCCGGCTTGGTAGGCATCACGGCCGGCTGCGACGCCGTAGCCGCCTGGGCTGCCGTAGCGATTGGCGCCATTTGTGGCACCGTGATGATCTTCTCGGTAGAGTTTATCGACCGCGTGCTCAAGATCGACGACCCCGTGGGCGCAAGCTCAGTGCACGGCGTTTGTGGCTTCCTCGGCACGGTTTTGACCGGCTTGTTCGCCACCGAGGGTGGCCTGTTCCTTGGAGGCGGCTGGGGCATGTTCTTCGCACAGCTCTTCGGTGCCGTAGTTGTTGGGTGCTGGGCAGCCGCCGCCGGTTTTGTCATCTTCAAGGTGCTTGACAAGGTACACGGCCTGCGCGTAGAGCACCGCATCGAGGAGGAAGGCCTCGACATCTACGAACACGGCGAAAGCGCCTACAACATCTAAATCAAGTGGTGAGTGGTTGGTGGCCGTCGTGTATTCGTGTACTCGTGCAATCGTGCACTCGAAAAAAAGAAAATCGAATTCACGAATACTCGAATGCTCGATTACACGACACCCCCTAAAAACTGATAACTCACAACTATAACCTATTTTTCTGCTTTTCATTTTTTGCGAATTACCTGCTGTAAATTTGGGATCCCGTCGAGCCGCCGAGGCTGGGCGGGATCAATTTTTTGTATATAAATTTGTATATATCATTATTTTACAATAACTTTGCAAATATGAGAATAATCAGCACGGCAACCCTCAAGAACTATTATACGGTTCACGCCGATGCAAAGGAGGCATTAGTAAGATGGCGCATAATAGTAGAACATGCCCAATGGAAAAATCTTGCCGACATTAGGCAAGACTTTCCATCAGTTGATTACGTAGGCAATCAGCGGTACGTTTTCAACATCAAAGGAAACAATTACCGCTTAGTCGTGGTTATTAAATTTACTCCACAATTTGTGTTCATACGCTTTGTGGGAACTCATGCCGAGTATGACAAAATAGATTGTAGCTCTATATAAAGTTTAGCCATGTGTAAGTTTAACAAAGACCAATATTTATACGCCCTTAAACGCATTGAGGACCTAATTGATGTGGTTCCCGATTGTGAGCCTACTGCCAGCCCTGAAGCCATGGAACTTTCAATTATGTCGGAAATCGTCATGGAATATGAAGACGAACATTTTTCTATGGCAGATGACATGAAAGAATATTCTCCAGTAGCTTAGTTGTTTAATTCTCTCTTTGGCAGCTTCGGGTAGGGGTGATGTGGCGGTAGAGGTAGAGGATCACGTCGCGCCACGAATCGTAGACGAACTTCACCTCCTTGCGGTAACGTATCGAGCCGATGATAATCATCGTGATGATACCTAGCAACACAGCCAACGCGAACAACTCCTTCAACGACAGCATCATAGCCTGACGCACAACCTCGCTCATGGCGTCGCCCATGGGCACCTGCGCCGTCGTCACAGCGTTGGCCGAACTCCCCAACAGCGCGATATTGTGCTTCAAAGCGCCCTTAAAGAAGAAACCGAAAACCGCGCATCCCAAGGCCGTCCCGGCCCCTATTCGGGCGAAGCCCAGTATCGTCAACGCGTGGAACCGGTGCTCCAACGGCACTACACCCTCAATATAGGTGGTCAGCACCACAAACAAAAGCACGTGGCCCATGCCGAACAGGAATAGCGGCAACCACATGTGATGCAACGCCGTGTCCGGCGAAATCAACAGGCACATCGAGATGGCGTACATCGTCAACAGCAACACGCACAGCAACGTCAAATTCTTCACCCCAATACCCAGATGCTCAATGGCATAGTAACCAAACCATCCGCCGGCGATCAACCCCAACAGCACTGCCACTTTCAACGATATTGACCCATAAGGGTCGAAATCCAGCACCTCATGGGTGAAAATATGCTGTAACGTGCTCTCGGTGCTCATCATCACGCAAGCGATCAAGAATACAACGGTGATAGTCACCACATTACGGTAGCGGAACGCCTTGAATGGGATATACGCCCCAGGATTGCCCGTCGTGCGGGCCACGATCACGCCCAGAGTCAAAAGGATAATCCCGACAGCCACGTTGATATACGGTGAATTGAACCAGTCGAGATTGTCGCCATAGACGCAGATGAACGTAAACGCCAGCAACACGATGGCCCACAACACCAAGCCCACCCAACTGATGCCGGCCAGGCTCTGCTTGGGTATCGGCCGAAAATCACGCATCACGAAGAAAGCCACGCAGGCCATCACCAATTGCAAGCCTATCGTGAGGTAATGCATATGCTTCCACGTGGCGATATGCACTATCCACACGCCGATAATTCCCGAAATCTCTATGGCGCAAAAAACCACCAGGAACACCACAGCCAAAAACGGCGCGAAGTTGTACCTCGGCGCAACCTTGAGCATTATCGACGAAAAGCCCTCAAACGACCCCCACAACTTAAGCACGCCAAACAGGAAACTTAAGATTATCAGCACCGGCACGCATCGGATGTGCATGCATATCATGGAGATCACCGCCATGCCCAAGCACACGATCAAGAATATCCTCCGAGTGGTGAAACGGAATTTCAGTCGGAACAAGATCGGGAACGTCATCGTAACACCAATCATGCCCGCATAGCCGCAGAAAAGGATATCCTCATTCCACAGCGACAACGCCGACGATACCTCGGTGGACAACCCCATGAACATCGGGTCGGACATCTGAAATACCAGCGGGAACATCAATATAATCCAAAAGCGCCACCCCTCAGGCACCCACTTTCGGAACATCGGCAGGGAGAACTTCGGTGGACCCGACTGTTTCCAGCCGTCCCCGCCTTTTTCGCCCTCTTTGTCCCAGGACTTCTCTTGCTCGGCCATTATTTCTTGACGTTACATTCCACGTTCAAGCCGCTGCGCAACAAGGCCATATCCTCGGGACGGTTGTCGTCGGTGAAAGCGATTCTCACCGGTACGCGTTGCTCCACCTTCACGAAATTACCGGTTGCGTTGTCCTGAGGCACCAGCGACGTCTGCGAGCCGGTCGCATTGGAAATCGAGGTGACCACGCCGTTGTATTTCACCCCCTTGATAGCGTCGACAGTGATCTCGATGGGAGTGCCAACGGAGATGTTGCTCAATTGCTTCTCGCGGTAGTTGGCGATCACCCAGTACTCCTTGTCATCGAGCAGCGTGAGCAACAACTGGCCGGGCTGTATCAGCTGGCCCACCTGGATATCCTTGCGGGTGGTATAACCGTCGCAAGGGGCGATGACAGTGCAATAGGAAAGGTTGAGACGCGCCAAGTCGAGCGCGGCCTTGGCGGCGTCAATGTTGGCGTCGTTCAGGTCCAAGCGGGTCGTCTGCTCCTCCTTTACCAAGCGCGACGAATCGCGCTGGCGCAACATTGTCTCATACCGCGCTTTCAACGCCTTGTACTGCGTTTCCACAACATCAAATTCCTGCTGCGTAACAGCCTCGTTCTCAAGCAAGTGGGAATAGCGCTTGTAATTGGTCTCGGCATTGTCGAGATTGGCTTTCACCTCGGCGATAGCGGCCTCCGAAACGGCCACGTTGTTGCCGGCCGTAGCCACACCGCTACCAGCCACCGTGCGATCTGCCAAGGCGCTTTTGTAGTTGGCCTCGGCCTGTGCCACAGCGATCACATATTCCGAATCGTCAAGCACCACAAGCGTGTCGCCCTTATGGACATGCGTGTACTCGTCGAAACGTATATCCTTGATAAATCCCTGGGCCTTGGAGTTGACCGCCACCATGTTCTGGCGCACCGAGGCGTTGTCGGTGAACGTGCCGCTTCCGAGGTCGATGAATTTGGCGCACACCCACACGATGCCACACACGATAAGAGCGATGGTGATGACGTTGCCTATTACTTTTTTAGATGTCATGTAAGCTGCCGACATAAGAGCGAAAACTGATTAATGTTACATTAAAGATTACCTATCGAGGGTCGTAAAGGCTCCCGACAGAGGTTGTTACTCACGGTCTTATGCTGGAACTCTCGGTCGCTGCCCTGTCGCGGCGACCGCCTTTATTATACGCTTCAGACGCGTCTTCGGAGTGCAAAGTTACAAAATTTTCTAAATAGATTAGTCGCCTATTTACGCGATTACGGAAAAAATTCGTAAATTTGCCGTGTCAAAACCAAAGAAGAGAAAATAACCAAATATATTCCTGTTTTAACTTACAGAATTATGAAAATTGAGAAAATCATCGGACGTGAGGTACTCGACTCACGCGGCAATCCCACTGTGGAAGTAGACGTAATCCTCGAATCGGGCGCACGTGGTCGCGCTTCCGTTCCCTCGGGCGCATCCACCGGCGTTAACGAGGCTCTCGAGCTCCGTGACGGCGACAAGGGTCGCTACATGGGCAAGGGCGTGCAGAAAGCTGTCGCCAACGTTAACGGCCCCATCGCTGAAGCTCTCGTGGGCATGAGCGCCCTCGACCAGATCAAGATCGACGAGACCATGATCGCCCTCGACGGTACCGACACCAAGAGCAACCTCGGCGCCAACGCCATCCTCGGAGTTTCCCTCGCCGTCGCTAAAGCCGCCGCCGACTACCTCGACCTCCCCCTCTACAAATACATCGGCGGCTGCAACACCTACGTGCTCCCCGTGCCCATGATGAACATCATCAACGGTGGCGCTCACTCCGACGCCCCCATCTGCTTCCAGGAGTTCATGATCCGTCCCATCGGCGCCACCTCCTTCAAGGAGGGTATCCGCATGGGTACCGAGGTGTTCCACAACCTCAAGAAAGTGCTCCACGACCGCGGCCTGTCGACCGCTGTAGGTGACGAAGGCGGTTTCGCTCCCGCTCTCGACGGGACCGAGGACGCCCTCAACGTCATCATGCAGGCTATCGAGAAGGCTGGCTACAAGCCCGGCAAGGACGTCACCATCGGCCTTGACTGCGCTTCCTCCGAGTTCTACGAGGACGGCAAGTACCACTACAGCCACCTCAACAACGGAGCCGAGAAAGAGAAAGGCGGCGCTACCTACACCTCCCAGGAGCAGGCCGAGTACCTCAAGGGCCTCGTTGAGAAATACCCCATCGACTCCATCGAGGACGGCATGGCCGAGAACGACTGGGAAGGCTGGAAGATCCTCACCGACCTTATCGGCGACCGCTGCCAGCTCGTGGGTGACGACCTCTTCGTTACCAACGTTAAGTACCTCAAGCGCGGTATCGAGGAAGGATGCGCCAACTCCATCCTCGTTAAGGTTAACCAGATCGGCTCGTTGACCGAGACCCTCCGCGCCGTTGAGCTCGCACAGCGCAACAAGTACACCGCCGTCATCTCCCACCGCTCCGGTGAGACCGAGGACGCCACCATCGCCGACATCGCCGTTGCCACCAACGCCGGACAAATCAAGACCGGCTCGGCTTCGCGTTCCGACCGTATGGCCAAGTACAATCAGCTCCTCCGCATCGAGGAAGAGCTCGGCTGCGCCGCCCAGTACGGCTACGGCAAGAAGACCAAGCGCCCCGAATAATTAGACAGGAATTCGGGCCGTACCGGCCCGATACCCCACAAGAAACAGCGCGACCCCACCCCGGGGCCGCGCTTTTCGTTAGTCAGAATGTCACCATGTCGGCCCGACTGCACTAATACAACAGTCCAAACTGCCACAAGGGGACTTTCCTACGTAACCATCCGAAACAGGCCGGATTGCAAGCGACGGGGATTCGGCCTAACTTCG
>CAZLSW010000109.1:0-8040 GCA_964562375.1 uncultured Muribaculaceae bacterium | reverse complement strand
GAACTGGGTAGAGCAGACCCCCGTTTTGGGTAACGCATGACGAAAACAGGAAAGATATAGATCCATCCGATTCCAGGGTTCCAACCAGGGATTCAATGACGTCATATCCAGTACCCGCTTCATTCCAGCGGTAGAAATCGAGAAGCACATCCTCGTCATATCGAGTGTTGTGCAGCATAACTTGGCCCGTGGGAATGGTGATTGTGCCCGTTTCGGCATCGTAGGTGGCGGTGGCTGGGTAGGTACTGTAAAAGCCTACGATGGAGAGTTCCGTGTCGGAAGTTGCGATGATGGTAAATTGACTCGTTATCCATCCGGAAGATGAACCGTTATTACCGTAATACTCGGCGTCGTACACGCCGGCGATTTCAGAGGCAGAGGCGGCTTTGGCGGGAGCGCCTTTCGTCATATCGTGGCGGGTGAGTGAGGCTGTTTTCTCAGGGAAAACGGCGCGCTGGGGCGCCACTTGGTTGAGGATGTCGGTGATACCGGTAGCCGATGCGGCGAAAGCCGACGCGGCTAAAAGGGCAAGAGCGTAAATTTGTTTCATAAATTAACTTGTTGGTGAAAAATAATATCGTTTTTGTCAAGGGTTATAGGCCCTCAGGGCTTTAACAACATGATGCGCGAATATATGTAGAATTTTTCAATCTTTGGTCCTTTATAGAATAATTTTGTCGCATTAATATCAAAAAAGGAACTTTATGCCACTATTTTGGCCATTTAAAGCTTCATTTTGATATGGGGTCTTGGCGACCCGGTAGCCCCATAAGTAGGAAGTCGGGCCGTGTCGGCTCGACAGATTATCTCTGTCCCGCCGGCACGGCGAGACTTCCTTTCTATTTAGCCCGACAGATTATCTCTGTCCTGCCGGCACGGCGGGACTTCCTTTCTATTTAAGGGGATGGCCGACGTTGTTGATATTAAAAGCCCCGCTGGGGTGGCCAGCGGGGCTTGGGTAAAAGGGGTATTTGGCTAAACGCTAAATGCTAAACGCTAAACGCTATTCTTGGCCGAGGAGCTCGAGCATCTTGATGGCCGAGACGGGGATGCGGGTGCCGGGGCCGAAGATGGCGGCTACGCCAGCCTTGTAGAGGAAGTCGTAGTCCTGAGCGGGGATGACACCACCGGCGGTAACCATGATGTCCTCGCGGCCCAATTTCTTGAGCTCGGCGATAACCTGCGGGATGAGGGTCTTGTGACCTGCGGCGAGCGAGGAAACGCCCAGGATGTGGACGTCGTTCTCTACGGCTTGGCGAGCGGCCTCGGCGGGTGTCTGGAACAGCGGACCCATGTCGACGTCAAATCCGCAGTCGGCGTAGCCGGTAGCGACAACTTTGGCGCCGCGGTCGTGGCCGTCCTGGCCCATCTTGGCGATCATGATACGGGGCTGGCGACCTTCGCGCTTGGCGAACTCGCGGCACATTTCTTGGGCGCGCTTGAAGTCGGCGTCGTCCTTGGTTTCTGATGCGTACACTCCTGAGATTGTTTGGATTACAGCTTTATAACGGCCTACAACTTCTTCGCAGGCGTCGGAGATTTCGCCGAGGGTGGCGCGGAGGCCGGCGGCCTTGACGGCGAGGTCGAGAAGGTTGCCCTCCTTGGTGCGGACACACTCGGTGATGGCCTTGAGGGCCTCTTTCACCTTGTCTTCGTCGCGGTGGGCCTTGACGTCGTTGAGGCGCTCGATCTGGGAGCGGCGCACCTCGGTGTTGTCGATTTCGAGGATGTCGATGGGGTCCTCGTGCTCGAGACGGTACTTGTTGATACCCACGATTGTTTGGCGTCCGGAGTCGATGCGGGCCTGGGTGCGAGCCGAGGCCTCCTCGATGCGGAGCTTGGGAAGGCCGGTTTCGATGGCCTTGGCCATTCCGCCGTGCTTCTCGATCTCTTGGATGTGCTCCCACGCGCGGTGAGCGATTTCGTTGGTAAGCGACTCGATGTAGTAGCTTCCGGCCCAGGGGTCGATCTCCTTGGTGATGTAGGTTTCCTCCTGGATGTAAATCTGGGTGTTACGGGCGATACGAGCCGAGAAGTCGGTAGGCAGGGCGATAGCCTCGTCGAGGGCGTTGGTGTGGAGGCTCTGGGTGTGGCCCAGGGCGGCTCCCATGGCCTCGATACAGGTGCGGCCCACGTTGTTGAAGGGGTCTTGCTCGGTGAGCGACCAGCCCGACGTTTGCGAGTGGGTGCGCAGTGCCAAAGACTTGGGGTTCTTGGGGTTGAACTGCTTCACGATCTTGGCCCAGAGCATACGGGCGGCGCGCATCTTGGCGATCTCCATGAAGAAGTTCATGCCGATAGCCCAGAAGAACGACAGGCGGGGAGCGAACGAGTCGATGTCCAAGCCCGCGTTAACGCCGGCGCGGATGTACTCCAAGCCGTCGGCGAGGGTGTAGGCCAGCTCGATGTCGCAAGTGGCGCCGGCCTCCTGCATGTGGTAGCCCGAGATGGAGATGGAGTTGAACTTGGGCATGTTCTGCGAGGTGTACTCGAAGATGTCGGCGATGATGCGCATCGAGAACTCGGGGGGATAGATGTAGGTGTTGCGCACCATGAACTCCTTGAGGATGTCGTTCTGGATCGTGCCGGCCATCTCCTCGAGCTTGGCTCCTTGCTCCAAGCCAGCGTTGATGTAGAAGGCGAGCACGGGGAGAACGGCGCCGTTCATGGTCATCGACACCGACATTTTGTTCAAGGGGATGCCGTCGAATAGCACCTTCATGTCCTCGAGGGTGCAGATCGACACGCCAGCCTTGCCCACGTCGCCCACGACGCGCTCGTGATCGGCGTCGTAGCCGCGGTGGGTGGCGAGGTCAAATGCCACGGAGAGGCCTTTCTGGCCCGATGCGAGGTTGCGGCGATAGAAGGCGTTCGACTCGGCGGCGGTGGAGAATCCGGCGTACTGGCGGATGGTCCAGGGGCGCATGGCGTACATGCCCGAGTAGGGGCCACGGAGGAACGGGGGGATACCGGCGACGTAGTTCAAGTGCTCCATGCCCTCGAGGTCGTCCTTGGTATAGATGGGTTTCACGGGGATCAGCTCGGGGGTGAGCCACTCCTCGCCCTGCGCGATTGGTGCGTGTTTCACATCAAAAGCGTCGGATTGGATGTTGATGTTTTTGAAATCAGGTCTCATGATTTTTGAGCTATTTGATGTGAATTATTTCTTAAGAAGGCGGTCGTTGAAGCCCTGGAGGGTCTCAAGGACGTTGGAACGCACGTGGATGAAGTTCTCAATGCCTTGGGCCTTGAGCTCGTCGGTGCAAGCGGGAGCGCCTGCGACAACAAACTCGGCTCGGCCGTCCAGCAGCTTGAACGCCTCGGGAGCGTAGGTGGCGTATTCGTCATCGCTGGAACAGAGGACTACCACGTCGGCGCCCTTCTCCATTGCGGCGTTGATGCCGGCCTCAACGGTGTCGAAGCCGATATTGTCGATGATCTCGTATCCGGCGCAGCCGAAGAAGTTGCTGGAGAACTGTGCGCGAGCCAGGCGCATGGCCAAGTTGCCGATGGTCAACATGAACACCTTGGGACGGTTCGCGGCGTGCTCGGTGGCGAGGCGCAGGTCCTCAAAGTCGCTGGCCTGGCGCTTGAACGACAGGGTGTCGATCTTCGTCTCCTCGCAGGCGCCATCTTGGCAGTGGCAGGTGCACTCCTGGATTTCGATCTTGTCGGCGCCCATCTCATTGAAGTTGGGGAACTGGTTGGTGCCCAGCAAAATCTCTTTGCGTCGAGCCATGTCGGTGTGGCGTTTTTCGGAGGATGCTTTCACCTGGGCTTGAACATTACCGTTGTTGGCGCAAGCGAGGAAACCGCCCTTGTCCTCAACGTCGAGGAAGAGCTTCCAGGCCTCCTGGGCGATGGAAACGGTGAGGGTCTCCACGTAGTAGGAGCCGCCGGCGGGGTCGACCACCTTGTCGAGGTGGCTTTCCTCCTTGAGCAGGTGCTGCTGGTTGCGGGCGATACGCTCCGAGAACTCGTCGGGACGCTTGTAAGGCATATCGAACGGGGTGACGGTGATAGAGTCGACACCGGCCAAAGCGGCCGACATAGCCTCGGTCTGCGAGCGCAGGAGGTTGACGTGAGCGTCGTAGATAGTCTGGTTGAAGCGAGAGGTCTCGGCCTGCACCATCATCTTGCAAGCCTCGTCGGAGCAGCCGTACTGCTTGGCCACCTGAGCCCAGAGCATGCGAGCGGCGCGGAACTTGGCCAGCTCCATGAAGTAGTTGCTAGAAACGCCCATATTGAACTTGATGCGTGAGGCCACCTCGTCAGCACTAAGACCGGCG
Organism: uncultured Muribaculaceae bacterium; assembly: GCA_964562375.1. Taxonomy (GTDB): domain Bacteria; phylum Bacteroidota; class Bacteroidia; order Bacteroidales; family Muribaculaceae; genus JAJPXC01. The sequence goes on along the minus strand of CAZLSW010000109.1, from coordinate 3,751 downwards.
TCAGTCAAAATGGTGAGCCACTCGGCCCCCCAAGCGAGGGCGTAGCCCAATTCCTGGAAGATGTAGGCGCCGGCGTTGGTCAACATTACCGAGTCGACGGCCAAGCAACGCATCTTTGGTGCGTCCTTCAGGGCCTCAATCAGGGGCTTGGCGAGGGCCACGATGTCGTTGGCGGTCATCTCTTTGCCTTTCTTGAGGATGCGGCCGAAGGGGTTGAAGCCGATCGAGCCGTGGAGTTGCTCGAGGCAACCCTGCTCCTTGGCGATAGCCACAAGCTCCGTGGCGACGGCCAGGGCCTTGCGACCGCAGCAGTGGATGTTGATCTCCACGGCGGGGAGGTAGATGTCCTTCAGCAGGGTGCGCAACTCGGCGGGATCCTCCACGCGGAAGCCCAGCGAGGTAACGCCCTTGTTGAGCACGTCAAGAGCAGTGGAGTTGCACTGCTCGGGGGTGTCGCCGTTGATGTTTTGGCGCACGAGCCAGTCGTTGTTGTCGCTGCGGGTGCCGCGCACGTAGGGAAATTCGCCGGGAAGGGAGTCGGTAGTTTTCAGTCCCTCGATGTCCTCGGCACGGTACATTGGCTGTACGTTGAAGCCTTCGTTCGTGCGCCAAACGAGCTTCTTTTCAAATGGCACGCCTTTGAGGTCGGCGTCCACTTTTGCTCGCCACTCCTCGGTGGAAACCGCCGGGAACTGGTCGAACAGTTTTTCTTTCTTTTCTGCCATTTTAGGTATACTGTAAAATAATGATGATTTATGTCAGTCGAATGGATGATATTAGAGGTTACATGGGGCGTCATCACAATACGCCGACGCGAAATTAGTGAAATTTTTCTTTAATACGCCCCTTGCGCAAATTTTTATTTACCTATTTGGAGATATTTATTAACTTCGCGACAATAATACCGTACACTAAATACCAAGATAGAGATATGAGAACAGGAAAAGTGCTTTTGCTCGGGCTGGGCTTATTGGCCACGTCCAATGCCGGCGCCATCGGTTGGCCCGCGGCTTACGAGGGTGTGATGTTGCAAGGTTTCTATTGGGATTCTTACCAGACAGAGACCAAGTGGACACAGCTCACGGCCAAAGTTGACGAATTGTCGCCTTATTTCAAGTTGATATGGGTGCCCAACAGCGCCAAGTCGACTGGTGGACAAGGCTATATGCCTATCTATTGGTTCACCAACCATAATAGCGACATGGGCACCGAATCGGAGTTGAAAACCATGATCTCCACCTATAAAGATAAGGGTGTGGGCTTTATCGCCGACGTGGTGATAAATCACCGTAACGGTGTGAGCAACTGGGTTGACTTCCCAGCCGAGACGTGGAACGGCGTTACCTATCAAATCGGCACTGATGGTATCTGCTCCACCGATGAGGTGTGGAGCCAGGGTGGCGACTATTACGCCGGCATGGCCCGCGGCGCAGCCGACGAGGGGGACGATTTCAACGGCTCGCGCGACCTTGACCACACCAACGCCAACGTGCAGCTCAATTGTAAGAACTACTGCAAGTGCTTGCTCGACACGTGGGGCTACGTGGGCTTCCGCTTGGACATGGTGAAGGGTTACGCCGGATATTATACAAAAATGTATAACACTTACGCCAACCCCACCTACAGCGTGGGCGAGTATTGGGATTCCTCTTACGATAACGTGGCCACGTGGATTGAGAACACAGGTGGCGAGTCGGCGGCGTTCGACTTCCCGTTCAAATACGCGGTCAACTCGGCGTTCCATTCGGGCGACTTGTCGAAACTCGTATGGTACGAGAACGGCACTACGCCCAAGCCTGCTGGCATGATCCACCATTGGTATCAGCAGCTCGCGGTGACGTTTATCGACAATCACGACACATATCGCAACGACGGCGACAAGTTTAACGGCAACTGGGCAGCGGCTAACGCGTTCATGATCTGTTCGCCGGGCACACCCTGCGTGTTCTGGCCCCACTGGACCGCCTGCGGCGACCAGATAGCACGCATGATCTCGGCTCGCAACTCGGTGGGCATCACCAACACGTCGGAGGTGAAGGTATTGCGCACCACCTCAACATGTTACTTGGCTGAGGTGTACGGTACAAAGGGTACGTTGGCCGTCAAGATCGGTTCGGAGATGGTAACGCCCGATGGTTACTCGGATAGCGACCAGTACTGCTACGGCACCGACTACTGCATCTGGACCAAGAGCAGCACCAGCGACACCTATCCCAGCAATTTGTATATTGTGGGTAACCTTTCCACTGGCAGCTGGGATACTAGCGCGGGCATATCGATGACCAAAAAGGGGAGCGTGTATACGGCCTCTAATGTCACCTTTACGCTAAGTGGAAGTTCCTCTTCCTATTTTTCACTGGTGACTAAATTAGGTAGCAGTTGGGATGTGGTGAATACCTCTACCCGCTATGGGGCTTCCTCCAAGGACGAGGCTATCGCTCAGGGAGATACCAAGACCGTGACGGCGTTTTCCTCCGATCCCGGGAGCGCATATTCTTGGAAAATCGCAAATGGCACCTATGACATAAAGGTCGACCTCTCGGCGATGACAATCACGATCTATCCCGCTGGGTATCTGGATGTTCCCGAGGAGTTGTATATCTTGGGCAATCTCGACTCGAGCAGTTGGGATCCCAGCCAGGGTGTATATATGGCCAAGAACGGCCGCGTGTTTACCGCCTCCTACGTCACCTTCAAGGCCGTCGACAGCAACGAGAAGGCCTACTTCAGCCTGGCGTCGGCGCTTGGCTCCACGTCAACCGATTGGACCACAGTCAACGCCTCCGACCGCTTCGGAGCCGCTTCCAGCAATGCCGACTTGGTGAAGGATACCCCCACGACGTTCGTGCGCAACGAAGGAGGTAGCGACGGTATTGGCGACACCTACGCTTGGGCTGTCACCCCCGGCACCTACGACGTGACCGTCAATTTCGACAACAACACCATCACCATCACCGAGAAGGACATGACTGGCGTTTTCGATCTTCAGGCCGAGAACCCCTACTCGATGGAGCCGCGCTATTACACTATCGACGGCCGCTTGGTATCCCAGCCTCAATCGGGCCACCTCTACATCCTGCGCCGCGGCAACGAGTACAAGAAAGTGCTCTACCGCTAAGACCTAATCATGCCACCCCCGCGGCAAACCGCGGGGCACCGTGGCTTGATGGGAATAGAACTTTACCCCAGCCTTGTCGTTATATAAGTAGCTATAACGACGTTTCGACATGAAAAAATGGGGTAATCTTCTGAAAGGCAATGTGAATATGCTCCTGGCCAAATTGACGTATGGCCTGGACTACAACTGTATACGCTATCTGCAACCGCGATGGGTGGATCCTCGCGGGATGACGGTGGTGAGACTCGTGTGGGGCGCGCTGTCGTTTTGGGCGATATCGTTGTTTTACAAGCCTGCGCGAGAGGGATTTACCACGGCGGCTAAGTGGAAGCTGATGGGCCTTGGCGCTGGTGTGTTCTTCTTCTATATCTTCTGCCTTAACGAGGCTTTGACCTACACCAGCCCGATACCCGTAACGCTGATAATGAACATCGACCCTGTGTGGGTGTTCATCCTCTCCGTCGTTTTCCTCGGAGAGAAAGGTACTAAGCTGAAATACATTGGATTGGCCATCGGCTTGATTGGCGGTGGGCTATGCCTGTTGGGAGAGCATAGCCATGGGCATGCCTCCGATCCCCTTTTACCCCAGTTCGGGATAAAAAAGTGGCATAATTATTTGATAATGTGGGGATG
>CAZLSW010000108.1:0-8054 GCA_964562375.1 uncultured Muribaculaceae bacterium | reverse complement strand
TGGCTCATGTCCGATTAACAACCGTAGTCGTTTCATGAACTCTGGGCTTGACTGTGGTACGATATTTTCCAAATCGAGCCATAGCTCATGACTGTCGGGGATGGTTGTGCGCTCCGCATCGTGGCTACTTAGGTGTTGTTCCAAGATAGATTGATATTGGCGCGCATAAGCCACCAACGAGTCAGAGGGGCTTAGATGAAGCAATACGGGTGAGAGTAGACATTCATATCCCAGATGCCTATTATTTTGATTTTGGCTATTAGCCAATTCAACGGCATAAGTATAGGCAGTGTCTTCAATGCCGGCCTCCAAATATGTGCGTGAAGCGCTTGTTAGTGCAAGGTTTCTATACTCCGGGGCAACACTGTCCATTGCGCTGCGGATCGTGGCGAGTGCTTCCTTGATTTTCCCAGCCTTGCGTTGCGTCTCACTAATCCACACATCCACATTGGCTTGCTCTTGGCGAGACATCCCGTTGGACCATTCTTTTGCTTTTAGGAATTGGACATTGGCCTGCTCAAGGTCATTCTTATAAAAATCCACATATCCAAGCAACAGAAAATTATACAGCAAGTTATAGGACGATAAGTCTATGGAATCTATATGTAATGCCTGATTGAGGTATGGAATCGCCTGATCATACAGCCGTACCTGGGATAAAAGCCGACCGGTTTGGCTGAGAATATGGCCTCGCAGATTAAGATCACCCTCGGGGGTTGCGTCAAGGGCGTCTTGAAAATACTGAAGGGCTATGGGGTAGTCGCCGAGGTCGCTGTAGACGCGGCCGCCGTAATAGAGCACTTCGGGAAGCATCGCTTTGTCGCTCTTGTAGTAGTCGTATACAGCGAGGTAGAGGCTGTCAGATGTGTGCCTTACATAGTTCCTGTCGTTGACCTTGACCTGTAGGAAATCATAGTAGTGGCGATCCTGACCAGAAAGACCATCAGGGTTGATTGAGTCGAGGGCGGCCAGGGCGGCTGCCGGGTCGCTCTCGCTCAAGGCATAGATCCTCGTCAGCTGCGGGTTGTGGCTTTGCCGGCTTTCGCAAGATGCCAATAGGGCGATAATGGCCGCTGTGATGAGATATATCAGGCTTTTCATTGTAGAAAGACGGCATTAGTGGGTATCGGCGTAGTCGCGCATGAATTGCTCGATGACGTGCGACATGGATTGGCGGTTGGCCACGCACGTTTCTTTGAATCTTTGGAATACGTCAGGGTTGAGATTAAATGATGTGGCTCGGCGTGCTTGTTGTGTGGTGGTATAGGGAGGGTTTGCGATGATGGCCTCAAAGTTGATATCGGTCCGCAAAGGGCCGATAGGGGAGGTATTGGTGTCAATGATTGGTGTGGTAAGCGGTTGTTTCTCAGGCATATGGATTTATGTGTCTATGAAAAAATATGTATTTATGTAAATGTGTTTTTATGCAAATCTTGATTTATGCAAATGTGTATTTACATAGGGTTGGATCTCGCTGGGATGAAATATATTCTGGGTTGTTGGGGCTGTTCCTTTCATGAAAAATGTGATGTTGTGCTGGTGGTAATGCAAGACAAAGGTGCGAAACATTGTCGGAATTTGCGACATTTTCAAAGTTGTAATTATCACAAGAGGTATTCGCCAATGCATCCCTTCCCCAATGACTCAAAGAATTGAAGTGTCGCCATTGCCATTGCCATAGTCATTGACAACAATCCGACAATTCTGTTTATGTAAATGCTTGTTTATGTATTTATGTAAATATGGTTTTATGTAAATATGGATTTGTGTGTTAAAAGTTCAGCGCGTCAGGGGAGGATTTAATCGGAGTAATCAGGTGGGAGAGGATGGATTCGCCGTCGCTGTAGGGGTAAGGGAGGCAGACCAGGGCGATGATCAGCAAGGCGAAGATAAGGGCGATGAGGGCGATGCCCCAGCGGACAAGTCCGCCGGGGACGTCGCCGATCAGGCGGCGCACTTTCTGTGAGCGCAGTTCTATCTTGTCGTGGGTGCCGGAGTGATTGCCAATGTTGTTATCGGCATTATTAGCACAGGGGTCGGTATTCGTGTTCATGAGCCTAATTCGAGCTGGTTTTTGACGAGGTTGTAGTATTTGCCGCGTTTGAGGATCAGGATGTCGTGGTTGGCGATCTCGGCCAGACGGCCTTTGTCGAGCACCACGATTTGGTCGGCGTCGCGCACGGTCGACAGGCGATGGGCCACGATCACCACGGTGCGCCCCCGGTAGAATTCCCGCAGGTTCTGCACGATAGCGCGCTCGTTCTCGGCGTCGAGAGCGTTGGTGGCCTCGTCGAGGAAGATGTAGGAGGGATTCTTGTAGACGGCGCGGGCTATGAGGATGCGCTGCTTTTGGCCCTGGGACATCCCCACACCGTCGGGACCGATCTTGGTGTCGTATTTCAGCGGCAGCGACATCACGAAATCGTGGATGCAGGCGATGCGGGCGGCTTGTTCGAGTCGCTCGGTGTCAATCTCGCCATCATCCACCGCGATGTTACGGGCGATGGACTCGGAGAATATCACCCCGTCCTGCATCACCACGCCGCACTGCTGGCGCCACCATTTGAGGTCGTATTTGTCAAGATCCTTGTCGGCCACCTTGATATAGCCTCCGGTGGGGTGGTAGTAGCCGAGCATGAGTTTGATCAGTGTGGTCTTGCCGCTGCCGCTGGCCCCGACGATGGCGGTGACGTGCCCAGCGGGGATTTCGAAAGAGATGTCCTCCAAGGTGTTCTCGGTGGCGTGTGGGTCGTACTTGAAATCGATGAAGCGCAGCGATATGTCCTTGTCGGCAGTAAACCCCTTGATCCGGGGCGAATATCCCTCCTCGTTGTCGCGGCCATGAATCTCATTGATGCGCTCAAGAGAGATCTTCACGTCCTGGAGCGAGTAGATGAACTGCATGAGCTGCTGCACGGGCGAGTTGAGTTGTCCCACGATGTACTGGATAGCGAGCATCGCGCCGAGCGAGAGCTGCCCGTTGATCACCGCCGTCGCCGCCAGCACGGTAATCAGGATATTCTTCACCTCGTTGATGAAAATCGACCCAGCCTGCTGGGTCTGCTCGAGCCGCATGGCCCGCATCTGCACGTCGAAAAGGTCGGCCTGGGTGTCTTCCCACTCCCATCGGCGGCGCCGCTCGCAATTCTGTAGCTTGATCTCCTGCATAGAGGTGATGAACTGGTAGGTGCGGTTGTTGTTTATGGCCTGCTGCTCGAAAAGTTCGTAATCGAGCACCTTGCGCCGGCGCAGAAACTTGGCAATCCACAGCCCGTAAACCACGCTGCCAAGGACGAATACCGCGAATATCAGCGGGTCGTAGATCAGCAGCACCAGGCCGAACACAGCGAACGACAGCATCGAGAATGTGACGCTCAGCACCTGGTTGGTAAGGAACGACTGCACCCTCTGGTGGTCACCCATGCGCTGCAGCAGGTCGCCCGTGAGCTTGGTGTCGAAGAACGACATCGGCAGCTTCAGCAGCTTGATGAAGAAGTCGCTCACCAGCGATATGTTGATGCGCATCGAGATATGGAGCAGCAGCCACCTTCGGATGAAATCGGTGGCCGTGCGCCCCGCCACGATCATAAGCTCGCCAAGCAGTATCAGCCAAATAAGCCGGATGTCGCCGTGCTTGATGCCCAAGTCGACGATCCACTGGGTGAGGAACGGCAGTATCAGCTGCAGCACGCAGCCAAGGAGCAATCCCAACACGATTTGGCCAAAATACCGCTTGTATTGCAGGATGTATTCCCACAGGAACCGGAACGAGCGCCGTTCGCCATAGTAAGCCGGCTGCCGCTCATAGAACTCCTCGGTGGGTTCCAAGAGCAGTGCGATGCCCTTCTCCTGGCCATGGCTCTTGGTCGATACCCAGTGCTTGCGCAGCCCATCGCGGTTGACGGTATATTTACCTTTGGCCGGATCAGCGATCCAAAACCTTGTGCCCCGCCGGTTTACCTTATAGAGCATTACGAAATGGTTCTGATTCCAATGAAGAATTGCGGGCAGCGGGCATTCCGCTAACTCGTCAATGGTCGACTTGACGCCTTTGGTCTCGATACCCAAAGCCTTTGCCCCGTCGGCGATACCTTTGAGCGACACACCTTCATGGGTAAGGGTACACCATCTCTCAAGCTCGCTCATGGCATACCGATGCCCAAATGCGGCAGAGGCCATAGCCAGGCACGCCACTCCACACTGCATACCGTCACGCTGGCGAATGAAAACCATGGATGCCATATCGCATTAATCGCCAAGATAACGCATGCCAGCTTCAGAATCCTTGTTAGAGAGGCCTTTTCTCTGTTGCTTGATTTGTTTCCCGGTGGCAAACGAGAATCCAATGTTGAGGCAAATGGTATTATCCATTTTGGGATAACGAACGCAACTGCTTTTATGTAATATGGGGCTATGGGTGGTTCCTCGCAAGAAAGAGCGTCCCCCAAGCCATTGACCCAGCAAGGAAAAATCAAAAGGGTGACAGGCATAGGTAATGGCCCCTGTGAGTTTAGAGCTGGTATAGGTTGTGGTTTCTCCCCATTGGGTAGTGTAGTGAGGTTCCCATGTTAATTGGAATTGAAGTTTCTCCTTAAAACATGCGAGAAGATGCAGTTGGTATAGGAACTGATTCGATGCTAATGAGTGTCCTCGATAGAGATCGCTGTCGTAACGATTTATCTCTATATTTCCGACCGCAGTCCAAGCCCAGGACCCCATCTTCCAATTTAATGAGCAGTCAAGTTGGGAAAAGATATGCATATATCGATTGGCATTGATTTGTTGGACCACATATATGTTGTTCTCATATTTCACTACCCCGCAAATTGCGTCTTTGATGTAGTTCATGCGATTAACCCATGTAACCGAGAAAGGGCCAATGGAATAGTTAGCAGCGAGATGTAGAAGATAGTTGCCTTGCACTTTCAATTTCGGATTACCTCTTGTGGCATTATAATCATCTACTTGTACCAGAGTTGCGTCGAGCTGGCTGGCGGTAGGCGAAGTAGGATTGTAGGAGAAATATAAACGCAGGTTCAGTTGCGGCAAGGGACGGTATTGGACGTTGAGATTGGTAACATAGGCAGTAAAGTGGTTCAATTCCCTTTCCTTTGAAGAGAATATCCTGAGTCCCTCGCCTACGGTACAGCGCACTGGTCCGATTGGCCAGAATAGTGAGGCATAGGCATAGAAGTGATTTGTAAAGATTTTGGATGACGTTTGGGTGAGCAGGCCTTCATAATCGCTACGATTTTGAGCGTATTTGTCCCGTAGCCCTAGGGTTAAGCGGCCTTTACGCAACGGCATAGAGTACCGGGTTTCGGATGTAAGAGACCATCGTCGTCCCTTGATATGGTAAGAGTAGTCCCCAACGTGCGATTGGGGATCTTCGTGGTAGAGCCAGGAATTGGTGCCATGAAAATATGAGCCTACCATATTGACCTCAAACGTGTGCTTGTTGGGAGCGGTTCTTTTCGCGTAGAGATCCAGCTGGGGGAGGAGCGATGAGCGCTTGTCTTCTTGAAGAGAAGTGTAAGGGGTTCGCATGGAAGCAACTGTCACCTCGCCTACCGATTCTTGGTGTCCGCTATTGTTTAGCGTGTTAAGCGATAGGTTGGAGATTATGACCCAGAGAGAGTCGGGGGTGGCGCTCCATTCTATATAGGGTTCGTTGATAAGGTATTTGAAAGGAGCGTTGGAAGTAGTGATATTGCGTATCATTGGGGATTGAGCCCCGCGATAGCTTTCGGATATTTCTATATTGCGATGCCGTGTGTCATGGCTCCACATGGAATATCCGGCAAGCCACTGGTTTTTGTCTCGATTGTATTGAAGTCTGGTGCTATTCTCAAATCTAGGGGATGTAAAGGTGACAGTTATGTTCTCTTGCACAATCCAACCTTGTTCCGGATCTCGCAACACGAAATTCAACACTCCACCTACGCCTTCTTGGTCGGCATATCGCATGGGGCAGGCGTCATAATATTCGATGCGGAGAATTTGGCGAGGAGACAAGGACAAGACTTGGTTCCTGCTTTTCTCCACACCGTTGATTTGATATATAACGCTCCCTTGATAGATTGTGGCCGTTTTATTCACCATATCTACATTAACCCCTGGGAGAGCCAATGCATTGAGGAGTGGTATGATTCCAATGGATGTTTGAGCTACTTCTTTGGGCGGGATGATGACCATGTGGTCCCCCTTGTGCATTAAGTTTTGCGAGGTCACCTCCACTTCGTTTAGTGACACGGCTCCAATGGAGTCTGCTGGTTCTCCCGCTTGGCATACAGCACCCCACCAACTCAGAACCCAGAGAGCTCCCCATCGGTACTGAGCCTTCATATCCTATGATAAATTTTATCCAAAATATACTTGGAAAAAATCTTGTGTTTATCGGTGTAGGGACACCGGATTTTTTGGTGATGTTGATACATGGCTTTGCGTTTTGAGTAACAAGGCCCCCAGCATATCGGTAGATACACGCATTCCCTGCAGTCCCCATCTCCCAGTTGCTCCAACAAGGGAGTTGCAAGTTTCGGGTGCGACTTACGTATAAGGTTGCCATCTGAGTCAAATCGGGTATTTTCTTCCACTAAAAGGTGATTATCACATTTCCCGATCACTCCGTTAGGGTAAAAGCAATCAAAGTGGGCCTGATCGGCGTAGCACAGCCCTGTGGTCGCATAGTAGGGATTGAATCCAGCGTCTTGAGCCAATAAGAACAATGCGGCTACTTTTTGTTGTAATTCTGGAGTGTCTTTCTCTTGCCAAACCTTATAGATTAAAAATCTAATATTTGTGCGCACTTCCTTTGAAACCTTCCTGTCCAATTGTCCCACCAATAGTTCCGGATCTAGGTTTCCCTTGGTATAATTGAACCTCAATATGCAATTAGAAACTTGACAGATACAATTAATGTTGTCAATTACTTTGTCAAAAGCCGATGCGTTGTGTAAACATTTCACTTTGTCATGGCTCTCTTTATCGCCATCAATTGTTATCTGATATGAGTCCACACCAGCCAGATTGAGTTCATTGATCCGATTCGGCGTTAACAAGGTTGAGTTGGTTGTGATATCGCATGAAAAAGTCTTCTTCATGGAGGACGCAAGGTCTTTGCACTGTTTAGTTATGTAAGCTACTTTTTCAAATTGGAGCAAAGGTTCACCTCCAAACCATGACAGCCGGAAATGTTGGATATCCGGGATGTCCCGTAATCTACGCTCAATGTGATGAGATACCCATGTGAGCATTGTGGGAGTCATGTTAGTGTTTTCATGGCGTTGTATACAATACCAACAGCGAAGGTTACATTGGTATGTAGGTAATATCATGGCCCGATATTCCCAGGGCCGAAGTTGAGCACTAAATTTATTAGAAACCAAAGTCTTCACATCCGTATCGGCATCTAATACAAATCCGCCCAGTAGCATCTTGCTCAAAAAGGGATCAAATGAGGGATGCGCCGCCAATGGGTTCTTCAATATATCCATGTATTGTGACAGATGCCGAGATTGGACAGAGAAATACCCTTCTGTCAAGGTGTTGTAAATCCAAGACAGTTCATTCTCCGCTATTGAAACGAGGTAGGGGTTAGGTTGCATGTGTTGCATAATTAAGTCAATACTAATAGTAATGATAGAGAGGGCATCCGATGCCCTCTCTATCATTCGCCCTCGGTTGGTGGGGGCGTACAAGACCCGTCAGCCTGAGTTGGGAAGCAGGTGGCAACACAATGTGCCCCATCGCAGTAAGTGTACACAACAGAGCATTTGTTACCATAAATGGCCCATGCATCCATAAGAGCGTTCCCTCCTTTGATCTGAATCTGCTCCATCTCTTGAAGGAGATCCAGACTGGCAGGAACGAGTGTCGGTTTTTCGTTTTTGTTGTTCATTGGTCTATCGGTTGTTAATTTATGGATGATACATTTCTTTTACATTGCAATGCTCAATGGCAGGAGATTGTCGACTATCTCTTGATAAGGTTGGTTTAAGGGGTGTAGGTGCCGACACAGGTGCCTCCATCGAGTTCCAGGACGATGGTCACGG
>CAZLSW010000107.1:0-8107 GCA_964562375.1 uncultured Muribaculaceae bacterium | reverse complement strand
GACCCATTGACGCGAACCTATGTCAATTTATCCTGCAATTTGACCCATACGCCAAGTTTTTTCCTTATCCTATAGGGCTTATGGGGCTTATAAGGCTTATGGGGCCTATAGGGCCTATAGGGGAATCCCTACTTAACTACTGTTTTTATATTGTTGACGATGTATATACCGGGGCGAAAGCCGTCGAGGCGAAGGGTGCCGTCAACGTCAACCGCGCGTAGCACTTGTCCCAAAGGGTTGGCGATTACCACCGTGGTAGGGTGGGTGGCGTCGAGGGTGATGGAGCCAGTGCCGGGAGTGACCTTGAGAGCAGGGGTAGCGTCGAGGCCATTACTGGCAATCCCGGAAGAAAGAGCGGCGTTGTACTGGGCGGCGTTGGTCGACATGGCCAGGTTGGGGAGGGTGCCGGTGGCGGTGCCGGAGGTAAGCGCCGAGTAAATCTCGAGCGAGGATTTGTTGAGCTGGCTGTCGGCGAAGGGGTAGTTGGTCATCATCGAGGATCGGTAGAACATCAGCTCGCCCACCGAGATGTTGGTTGTGGCCTGGGAGTCGCCCACGGTTACCTCTACCGGTTCAAATTCCAGAGTGGTGGTGCCTACGCTCTCGCCGTCGACAATAAGGGCAAGTTGCTTTGCTGCGTAGTTGTGGGTGAGGACGAGTTCGCTTACGGTGGCGCGTGCCTTGGGAGAGTAGGTGATTTTGCTCTCGTCACCTACTTTCACCACGTAATCGCTGCCATTCCAAGCGAGGGTGATCGTATTATCGGAGCTGTCGATAACTTTTACTATCTGAGCCGATTCAGCGGCTGAGGCGGTAAGGGCTACGGTGAAGGAGTGGACGGTAGATTCAGGAATGACGGTGATGTCCTGCCCTTGTGCCAACTGGCACAGTGCTTGGTCGTTTATGCGGTTCATGGTCAAGGTTTTGCCCGAGGCGAGCGCGTCGAACATTGAGGGAACCATGGCGTAGAAGAATTCGCGGTGACCCAGGGTATTGGGATGGTAGATATCGGTGGAGATATCGTATCCCGAGGCCCATTGCCCGGAGCCGTTGTCGATAGCTCCCAACATGTTGATTGAAGGCACGTCCCAGCGGGCAATCTCCTCGTTCATGCGCTTGATGTAGGTGTAATCGTCGGCGGTGAAGTCGGCACGGGTATAGTTGTTCATCACCACGGGAGTTTTGCCGTCCTCGCGGGCGCGGGAGATAAGCGTCTGCATATTGGTTTTGAACTGGTCGTAGATTGCTTGCTGGTTGCTTGCGCCGTGTATACCCTCATTACCCAGCGAGATGGCGTAGATCACGTAGCTGCCATACTCGCGCTGTAGGTCGTCGAATCGATTCAACAGGCTTACCGAGGAGTTGCCGTTGATGGCGATGTTGGAGATATAGAAGGCGTTGTCGCTCTCCTTGGCTACATAGCGGCTGTTGAGGAGGTCGTTGTACATGTAGGCGTAGCCCTCGTTGTTGTCGGCACCCTGGCCGTTGGAGACTGAGGATCCCATCACGGTGATGCGCAGGGGGTCGAGAGTGTCGGCACCGTTGGCTATTTCCCACGTCATGGCGTTGAGGTCGACGGTGATTTTGTAATTGCCTGGATTCAAGGGGATATCGTCGCCCGAGTTGAGGGCGAGCTGGCTTGTGGAGCCGCTCACGCGCTTGTACTGGTTGCTCCACGACTTGTTCATGACGAAGTTGACGCGACCCGAGTCGGAGGTTTTGTCGTAACCCTCAAGCAATCCGTGATAACGCCACTGGCCTTGGCCGATGTAGCTCATTTCCAGGCCTGTGGTGTTCCAGCCACCCACTGCTGAGCCTTCGACGCAGAAGTAGGTGCATTCAAAGAGGGTAACAGCTTGATCATCGGCGTTGTAGGTCAATTGGTAGATACCTGCTGAAGGAACTTGGGCGACAACTGTGGATGTCCCCTTGTCGGTAACGACAGTGACGGGAATCTCACCCTCGGGGAGCTTGGCCCAGAGCTGCCAGTTTTTACGATCGCTTGAAGTAAACGAGGTTAATTCGCCGTCGATCAGGTTGTTGCCAGAAAGTGTAACCGAGGTGACGGTAACGATGTCGGGGCGAGTTACGTCGGTAAGTTCCTCTATCTTCATGCAGGAAAGAGCGACCAAGGTTTTGGCGTTGTTGATGACGGTGAGGACGATGGTACCTTCTGAAGTGGGGAAAACCGGGTCGGTGACGAGGATATTCTTGGTGTTTTGGCTCGCGGTAGAGCTGAAATTATTTCCCGCAACTTGCTGTGCGCCATAGGATTCATTCAATCCCTCAATGTGGTAAAGGCCAAGGCGGCAATCGGCGTGGTTGCGCGAGCCGAAGATATGGAATCGGTAGCTTTTCTGGGGGTCGAGACCCGAAAGGGTCATGCTGCGCTCTGTCTGAGTTGTTTCGGTGTAGAAGTAGTCGTAAGTGGCTGTTTCTACGGCGAGGTCACCAAGGTAGTCGGCTGATGGGGAGGTAAGGCCGCCTCCCGAGGTGTAGCCGTTGGTGGAAAATTGCGTGTCGACAGTGAGTTTGGCCCCGGTGTCATTTCCCTTAGTGTCAATGAGATTGGCAAATTCCGAGCCGGCGGCGCAGGCATTGTTGCTGTTGTTGACGATGTTGTTCCAATTGCCCTCGGTGGTGCCTCCTCGTGAGGCTGTGGAGCCGTTGCTACCAAAATCGAATAGCATTGTGCGGGCTACGGTGCCGGGATACTCGCGGGTGGATTCCACAGTTTCCATCTTCATGCAAGAGATTGGTACATAGGTGGTTGTCTCGTTGCAGAGGTAGAAAGTGATGTTGCCCGAGGCGTCGGGGTAGATGAGGTCGCTGACGGGGGTGTTGTCGGTGTTCTGGTTCTCACCGTTGTGGCCGATGCCCGTGCCTGCAACCTGCATGGTGGTAGCCCAGCCGTTCTCGCCGGTGATGGTGTAGCGGCCAATGCGGGCGTCGCTTGCCGAACGGGTGCCGAAGATGGTGAAGCGATAAGCCTTGGAGGTGTCCAAGCCGCGTATCACGAATGAACGGCCACCGTCGCTATTGTTGGTGTTGAACATGTAATCGGTTGTGGCTGTGGCAACTGCCAAATCGCCAAGCAATTCCGAGGAGGGGGATGTGAGGCCACCAGCCGAGTTCACGCCCCAGGCGTTACACAGGACGAGGCTCACCTCGGTAGCTGTGCCGTCGGCTTGCATAAGTGCGTCAAAAGCGGTCTTTGCGTCGATTGACTGGGCGCTCTCGGTTGCTGGAGCGATGTTGTTCCAGTAGTTACCGTTGTCATCGGGGTTGGTGGTTAAGGTGCCACGCGTGCCCGAGCCTCCGAAATCGAAATAGTAAGTTTGGGCTCCAGCCATCAGGGCTGTTGCCGCGAAAAGCATTGTGAAGATGGTCGTTTTCATATTGGGGTTATGAGTGTTGTTGAACTTTTTTCGCAAAGGTACACTCACCCTTGACCCTGTGAAATCGCCGGTTAAAAGTTTTAGTAAACGTCTACTAAAGTAAAACGGCTGATATCTAATAGATTAACTAAATTTGAATTGAAAAATTAGTAAAATTTTAGTGGAGTCTTAACTGGTAGAAAGCGACGGCCGAGGCGGCCGCGACGTTGAGTGAATCTACCCCGTGATGCATGGGAATGCGTGCTGTGTAGTCGCAACCGTCAATCACTCGCTGGGCAAGGCCGTCACCCTCGGTGCCAAGGACAATAGCCAGTAGCGGCTCGGTGTTGAGAGCGGGGTCGTCGATAGGCACCGAGCGATCGGTCAGCGCCATCGCTACTGTCTTGAATCCAAGAGAACGCAAAACGTCGTTAAAATCGTGTCCCGATGGGAGCCAAGTCCACGGAACGAGAAACACCGAGCCCATTGACACGCGTATCGACCGTCGGTTCCAAGGGTCGCAGGTGCCGGGCGTACAGAGCACAGCGTCGATTCCCAGTGCAGCGGCCGAGCGGAATATGGCACCGATATTGGTGGTATCGCACACTTGGTCGATGACAGCCACGCGGCGCGCGTTGCCGCACACCTCCTCCACCGATGGCAATTGGGGGCGATGCATAGCGCACAATACGCTTCGGGTCAATTTATAGCCCGTTAGGGATTCCAACATCGGTCGTTCGCCAGTGTAAACGGGCATTTCATCGGGGCACATGTCTATTATTTCGGCGGCATCACCAGTGATATGTCGATCCTCGCAAAGGAGTGAAATGGGCTGATAGCCAGCCTCCAACGCTACCTTTATCACCTTGGGGCTCTCCACAATCATCACTCCCTCCCCCTGCCGCAGCTGGCTCTCGGTCAATCGCGCGTAAGGGGCCAAAGCGGGGTCGTTGAGGGTGGTAACGCGGTGGAGGAGCATGGGGCTTATAGGGCTTATGGGGCTTATGGGGCTTATGGGGCTTATGGGGCTAATAGGGCCTATAGATAATTATTGGGATACTTCACGGTAAAGGTCGAGGTACTGCTGGGCCATCTGGTTCCAGGAGAATCGTTCGGCGTTTTTTATCCCTTGGGCGATTACGTGCTCGCGCACTGAGTGGTCGTACAACTGGCACGCCTTTTGGGTAAATGCCTTGGGGTCAGGCTCGTCCACCAGCATGGTCTCGTCGCCCATCACCTCGGGCAGGGAGGAGGAATTGAGAGCGAGCACCGGGCAACCAGCCTTCTGCGCCTCCACAATCGGCAGGCCAAAGCCCTCATAGGCAGAAGGATAAATAAGAGCGAACGCCTCGTTCAACATACGGTTTAGGGTGCAAGTGTCGACGTATCCCAGCGACTGGTAGCGGTCGTCGAGCATGCGCGTGAGCCAATTGAGTTCACGGCCATTGAGGTGAGGACCAGCGATTTTCAGCTCGATACCCATCAGTTGGGCGGTCTCGACGGCGATTCGGAAGTTCTTGTAGCCGGTGCGCTCCCCCAGATATAGGAGGAAAGGCTTGGTACCAGAACGGAAACGCTTGTGGTCGCTCAGTCGGCGGAATTTCTCGTCCACGCCGTTGTATATCACCCTCACTTTGTCGGGGTCCACCCCAGGCACGTAATGGAGCAGGTCATCGCGGGTGTTTGACGACACGCATATCACACGGTCGGCACGCTGGATGGCACGCCGCTTGGTGAGGTGGTGCACAGCGCGTTTCAACCCCGAGGAGCATCGCTCGTAGGTGAAATCGTGCACGGTTAAGATGTTGATAGCGTTGGGGTTAGTGCAGAATCGGTAATAGGAGCTGTGGAAAATGAACGGCTCCTGCTTTCCCCATTTCACGCCTTGGTAACGGGCTACCATGGGGAGCAGCGCCTTGAGCTTGGTAACCTTGGAAGAGGGGATTTTCAGGTCGCGACGACACACATTGCGGTTGGCGCCGTCCCATTCGAGCACGCGATAGTCCATGCCCGACGCGGCAAGCGCCTGTATCACGCGGCCCCATACGGTGGAAATACCTCCCGAGCGTTGCCACGAGAAAATTATATTGTCGAGCACGATTGGTAGCATCTTTGGCTAATTGCGGCACAAAGTAAGCGAAAAATCCTCACATGGGCAAAGATGTGGCTTAAATTCCAAGAATTTTTCGTAAATTTGCACCTAATATATAACCTTAAAGCGACAACCCTTATCCCGAAATGAAACAAATTTTGCTATCTATAGCCTGCTCGGCCCTAGCCTTAACCGCTGTGGCTCAGCCTAAAAGCGAGGTGAGAGCTGTGTGGTTGACCACCAACTCGGCCCTCGACTTCCCTTCGTCGTACAACGAGGCCCAACAGCGTCAGGAGCTCAACGACATCCTCGACCGCCTGCAGCAAGCCAATTTCAACACCATTATATTCCAAGCCCAGGTGAAGGGCGATGTGGCGTGGGACTCCTCCTACCAGCCCACTATGCGCGTGTTCACGGGCGACGGCTCCAAAAACCAAAGCTACGACATCTCGCAGATGGTGATTGACGCTTGCCATGCTCGAGACATGGAGGTGCACGCGTGGATTGTGCCCTACCGCATCGGCACAGCCTCCGAGGCCTCCAAATACCGTAACAACCCTCGTAGCCACGTCTACTATCAGCATCCCGAATGGCTCTTTGAGTACAACGGCGCTTATTACCTCGACCCGGGGTTACCCGAGGTGAGGGAGTACCTTGTGGACGTTTATCGCGAGTTGGTGGCCAACTACGACTACGACGGCTGTAGCTTCGACTACACCCGATACCCGTCAACTAGCGGATGGGACGACTCGGAAACCTACGCCAACTATAACCCCGACGGACTTTCCCTCGAGGATTGGCGACGCGAGAACATAAACACCTTCATCGCCGACTTCTATGAGATGGCCAAGGGGCTGAAACCCAACTTCAAGGTGGGAGCGGCTCCCATCGGCACCTACAAGAATCTCCCCGGCTATGGCAACATGACCGCCTACGGTGTGTACCAGGACGCTTGCCAATGGATGCAAAGCGGCCACCACGACCTGCTCATTCCCCAAATGTACTGGAACGAGACCTACGGTTTCTCCCCCAACATGGGCACGTGGGTTGACAACTGCTACGGACGCCAATTGGTCGTTGGCCTCGCCCCCTACAAGATGGTTGACGGCTCCAACAACTGGGCTACTTCGGTGGTCACCGACCAGATTGAGAAGGTGCGTGCCAAGGAGGGTATGTCGGGTGTGTGCTTCTTCCGCACTGAACATGTAATCGGCTCGGAATCCAAGGTGCAAGCCCTCTACGACGAGCTCCAGAACAACTACTTCAAATATCCCGCTCACATCCCCCCGATGGAGTACAACGGCGTCACCTCCCCCGGAGCGCCACAAAATCTCGAAGTTGAGATAGCGATGCCCGAGGGTGAAAGCTCCGATTGCTACTATTACCTCACATGGGATCCTGCCGAGCCTGAGAGCGAGGACGCACCAATACGCTATTACACAGTGTATTATGCCAAGGGGGACGAGCCGTTCGACCTCGAGGACCCCACTAAGGTTGTCGCCCACAAGGTGCACGATACCGAGTTGACATTGATGATGACCGAGGCCGACCTCCGCTTCGGTGTTACCGCGTTCGACCAAGGCTATTACGAGAGCGCGTTGGCCACCACCGGCAACTCAGGCGTGGGCGATCTGGCCTACGACAAGTCGTGGGAACTGCTCAACCAGGTGCTTACCGTGCGCTGCTCGGCTGGAGTGGACCGTGTCGACATCTACGCCCTTACCGGTCTGCCCGTTATGAGCGCCCAAGGCCGCGGCACCGAGCTGAGCATGGAGCTGGGCCGACTGAGCCATGGTGTGTATCTCGCTAGGGTACAGTACGGCAACGGAGCTGTCGATGTTCATAAAATTTTCCGATAAAGCTTTGCCGCCTCAATCGAAAATCTTAAATTTGCATCAAGAAAAAATCATAAACTCATTAAATATCCCAAATGGAAATCACTGGAAAAATCATCCTGGCACTCCCCGAGGCGTCAGGCACCTCCAAAGCAGGCAACCTCTGGAGAAAGCGCGAGTATGTGCTTGAGACACAAGAGAATTACCCCAAGAAAGTGTTCTTCGACTTCTTCGGCGAGCGTGCCGACCAATATCCCTTGAACGTGGGCGATACCGTGAAGCTGAGTTTCGACATCGATAGCCGCGAGTATCAAGGCCGCTGGTTCACCAGCATCCGTGGCTGGAAAGCCGAAAAGGTAGATGCCAACGCTCCCGCAGCCGCCGCTCCCGCAGCCGCTCCTGCCGCCGCGCCGGCTCAGGGTGGCTACGCTGCTCCTGCCGCCCAAACCCCTCCGCCATCGCTTTCCCCGCAAGCTGGCGAGGACGACCTTCCCTTCTAAGCCAACAATCAGTCTCGACAATAAGAGCCCTGCCTGGCATCCCGCCAAGCGGGGCATTGTCTATAGGGGGGGAGAGGTTAAAAACTTGAATAACCACTAACGTGGGCGGCTTCCCCCGTTTGCGTAATGAGAAATAATGCTTAAATTTGCAATTCAACTTTCTCAAGTTATGAAACCACGAATAAACACTAATGAACAACAATAAGTTAACTGCGATTCTAATAATATTTAAAGAGCTTACGCTCTTTTAATTTACACTAATGTTGATAGCGTTTCATTATGGAAATTCGTGTTAATTCTTTG
>CAZLSW010000106.1:0-8144 GCA_964562375.1 uncultured Muribaculaceae bacterium | reverse complement strand
TGGCCTCGCGGTAAGAGTCGCTTAGCCTTATCTCAAATTTTTAACGAACTATTGTTATCCGTTTTCGCAAAATTAATACAAATCTGCCATAGTTCCGCTGTCATGCAAAGTTTTTTTGAAATCGCCCGAGCTTAATGACCGGAAAGGCTTTTAGGGGCATGGACGCGACGCAGAACAGCAACTTTGTTGGCATAGGTGGGGAGCATGGCTCTTCGGTTGGTGACGGTGGTAGTCTGACCCGTGTACAGGTCCTCGATAGCGGTTCCGTCAGGCCATAGCGAGGCTACGGGGATACCTATGGCCGGATCGGGATTGACTCGGATAAGGACGGTATCGGTTTCGTCCAAGCGGACGCAGGTGTGATTGTCGATAGCGATTTGTCGTCCTGTAGCGATGACTGGATGGAGGCGCCGGATTTGTCCCAGTCGTTGGAAATGGCGAAGGGTGACGCTGTCGACCGAAGCCCAATTCATGTCGGAGCGGAACGATTGGTCGCTGTCGACGTTCTCCATCGCTCCCGCATTAGGCCGACGGCCTGTCTCGTCGCCATAGAAAATCTGTGCTACTCCAGGGGAGAGTAATAGGGTGGTGGCGCAGTCGATCATGTTATCGGGGTCGGCCTCGCGATGGTAACTGTTGTTGAGGTAATTGAAGGGATGCCAGCATGGGTGGGCCTGTACGCTATCGGCGTAGGCTTGCCACACAGGGATGATGCCGTCGAGGTCGCCATGCTTGGGGAAGTAGAAGTTGACCATCGATGAAAACCCAGCATTGGCATAGTCGGGTTTGCAGTCAATCGAAGCGTTGTCGAAATCGCCGGTTAGATACACAGGGTCGGTCCAGCATGCTGCTGGATTGTCGGGGTGACGCTTTCGCCAACGGTTGAGGGCGGCGTTGCAAGCCTCGCTTAGTTGTTTCCAACGATTAAGGTGAACATATTCCACGATGTCGCATCGAAAACCGTCAATGCCCAGCTCTTCTACCCACGAGGCGATCCAAGCTATCACATAGTCGGCAGGAGCCCAGTCAGGATGGTCGCGTCGCAGGTCGCGTGCCGACGGATTTACCCAGGGATCGTTCTCCGAGCCTTCGAGTCGCCATTTGTCCTTGAGGAATTGGGGTAGGGCGACAGGCTCGGTCTTCTCGTCCTTGAAGTCGGGGAGCCCATAGAGAGTGCAGGTCAACTTGTCTGCCTCATCCCATCCCTCGTCGGGGCAGCGCAACCATTCTCGCCCCCACCATTTGGGCCACTCCCACCAATGTGCCCATTGGTCATAATTATGGCCGGGGGAGTGTTGAGCGGCCTCTGCCTCGGTCATACCTGTGGGAGCAAATCCCAATTGAACGGCGTCGAGAAACGTTGGGTACCCGGGGTCGTTGAAGTTGACACCCAGCATCACGCGTATACCCTGGGAGTGGAGCTCATCGACTAGTTGGCGCATATCCTCGATAGTGCCGTAGTTGCGGTCCATCTGAGTGTAATCCAGTGGATAGTATCCGTGGTATCCGTAATGGGGAAAATCGTTGACCGCGCCGCTTCCGGCCGACCATCCGTGAATCTGCTCATACACGTCGGTCAGCCATACCACATCCACGCCGAGGTCGCTGAAATACCCCTCTCGTGCTTTTTGGAGCACTCCGAGAAGGTCGCCACCGTGGAAAGTGGCGGCGTTCAGCCGGTCGTTGCCGTAATCGACGATGCGACCGTAGTTGACATTGTTGGTGGAATCACCGTCGGCAAAACGGTCGGTAATGAGGAAATAGACCGTGGCGGAAGGCCATGAGAAATCAGCGGCAACGGCCGACACGCCGGCCACGAGGCTTAGCAAGGGGAGTAATAATTTATGCATGATTGGAAAATTTTTGACAAAATTACCAATTCTCTCCCCCAATTGTCAATGCTGAAAAATAACCATTACAGCAGGCGCATAGCGATGGCCGCGTTGACAGCCTCCATCGAGTTGTTGACAGCCAGTTTTTCCAGGATGTTCTGGCGATGACGGTTCACGGTGTTGACGGCCAATCCGAGCCGCGTGGCGATTTCCTTGCTGAGCAGTCCCTCCTTTATCAGCTTGAGCACTTGTTTCTCGCGGTCGGAAAGAATATGTCCCCGTCGCTCCTCGAAATTGTGGTAGGCGATAACACTACCCTCGCCGTTGTCCACGACCAGGGGGTTGATCCCCAGCCCTATTCTTTCATGGGTAGGCATGTCGTAGCAACATAGCACTAGCCATAAGGCCCCATTAGGAGCCAGAGCGAGCATCTGTGTAGTTTTCTCGATTGTTTGCCATAGGCCACTGTCATCCCTCATGCTCACCAAGGCTATAGCCTTGGGTCCCAGGCGTTTGTTAGGCGCACGGCTCTCCACGTGCTTGAAAAACTCATATTCGAGCATACGCAACTCCACCAAATCGGCGGGCTTCATGCGCAGATAGAGGAAGTCCTCGTCGCTCGAAGGAATTTCTTTGCACTGAATTTCCTCATTGGTCAACCCAATAAGGTGAGCCATACGGCCCGCGAAAAAATAGCTGCGGTTGGCCTTAATATCCGTTACTACGCAAGCCTTCCCCGATACCTCGGCATATACTTCAGCCTTGGATAATGCCTGCTCCAACCCCCGGGCCGGCAATTCCAGTTCTTGGAGTCGTTGTCGCCGATAAACCTCGTTGAGCTCTTTTCTTAATACATCCATAATTGTCGTAAACAAATACCGAAGATATTTGGTTTTGACGGCAAATGTACGCATAAATTTTGGACTGTAAGGTTCTCGATGTGACTTTTTAGTTGACTCCGCCAAACCGCCCCGTTGGGGCTATGACTGGGGTTGGAAGATAGTTTCTGTTTATCCCCGCACTCCCTCGCGGTGCTCGGTTCGTATGGGCTTATTGCCACCCTCGCCGCGTTGCGGCTCCGAGGGGATATCCCATGATGCTCACAAGCTAAACGAACCATAAGATGCTGGGAGAGTGGCCATGCCCAAACACACTAATTTGCAGGTGTCCCGAAATTCGTGTTAATTCTTTGCGCAGCAAAGCTTAATTCTTTAATGATAATATAATCTTAATCGCTGAATTAGTGAATATTAGTGTTAATTCGTGGTTTCTTGGATAACTTGCGAAACTTGAGTTATAAATCAAAAACTGACATGGGAAATGTGGGCGGCGTGTGGACGACTCGTGGCAATTCCAGATGTTTTTGAGAAAGGGATTACGTAGGATGGGTTGTTGGGGTGTTCTTAGGGGGAACAGTTATGAAAAAATAGATCTATGCTTACCGCTCTAAAAAGTTACTACCAAAAGTTGCCGGCAATTCCGCAGCTCGATCTCCCCGAAGATGAGTTGCGGCGCAAGACGCGCCGGTTGCAACTCGAGACATTCTTCGCCGCGGTGGTCGGTCACAGCCTCTATTATGTGTGTCGCACCACGCTCAATGTCGTCAAGACACCGATTGTAGATGCCAACCTATTGAACGATGCCCAATTGGGTATCGTTGGCTCGGCGATGTTGTTCGCCTACGCCGCTGGAAAATTTATCAACAGTTTTATCACCGATTACTCCAATATCAAGCGATTCATGGCCACGGGCTTGGTGCTCTCGGTCATCGCCAACGTGATTGTAGGAGCCTTGGGCTTCTCGGTGACCGGGGTAGGCCTCGGCGTGTCGGTGTTCTTCTTGGCGTTCACTGTGCTGTGGATCATCAACGGCTGGGGACAGTCAATGGGCACCGCGCCTCCTATCGTGTCGTTGTCGCGATGGTTCTCCCAGAAAGAGCGAGGCACGTTCTACGGCTTCTTCAGCGCAGGCCACGGTATCGGCGAGTTCCTGTCGTTCATTATCATCGGCTCGGTGGTGGGCTACATAGGCTGGCAACAAGGCTTCTTCGCCGCCGCCGTCTGCGGTGTAATCGGAATCTTTGTTATTATAAGGTATCTACACGACAGCCCTGAGAGTATGGGCTTGCCCCCGATAGGCGTAACCAAGCAAAAAAGCGTAAAGGCGGCACAGAAGATGGCGTTGACCAATCGCAACGTGTGGTTTGTGGCCATCGCCAGCGGATTGATGTACGTGTCGCGCTATGCCATTAACGGCTGGGGCGTGCGTTACCTTGAAATCGTCAAGGGCTACGAGTTGCAACAAGCCACATGGGTGATCGGCCTGAACGCCATGGCGGTGATTTTCGGAGCGATGAGCGCCGGTTGGTTGTCCGACCGCCTTTTCGCAGGTCGTCGCAATGTGCCGGCTTTGATGTTCGGTGTGTTGAATACGATAGCCCTGGTTTGTTTCCTTGGCTCAGGCGACGCGTTGTGGATCAATATCGTGGCCATGCTGATATTCGGATTGTCGATTGGCGGACTGATATGCTTCCTTGGCGGGCTGATGGCAATCGACTATGCACCGAGGATGGCCTCGGGCGCTGCCGTGGGCATGGTAGGCCTGGTAAGTTACATATTCGCTGGCGTGCAGGACGTGATCACCGGCCGATTGATCGAGGCTCATCACACGGTGATCAATGGCGTGGATTACTACAATTTCCATGCTGTGTCAATTTTCTGGATTTCGGCCTCAGCGCTCTCATTCTTAGTGGCTTTGCTGGTGTGGAAGGCCAAGCCCTCTGACTAAATCTTACAATTTTTGAAACAAATGTTAAAACCATTATATAAAAACTAAAAACATATGCGCTAATCCTCGTTGGTAAAAGGCTCTAACTTCGTGGCATACAAAAATTAGCCCTAAAAAGCCATGAACCGAATACCAATGCTCGACACAGAGGATATAGCTCTCATCAACGGCCTGCGCAAGGATGACCATAAGAGTTTCGAGACGTTGTTCTCGAAATACTATCCGGGTTATTTTGGTTTTGTTTTAGGTATGGTCAAAGACAATTGCGTGGCCGAGGACATTACCCAGAATGTGTTCGCAAAAGTGTGGATCCATCGACAGTCGCTCAACCCCGACTTGTCGATGCGATCCTATCTTTATACACTCGCCAAATACGAGATCTACAATCATTACCGATTCAAATACTCCCATATCACCGAATCAATATCAACAGTTATGACAGAAACAACCCCCGACACCTACGACCTCGAGGAGCATTATTGCGCCCAGGAGATGGAAACCCAGATTATGGATGCTGTGAATCAAATGCCTGGCAAGCGGCGCGAGGTGTTTAGCCGCAGTCGATTCAATTTTCAGTCGGCCCGGGAGATAGCCCAGTCGTTGGGAATGTCGGTAAGGACGGTGGAGAAACATATCCAGCTGGCCCTCCGCGACATCCGTTGCTGTCTGGCAACATTGATGCTCCTTTTAGTCATGGGCTCGGCTACCGGAGCTGATTTCAAGGATTACACAATTACTACCAACGATACTCAAGGCGAATATTTCGGCGTGGCGATGGCCAACGGATGCATCGGCCTCCTTTCCCACCGTGAGCCGTTGACTGTCAGCCAGGTGATGCTCAACCATGTGATGGATGAGAACCAGGCCGATGGCGTTAGCCGTGGACTGCGTGGCATCAACCCTTTCTGTCTAAAACTTTTTATTGACGGCGACACACTGGCCCTTGATAAACTTGACAACTGGTCGCAGTCGCTCGACATGCGCAAAGCGATAATCACCGACCACTATAATTTTAAAGGAACCGATATCACAAGCGAGCTTTACGCCTTGCGCGGACAGCCTTTCGCTGGCATAATGACAGTGAAAGTAACTCCAAAAAGTGATATTACCATCAACGTGATAAACCCTTATCAGGTGCCCGAAGAATACTGTGACACGGCTTCGCATACGATGTCGGTGAAACTGATGTCGACCCGCTTGCCTATCTATCGCCTTAGTGGTGTGTCAAAATTGCGCAAACGCTTGGTCTCGGCCTCCTCGGCGATAGTGTTTCCCCAGGGCGCTGAAACGCCGAAGATCTCCAAAGATAATTCGTTTAGCGTGAAGATCCCAGCGGGAACCACTTTGGAGTTCTCGCTAATCGGGGCCGTATGCTCCGACCGTGATTTCCTGGACCCTCGCAACGAGTCAGATCGCCAGGTGGCCACGGTAGCTGTGCGCGGCGTCCCCACAATGCTCGCGGATCATCTCAAGCGCTGGGAAGAACTGTGGCAAGGAGATATTGAAATCCTGGGTGATGACGAGGCCCAGCAGATAGCTCGCATGTCGCTTTATACATTGTATAGCAATTGCCGTGAAGGGTCGCGATTGAGCATCACCCCGTTCGGGCTGAGCTGGACCGAGTACAATAGCCATGTGTTCTGGGATACCGAGCTGTGGATGTATCCTCCTATGCTGTTGCTCAACCAGGGAATCGCTCGGTCGATGATGGACTACCGCAACGACCGCCGCGAGGCAGCCCATCGCCGCGCGTTGGCCAACGGCTACCGTGGAGCCATGTTCCCTTGGGAAAGTGACGATGCCGGCGAAGAGGGATGTCCGGTGAGAGCATTGATGGGAGGCTTTGAGCACCATATCAACGGCGACATAGCTGTGGCCGCTCGCGACTACTTCCGAGTGACGCGCGACACCACGTGGCTTGCCACCGACGGCTGGCCCTTGCTGCGCGACATCGCCGATTTTTGGACCTCGCGAGTCACCGAGAACCCCGACGGGTCATATTCCATCGTGAATGTCGTGTGCCCCGACGAATACGCCAAGGAGGTGACCGACAACGCTTTCACCAACGCCGTTGCCACCGAGTCGCTTCGTGCCGCCCACCAAGCCGCTGAGGTGCTGGGCAAAAAGCCCGATAGTAGATGGCTTAAGATTGCCGATGGATTGCGTATCCCCATGACTGAAGATGGCGCAACGGCCGAGTTTGAAGGCTTTACCCCCCGACAGATTAAGCAGGCCGATGTCAATCTGATGGCCTATCCTCTCAATGTAATCACCGACGAGGAACAAATACGCCGCGACCTGGAGTATTACCATCCGTTAATCAACCCCAACGGTCCGGCGATGTCCTACGCTATCCTCGCTATCCTCTACTCGCGCTTAGGCGATCCCGACAAGGCTAACGAGCTTTTCGTCGAGGCGTATCGTCCCCACATGCGTGCGCCCTATGGAGTAATTTCCGAGAACGCCTCCGACAACCGTGTGAATTTCGCAACGGGCGCTGGCGGTTTTCTCCAAACTATCCTTAACGGATTTGGAGGCCTGCAAGTGCAAGATATAACCAGCGATAAGCCTATCGGCCTTGTGCAATCCAAGATGCCACGCCATTGGAAATCCCTTACAATCACCGGCATTGGCACGGATGGATTGACGCTGAAAAAGACACAAAAGGGAGCCACCTTGCGATAGCTCCCTTTTCCCCTGGCCCTTTATATGTTAACGCAGTTGCTGCGCCCGTAGGGGATTGTTGGTGGTGATGTAGGCCGCACCGTTGTCGATGCACCATTGGATATCATCATCCGAATCCACTGTCCACACGTTCAACGGCATTCCCAATCGGCGGAATTCATCGAGCCATTGCGGAAACAACCGCAGGCTTCCAATGTTGAAATCTGGGCCGTAGCTGTCAAGCGCCACCAATTCCTCGGGCGAGCAGGCCGACAAGTATGCCACCTTCTGTCCCGTTGTGGCGTGTAGAGCCTTCAATGCGTTGGCCGAGAAGGTGATGTACATTGTGCGAGGCTCCAGGTCGCGCTCGGCGATCATGCGTGCGATAATACCGGCGGCAAGCACCTCCTTGGTTGGATCGTCATGAGGTTTCAACTCTAAAACCAGGCCCACATTCAGCATCATGGCTGTGTCGAGGAATTGGTCAAGCCTGGGCACTGGCTCGCCATTGGAGAGCCGAGCCTTGGCCACCTCGCTGTATGGGCTGTTTTGGATGACGATACCGTCAATCACGCCGTCATGGTTGACAACAGGCACGTTGTCGGACGTCAACCATACGTCAAACTCGGTGTATTCGCAGCCGATTGAATCGGCTTTCACAAGCGACCTGATGGAGTTTTGGGCACTCCCTTCTGTGTCCCAATAACCACGATGGGATACTACTGCGGGACGTGTCGCGGCTACAGATAATGCACTTAAAACAGCGGCGGCTAGGATTGTTTTTGCTTTCATTCTATTCTTCAATTAATCAATAGTTCGTTAAAAATTTGAGATAAGGCTAAGCGACTCTTACCGCGAGGC
>CAZLSW010000105.1:0-8206 GCA_964562375.1 uncultured Muribaculaceae bacterium | reverse complement strand
AAGAACTGGGTAGAGCAGACCCCCGTTTTGGGTAACGCATGACGAAAACAGGAAGGACAAATACGAGGTAACCAACCTGCTGGGTGCCGCTGGTGTGCCTGTAGGCCCCGTGATGTCGATCAAGGAGATTATGGACGACCCCGGCAACTACGACGGCAACACGCTGGTTAAGATCAACCAGGGTGGCGAGATCGGAGAGTTTGTAACCGTTGGTTGTCCCTTCACTATGAGCAACTTCCAGCCTACTTACGGTCCTTGCCCGTCGCTGGGTGGCAACACCGCCGAGATCCTTACCTCGCTGGGCTACACCCCCGAGCAGCAGGCCGAATTCGCCAAGAACGGAACAACCGAGCCTTTGGCGGAGCCAAAGGCTCAAGGATAAAGTATAAAGGATAAAGGATAAAGGGGGAATAGATTGTTATTAGGATCCCTTTATCCTTTTTTCTCCTTTCTCTTCAACCTTGGCTTTATTCCTTTCTTCCTTTAACTCTTTCAACTATTACCTAGAAACTAGAAACTAGAAACTTATTAAACTATCAACAACCATGGCTACTACCACTCCTGCCGCAACCACCCCTCAGGCTCCTCATTATCCTGAGCAGGTTACAGGCATGTATATATTGGCCCGCGCGTTGCAGAAGGTGGGTGTCGACACAATGTACGGTTTGGTCGGCATCCCTGTCACCGAGTTTGCTTACCTTGCCCAGGAGCAGGGTATCAACTTTGTGGGCTTCCGTTTCGAGCAACAGGCGGGCATGGCTGCCGCCACACACGGCTACCTCACCGGCAAGCCCGGCGTGCTGTTGACCGTGTCGTCGCTCGGCTTCCTCAACGGCTTGACCGCCACGATCAACGCCACAGTCAACTGCTACCCGATGATTCAGATTTCCGGCTCCTCGGTGCGTGAGCCGATCGACTTGGAGCAAGGCACCTACGAGGGTCTCGACCAGTTGAACGTCGCCAAGGGTCTGGTCAAGGCCGCTTACCGCGTCAACAAGCCCGAGGATATCCCTACGGCTGTCGTGCGCGCCTACCGCGCCGCCATCTCTGGCCGTCCCGGTGGCGTCTACTTGGACGTTACCACTCCCTGTATGGGCGCCATCATGAACCGCGTGGACGCTGAAGCATTGCTTGAGACTCCCGTCGATCCCCAGCCGGCGATGATTCCGTCGCCCACGTCGGTCGACCGCGCGTTGGAGCTCTTAGCTTCGGCCAAGAAGCCCGCAATCCTGCTCGGCAAGGGCGCCGCTTTCGCCCAAGTCGACGACAAGATCAAGAAACTGGTTGAGACCACTGGCATCCCCTATTATCCCATGTCGATGGCCAAGGGCTTGCTCCCCGACAACCATCCCTTAAGCGCCCTATCCTGCCGCTCCGAGATAATGGAGCAATCAGATGTAGTGATGTTAATTGGCGCGCGCTTGAACTGGCTGTTGTCGCGTGGCCACGGTAAGTGGAACCCCGAAGGACAGTTTATCCAGCTTGACATCGACCCCCAAGAGATCGATTGCAACCGCCATATAGCGGCCCCGGTAGTGGGCGATATCTCCAGCTCGCTTGACGCCATCTTGGCAAAGCTCCCCGATTACAAGCTACAGATGGATCCCACTTGGGTGCCTTATCTGCAGGGCGTGACCAAGGAGAAGAACGCCAAGTTTGCCACCCGACTCACCGCCAACGCCGACAAGCAACCCATGGATCACTGGACGGCCCTGGGTGCCATCAAGCCTATCATCGAGGGTAACCCTGACGTGATCCTGGTCAACGAGGGCGCCAATACCCTTGACGACACCCGCGACGCCATCGACATGTCGCTTCCGCGTCACCGTATCGACTGTGCCACCTGGGCCATCATGGGCATGGGTATGGGCTCATCGGTGGGTGCCGCTGTCGCCACTGGCAAGAGTGTAGTGGCTATCGAGGGCGATTCGGCTTTCGGTTTCTCGGGCATGGACTTCTCCACCATCTGCCGATTCAAGCTGCCCGTCACGGTTGTCATCTTCAACAATGGCGGTATCTACAACGGCGTTGGCGTGAATATGGCCACCCCCGGGGAGGCATCCTACGGCAAACCCGCTCCCACTACCTTGGACATCAATGCGCGCTACGACAAACTGGGCGAGGCGTTCGGCGCCAAGGGTTACTATGTGACCACTCCCGCCGAGCTGTCGGCCGCGTTGACCGAGGCTATCGCCTCCAAGGCACCGGCCCTGATCGACGTGCAGCTCGCCGCCGATTCCGGCAAGGAGAGCGGCCACATCGGCTACCTCAACCCGGCTTCCCTCCAGGAGGTAACCGTTTAACTCCTTAACGCTTTAAAGCTTTAATGATTTAAATCTTTAAGGCTTTAAAGCTTTAATTAGCTATTAATCACCCATTAATACGTTTCAATTATGGATATGTCTCATATTATTCTCTACGCGATCGTCCCGATCATCGTAGTGATGCTTGCCGGTTACATTTCGGGCAAGAAAGGCATTTTCAATGGGGAAGACTCCAAGAAATTCAACAAGGTAGTGCTCGACTACGCGTTGCCGGCTGCCCTGTTTGTATCGATTGTCGATGCTTCCCGAGAGATGCTCGTAAAGGACATCAAGCTGTCGCTCATTTCGCTGATAGTGCTGATGATGTGCTTTATGATAGTGTACTTTGTGTTCCGCTACTGCTTCAAGCAGAACACTCAGGCCGACGCCGCCGTGTCGGCCCTGATTAGCGGTTCGCCTACCATCGGCTTCCTCGGTTTTGCCGTGCTGGAGCCTATCTTCGGCACCAACGCCTATGTGGCCCTCGTGGTGGCTATCGTGGGAATCGTGGTGAACGCCGTGGGAATCCCTGTAGGCTTGGCTCTGTTGAACGCTGGCGACGCCAAGGCCGCCGGCAAGAAGGAGAGTGCTTGGAAGCCCGTGATCCACGCCTTGGAACAGCCTGTGGCTTGGGCTCCTATCTTGGCGGTGATTTGGGTAGTGATCGGTATACCTTGGCCCGCATGGCTCAGCCCCTCGTTCGACCTGATCAAGGGCGCCAACGCCTCCATGGCTGTGTTCTCGGCTGGTATAACCCTTTCGGCTGTCAAGCTCCAGATCAACTGGCAGGCGGTCCTCGGCTCTATCCTCAAGCTGGTGATGATGCCCGCGATGATCCTTATCGCCGGTCTTATCTTCAAGATGGACCCGATGAACCTCAAGATGCTCGTTGTAGCCGCAGCTCTTCCCCCGGCATTCTCGGGTATTATCATTGCCGATGAGTATGACACCTATGTAGCCACAGGTACATCGTCATTGACGTTGTCAGTGATCTTGTTCATGGGTATGTGCCCGCTGTGGTTGTGGATCACCGACCTCTGCTGCCGCGGAGCAATATAATAAGATATGAAGAAGATAGTCGACGGCGGCACAGCCGCCACCTACGCGGCCTACGCCCTGAGCGAGATGGCCACCGTTTACCCCATCACCCCTATTGCCGAGATGGGCGAAATTGCCCAAAAATGGGCGATGCAGGGGATCACCAACTTCGAGGGCATGCCCCTCGAAGTGCGTGAGATGGAGAGCGAACTGGGTGCGGCCGGCGCTACCCACGGCGCGCTGTCGGGAGGCACTCTCGCCACCACGTTTACCTCCTCCCAGGGGTTGATGCTGATGATCCCCAATATGTTCAAAATCGCGGGCGAGTTGCTCCCCGGCGTGTTTCATATCGGATGCCGCTCGGTTGCCACCCACGCGTTGAGCATCTTCGGCGACCACAGCGACGTGATGGCCACGCGCACCACGGGCTTCGCCATACTCATGTCGGCCTCCGTTCAGGAGACCCACGACCTGGGAATTGTGGCCCACTTGGCCGCGGTGGACGGGCGAGTGCCAGTGCTGCACGGCTTCGACGGCTTCCGCACATCCAATGAGATGTCGACTATCTCTATGCTTCCCTACGCCGATATCTTCTCGCTGGTCGACCGCGAGAAGGTATTGGCTTTCCGTCAGCGCTCGATGAACCCCGAGCACCCCGACATACGCGGTACGGCCCAAAATCCCGACGTGTATTTCCAAAATCGCGAGGCCGCTAATCCTTATTACGACGCTTTCCCGGCCATTGTACAGCGGCAGATGGACAGGGTAGGGGAGTTGACCGGGCGCCACTATCATTTGTTTGATTACGTGGGGGATCCAGAGGCTGAGGCTGTGGTGATCTCCATGGGTTCGAGCTGTGAGGTGTCCGAGGAGACCGTGGCGTGGCTCAACCAGCACGGCTACAAGGTGGGCGCCGTTAAAGTGAGACTTTACCGGCCGTTCTCGGCCGAGGCGTTGCTCGCAGCTATCCCCCAAA
The DNA here is from genome assembly GCA_964562375.1 of uncultured Muribaculaceae bacterium. Lineage (GTDB taxonomy): Bacteria > Bacteroidota > Bacteroidia > Bacteroidales > Muribaculaceae > JAJPXC01. Next base: position 3,889 of record CAZLSW010000105.1, on the reverse strand, counting down.
GCGTCAAGCGTATAGCCGTGCTTGATCGCACAAAAGAACCTGGCTCCCTGGGCGAACCGCTGTTCACCGACGTTGCCGCGGCTGTGCAGCAGACCGGTCGCGACGTGCTGGTCATCGGAGGTCGTTACGGGTTGAGCAGCAAGGAGTTTGACCCCACGATGGTGAAGGCCGTTTTTGATAATCTTCTTTCCGAAAATCCTAAGCCACGATTCACTGTGGGCATTGACGACGACGTTTCCCACTTGTCTTTACCCTTGGGCGAACCCATCTACATCGCTCCCGAGGGGATGATAGCGGCACAGTTCTACGGCATCGGGGCCGACGGCACTGTGGGCGCCACCAAGCAGGCCGCGGCTATCATCGGCGACACCGACCAATATTACGCGCAAGCCTATTTCCAGTATTCGGCAAAGAAATCGGGCGGCTACACCGTCTCGCAACTGCGTATTGACACCAAGCCTATCCACAGCGAATACTGCATCGAGCACGCCGATTATGTGGCCTGCAACAAGGACACTTACGTCAACCGTTTCGAGCTTACGGGCAACCTAAAGCCCGGCGGGATCTTCGTCCTCGCATCCTCCTGGACCCTCGACGACATGGACCGCATCTTCCCCGCTTCACTAAAGCGCGACATCGCCCAAAAGCGCGTGAAATTTTACAACGTCGACGCCGCGGCCATCGCCGCCCGCCATAATCTGGGCGTGAGGATCAACACGATTATGGAAACGGTGTTCCTCCACCTTATGCCCATCGTTCCTTTCGACAAAGCCTACGCCGACCTCCAGCAACGCATCTCCCAGGTGTATAAGCACGAGGGTGGAAAAGTGGTGGCCGACAACCTCGCCGCCATCGCCGAGGCCGTAGCCGCGATCCAAGAGATCAATTACCCCGCCGATTGGGGTGCTACAGCTTCGCAATCTTGCGTCGATAAGCCGATAAGCCCAAACCGTGATACCGCTATTAATCCCTCCCAAAAAGGTGCCACCCTCGCCTTCTTTGACGAGATCTCCCGCCCGTGCCTTGCTCGCGAGGGCGACTTCCTCCCCGTCTCAGCCTTCTCACCCGACGGCCGCGAACCTATGGGTACCACCGCTTACGAGAAGCGTCGCATCGCCCTCCACATCCCCCAATGGGACGTCGACAAATGCGTCGAGTGCACCGAATGCTCTCTTGTTTGCCCCCACGCATCCATCCGTCCCTATCTGCTCTCGGCTCAGGAAAAAGCTGCGGCTCCTAAGGATTTGATTACCAAAGGTGCCGAGGGTGCTCCCGCGTTGCATCCCTACCAATATCGCATCCAGGTTTATCCCGACGACTGCACGGGCTGCTCATCTTGTTCGCTCATCTGCCCGGGTCACGCCTTAACGATGGTGCCGATCGACACCATCCATGACGAGCAGGCCCAGTTGCTCGACTACTGCCAGCAGCATGTCTCGATCAAGGACAACCTTATCCCCCGCGACACCATCAACGGCTCGCAATTCCACGTGCCGTGTCTGGAGTTCTCGGGGGCTTGCGCGGGTTGTGGCGAAACGCCCTACGTCAAGTTGGTCACCCAACTGTTCGGCGAGCGCATGGTCATCGCCAATGCCACCGGGTGTTCCTCGATTTGGGGCGCCGATTTCCCGTCGATGGCCTACAGCGTCAACCAGCACGGTCAAGGCCCGGCTTGGGGCAATTCCCTTTTTGAGGACAACGCAGAATATGGCTACGGCATGGCTGTGGCCATGGACTACCGCCGCAAAGCCCTTGTCAAGGCTGTCACCAAGCTATCCTCCACTCTTCCCGATCCCTGCAACGCATGGCTTACCGCCAAGGACGACCCCAAGGAGAGCTACACAGCCGGCCAGGCCCTCGTTAAGGCCATCAAGGACGCCAAACTTGCCTCACCCGAGGCCCAAACCGTGCTTAACCATGCCGACATGCTTGGCAAGAAGAGCGTATGGGCTATCGGAGGCGACGGTTGGGCCTACGACATCGGTTTTGCCGGGGTCGATCACGTGCTTGCCCAAAACGTCGATATCAACCTCTTGGTGATGGACACCGAGTGCTATTCCAACACGGGTGGACAGATGTCGAAGGCCACACCTTTGAGTGCGGTCATGAATTATGCCGCCGACGGCAAGCGCACCTACAAGAAGGACCTCGGCCGAATGATGATGTCCTATGGCACGGTCTACGTGGCCCAAATCGCCTTGGGTGGCTCCTACGAGCAAGCGATCAAGGCATTGACCGAGGCAGAGGCCTATCCTGGTCCGTCGATAGTGATCTGCTACTGCCCCTGTATCGAGCATGGCATCCATCTCGGCCTTGGCCACAGCATCCTCGAGGAGCGCGCTGCGGTGGAATCGGGCTACTGGCAATTGTATCGCTACAACCCGCTTTTGGCCAAGGATGGGAAGAACCCGTTGACCCTTGACAGCCAAGCCCCTGGCGACAATCCCGGCTTGATTGATTTCATCAATGGCGAGGATCGTTACGCCGACCTTCGCATGATCGACCCCAAGGAGGCGTCCATCCTGCAGCCTGAGTTGAAAGCCCGCTGTGACACCCTCTACGACCTGCTGAGTAAATGTTAAAAATTACTTATTGTGGGTTAATATTCTTAAACAATAATTTAAGATTTTGTTTTTTCAAAAATTCGTTGTACCTTTGTGGCGTGAAATAGAAAAACAGATCTCAATTATCAACATAAAACGCTAAATACTCTAACGTAGGAAACGATGTGATACTCACATATAATTCCCTATCTATCTCTCAAGAAATACAAAAACTTAACAGACACGGTTTACTGAAAGCAACTTAAGGCTAAATCTCTTCCAGTGACGGAACAAGCATTTAAGGAGAAAACATTTAAACAAGCAACATTTCTAATCCCTTTTAAATTGTATGGAAGCCGGGTGGCGAGTACGCGAGTATACGTCACCTTTTTTTTATTATTTCACGGATAATTAGTAATTTTGCGGGCGAATTTTTAATTCTTCGAAGATGCGAATCATACGAAAAGTTGACCAATTGCGCGAGGCCCTCGCTCAATTGCGTGATAAAGGCTTGACTATAGGCCTGGTACCCACAATGGGGGCCCTCCACGCAGGCCATCGCTCGCTGGTGGATCGCTCCGTAAAGGAGAACGACGCCACGGTAGTAAGCGTGTTTGTCAACCCCACTCAATTCAACAATGCGGCCGACCTGGCCACATATCCCCGCACCGAGGAGGCCGACGTGGCACTGCTCGAGGAAGCGGGCGCCGACATCGCCTTCATCCCATCGGTGGAGGAGATTTACCCTGAAAAAGACGACACCCAATGGGATCTCGGTCCCGTGGCTGAGGTGATGGAAGGCCCGATGCGTCCTGGCCACTTCAACGGTGTGTGCCAAATCGTAAGCCGGTTGTTCAATTACGTTAACCCTGACCGGGCCTACTTCGGTGAGAAGGACTTCCAGCAGATTGCCGTGATACGCCGCATGGCCCAGATTATGGGTTCGCCCATCGAGATTGTGGCCTGCCCCATCGTGCGCGAGGCCGATGGCTTGGCCCTGAGCAGCCGCAACGTGCGCCTGAGCAAGGAGCAGCGCGCGATCGTTCCCCACATCCACAAAGTGTTGGCCAAGAGCCTCGACTGGAAAGCCGATGGCCTCACTCCCCGCGAGGTGATCGACCGCGTGGTTGCCGAAATCAACTCCCAACCGGGTCTTGAGGTAGAGTATTATGAAATTGTCGACGCTATTACCATGCAGCCCGTTGACGCGTGGCCCAAGGAAGGGGAGACCCCGGCTGCTGGTTGCGTCACCGTCTACTGCGGCGACGTTCGCCTAATCGACAACATAAAGTATTAAGTATTAGTGATTAGTGATTAGTGATTAGTGATTAGTGATTAGTGATTAG
>CAZLSW010000104.1:0-8346 GCA_964562375.1 uncultured Muribaculaceae bacterium | reverse complement strand
TCCCCGAGGCCGAGATGATCGAGCGCGCCCTCCCCGCCGCCACCTTCCTCCGCGAACCATCCCCCGACGACACCCCCGATGGTCTTCCCCAAGACCTCAACGAGGGCCTACCCGCAGGCCCTAACGGGAGCATAACAATAGACGATTCGCAACGTAAGATGCGAAACGTACTCAGCATGGTCACCCTCACGACCGCCGCCATCCACCGACTTCGCCACCTCCTCCGCGACCACCGCCCCACCCAGCCCCTGCCGCTCCCCCCCTCCCTCGCCACCCTCCTAAATCTCCAACTCATAGACGCTTAGATACGGTGAGATCAACATATACTCAAGAAAGACAGATACTTTACAATGGAAAAAGATATTAAGATTTGCGTGATAGGCCTTGGCTATGTCGGATTGCCCTTGGCCAGGTTGTTTTCGACCAAGTATACCACGGTGGGTTTCGACATGAACCAGGCACGCGTGGACGCGCTGATGCAGGGTCATGACGCTACACTCGAGGTGGCCGACGACCTGCTGCAGGACGCTATCAACAACCACGGCTTCCGCTGCACCACCGACATCGACGAGATACGCGACTGCAACTTCTACATCGTGGCCGTGCCAACGCCCGTTGACGAGAACAACAACCCCGACCTCACGCCCCTCTACGGAGCTAGCGAGACCGTTGGCCAGGTTATCTCCAAAGGTGACATTGTGGTCTATGAATCAACGGTTTACCCTGGTGTTACCGAGGACGAGTGCATCCCTGTGGTGGAGCGCGTGAGCGGACTGAAATTCAACAAGGATTTCTTCGCCGGTTACTCCCCCGAGCGCATCAACCCCGGCGACAAGCTCCACACTGTTGAGAAAATCAAGAAGGTGACCTCCGGCTCCACTCTCGAGATCGGCGAGAAAGTCAACGAGGTGTACTCATCGGTAATCACCGCCGGCACCCACTTGGCCCCCTCAATCAAGGTGGCCGAGGCCGCGAAGGTGATCGAGAACTCCCAGCGCGACATCAACATCGCCTTTGTCAACGAGTTGTCCAAGATATTCACCCTTATGGGAATCGACACGCATGCTGTCCTCGAGGCCGCTGGAACGAAGTGGAACTTCCTGCCGTTCCGTCCGGGATTGGTTGGCGGTCACTGCATCGGCGTGGACCCCTACTATCTCGCCCAGTGCGCCCAGCGTCACGGCTACAATCCCGAGATCATCCTTGCGGGTCGTAGAATGAACGACGGCATGGGCGCTTATGTGGCCTCTCAGGTGGTAAAGTTGATGTTGAAGAAAGGGATACAAGTGCTTGGCTCCAAGATTATTATCCTTGGTTTCACGTTCAAGGAGAACTGCCCCGACTGCCGCAACACCAAGGTGGTAGACATCTACCGCGCGCTGAAGGAGTACAACATCGACATCACCGTCTACGACCCCTGGGCCAACCCCGCCGTGGCCAAGCGCGAGTACGGCATCGACATCACCAACGAGTTGCCCTCCGAGAAATTCGACGCCGCCATCCTCGCCGTAGCCCACAATGAGTTCAAAGGCTTGGATATCAATTCGTTATTGAAGCCCCACCACGTCATCTACGATGTGAAGTGGCTCCTCTCCACCCCCGTCGACGGGCGCCTGTAACCTCCACTCTCCCCGATTCGATGCGCATAGCCCAGATCAACGCCGTTTACGAATTTAGCTCCACAGGCCGCACCACCAAGGAGCTTCATGAGGAACTGTTGCGCCAAGGCCATCAGTCCGTGGTGTTCAACAGCACGATGCATGATCCTGCGCACGGAATATACCAAATTGGCGATACCCACGACCACAAGGTACATGCGCTAAAGTCACGAGTGTTGGGATTGCAGGGCTATCATTCTCGTTGGGCCACTAAGGCTATGTTGTCGCAATTGCTTGAATTTAAGCCTGACGTGGTCGTTCTCCGTAATCTGCATGCCAATTACATCAATCTGCCATTGCTCCTTGAATGGTTAGCCCGGCATGACGTAGCCACGGTGGTGGTGTTGCATGATTTTTGGTTTATGACCGGCCATTGCTGTCACTACACGCAAGACAATTGCTACAAATGGCTTACCGAGTGTCACGATTGTCCTATTCTCCACAAATACAACCGCAGCCTGTTTTTCGACCGCAGCCGCAAGATATTCCGCGACAAATTACGCCTGTTTCAGGCACTGCCACGTCTTGCGGTCGTTGGGGTGTCCGACTGGGTAACCAATGAGGCTCGGCGCTCGCCGATTTTCGCCCGCGCACGCAAGATCACGCGCATTTACAACTGGGTGGATCTCGACCCCTTCAAGCCTATGTCGGATGATTCCCTGCGCGACGAGCTTCACCTAAGCGAGAACGATTTTGTGGTGCTCGGCGTATCTCAGCATTGGACTCCTGAAAAAGGTCTCACGGTTTTTCGCAACGTGGCCATGGCGCGACCCGAATTAAAATTCGTGTTGGTGGGCGGTTACTCGCGCTCTCTCGACTATCCCGATAACATGCTAATGGTGGGCGCGGTAAATTCTCCCCGCGAGTTGGCTCGCTACTACTCGATAGCCGACGTGTTCCTCAACCCCTCCATACAAGAGACATTCGGAAAAGTCTCGGCAGAGGCCCTTGCCTGCGGCACACCCGTTATCACTAACAACGCCACAGCCTGTCCCGAAATCATCGGCCCCGATTGCGGCATCGTGGTCCACGACAACCACCCCGCCCAAATCCTCGCCGCCCTCGACCACATCACCCACCTTGGTAAACCCGCCTATCAATCCCCCTGCATCGCTCGAGCCCAAAACCTTTATAGCAAGACGAATAATATCAACCAATACATCTCCCTTTTCCATAGTCTATAATGGCACACTCAATGGCTTTAAGAAGCCGTGGATTAACTACCAGCTCCATATTTTTATGTATTGTCATGATTTACATGGCAGTGCATTGGATTATGCCTAAATATCAGGCGGAGAACAATATTATGGAGCGAGCAATAATAGGAGTGATAAGTATCGTGTTGTTCATTAAGAAAGATGCGCTTACAATATCCTACATCCGCTCTATAGTGGTGGCGGTGATTCCTTATCTCCTGCTTTCCTATTTTGTCACTTATCCCGGTGATTTTAAATTTGGTTTCTTGCATCCTTTGCTCTTGATCACCGAATTGCTGGTTCCGGCCATGCTATGTTATATTGTGTTGCGCAGGAACAATCAAATTGAATATTTAGTAATCATCGTAGGCACAATAATCGCTTTCACTATCGTTTATCTCAGTTCTTGGGGCGCTTTAGCCGAGGATGCAAACATTATGCGAGCCATGACAGCCGGCGCCGACACGGATCTTGTGATGGAAAAGCGAGCAGAGAACGTTGGTGCCTTTGGATTCTCTTACTGTTGTGGACTTTTGGCTATTACGTTCTTGACCCTGATAGTTTTTCCTATAACCAAACGTATTGAAATTCGTGCTCTATTGATAGTTGGCCTTATCGCATGCCTCGTGTTCGCTTTTAATGCCGCTTTTGCCACATTGCTTTTATTGACCATTCTGTTTTGCGCTTACATTCTTTATCTTAAGATGGAAAACTCGATTGTTACCATCTTGTTGCTATTCTCCATCCCTGTGATTTATTATTCATTACCTTTGATTTTAAATGCTTTATCTGAGGGATACGGGGATTCTATTGTGGGCGATAAAATGGCACGTATGAACGAGGCTATTTTTGGCTCGGGAAAGATAGAGGAATTTTCGGGCGCTCGAAGCCTTGACCACCTCATAGCACTAAAAGAGTGGATTAAAAGTCCATTATGGGGAAGTAATTGCTCTAAAGGCACTGCAGCTTATGCCGTTTATGTAAGCCATTCCACCTTTCTGGCAATGATGGTTAAAGTGGGAATATTGGGAACGTTAGCCTATTATTGGACATTCTGGAATGCCATTAAACCGAGCGTGGGTATTTACATAACCCAAGCCCGCAAGCATTATGTTTGGCCTTTCTTAGGGTTCTTGTTCATACTTTCAGTGCTCAACCCCGTGAGTTCACCAGAGTTTAGCTGGATTGGATTTATGTTTATCCCCGTCATGCTTAATTACCTGATTTCTAAATACAAGCCTCAATATGAAGCCCTGGGCAATTGACACATCGGTTTTGTTGATTTTCTTCGTGCGAGATGACACTTTCGCCGAGGTGTTCCGTGCTGTGAAGGAGGCGCGCCCTCGCCGGCTGCTTCTCTATCAGGATGGCCCTAGGGACGGGCGCCCCGACGACAAGGATGGCATTGTTCGTTGCCGCGCCATCGCTGAGGATATCGACTGGGATTGTGAGGTGTATTGCAACTACCAAGAGCGCAATTGGGGTTGCGACCCGGCCACTTTTTATTCCCATAAATGGGCGTTCTCAATCGTTGACAAATGCATAGTCTTGGAAGATGACTGCGTGCCCACGCCGAGTTTCTTCATGTACTGCAAGGAGTTGCTCGACAAATACGAAAACGACCCCCGTGTCAACCGTATCTGCGGGATGAACAACTTGGGAGAATCCCCCGAATGTCCCTATGACTATTTCTTTACCCGAATGGGAAGCGTCTGGGGCTGGGCTAGTTGGCGACGGGTGGCTCAAACCTGGGACGAAGCTTATACGTTCTTGGATTGCGACTACGAGATGAGTTCCCTGCAACTGAACGCTAACGACCCCCACTTCCTGAAATTCAAGGAGGTAGCTGAAAAGCATCGAGCTTCTGGCAAACCTCATTGGGAATCGGTTCAGTCGTTCAGCAAGCTGCTCAACTCATCATTCGACATTGTGCCGAAGCGCAACATGATCCGAAGCATAGGCGTTTCGGCCAATTCCACACACAATGTCGATGATATTCGCTTGACCGCAAGGAAGTTGCGTCGATATTACGAAATCCCTGTATACGATATAGATTTCCCCCTCAACCACCCTCCCTATATGGTAGATAATCTGCGCTACTGCCTCGACCTCAGGAAGGCCATCCATAAGTCGTTCTTTACCAAGGCCGAAGGGGTGTTGCGCAAAATTCGATACGGACGATTCGACCTTCTCAAGAAGGCGGTCAAGCGTCGTTTGAAACGATGAAACCATCGGTTGCTATAAAGTTGCTCTCGTTTTGCGAGTGGATGAAAGTGCCGCAAGGCACCTGGCTGTCTCGCACGCCCAAAATACGCTACTGCCATTACCTCACGTGGCTTTGGTCCTCCAAACTGATGCGCAAAATTGTCGAAAAGGTGCCAAGCTCGTCTCTTTCTCTTAATCAACTGCCACGCACTGAGAAGGTTATCGTCTCGCTCACATCATATCCCGCGCGCATAAATGAGGTTGCGCTCAGTATCAAAACACTCTTTTTACAGACCTACAAGCCCGACAGCATTATCCTTTGGCTCGCTTCCTCCCAGTTCCCTCGCCGCGAGAAGGATTTGCCCGACGCCGTGCTGGAATTGATTGGCCGGGGACTGGAGATCAATTTTTGTGAGGACTACAAATCACATAAAAAGTATTTTTACAGCCTCCAGCGCCAACGGCCCGATGAATTGGTGATGACATTTGACGACGACATCTTCTATCGTCCCAACACTATCCAATTAGCTGTGAATCTGCACAATAAGTATCCAGATGCCGTTATAGTCAACGACTCACCTCGGGTGAGTTTCAGTGCCGACGGCAGTCCGAAGCCTTACTCACAATGGGATCGCCGATATAATAGTTTGGCCGAGCCAAGCTATCTCAATGCCATCCTTTCGGGGAGTGGTTGCCTATATCCCTATGGAGCCTTGCCCAAGGAGGCTTTCGATTGGGATGCCATTAAAGAGTGCGGGGCTGTAGGCACCGACGACCTATGGGTTTATGTCTGCGCTGTGGCCAACGGTCGAAAAATCGCGATGACTGTGCCCGAGGCCAAAACCTTCTCCTTAGTCACCCCCTCCCAAAGCGAAAGCCTCGGAGCCGCCAACCACGCCACCAACCAAAACGACATCGCCTTTTCTAAACTTTTGACGCATTTCCCCAACGCCTTATCAAATATTCAATTGGCCTTATGACACAAGTAAAACAACGAGATATTACAGTAGATTTTTTAAAGGGTGTTGCCATCTTCTTGGTTTTGTGGGGACATTCAATTCAATTATTAGGAGAAGGCACCGGAGTGCTCAGTCAACCAATCGGCAAGGTAATCTATTTGGTTCACATGCCATTGTTTATGTTTTTGGCCGGCTATGTGTCAGTTTCTGCCCTAAATCTGAATCCTCGAAAGATGTTTCTCAAAAAGTCTCAGCAACTTCTTCAGCCCATGATTGTGTGGTGTGTTGTGTTTTGGGTCGCAAAATGCTTCTTGGGATTGGCCGATTATAGTTCTTTATATCTTATGGCTAGAAGCCTCGCTCTTACTATATTCAATGGATATTGGTTTATATGGGTGTTGTTTTTCAGTTTCATTTTGCTGAAAATTTGTATAATCGGTGATGGCTATTTAAGAAAATTTAACATTGGGGGGGGTAAAAATTTAGTTCTAAGCTCAATATTTTTAGTCTTGATTATTCCCTACAGCCATTACATAGTTGGATTGAATTTAAACATGTTTAAGGTGATGTATCCTTTTTTTGCTGCAGGATATTTATGCAAAGAATGGAATGTCTTTGAACGTTTCGTCTACAGGAAGTGGATTACAGGGTTCGCAAGTCTAATAGTATATATTTTAGGATGTTGTTTGGTGCAACGTGAATGGTTTGGTTATTCTTTGGACCTAAATATTTGGGGTAATGATTTTTCTTCCTTACACTTATTTTATTGGTCATTTCTTTTGATTATGGGCTTTTCTGGGATATTGTTCCTATACTATTTTTCTAATCTTCTTCTATCGCAAACTAAAACTTCTAAAATCAGCCATTTGATTAATATTGGAAGGCACACTTTAGTGATTTATTTGATTCAAGGCATAGTGTTCAATGCGTTCCTCACTAAATATCAAATAGATCTGGATAACCAATTACTTTATCTCATAGTAAGCATTGTGCTTTTAGAGCTCATATACGGAACCATAATCGTATTTGCGAAAAATAGATATACAGCTTATTGGTTTTTGGGCAAGAAGTTAGCATGATGAAAATCCACTATATTACTTTGTGGGGTGAAAATAGCTGCGGGGACAATCGAATGTTCTCGCCGGCGGGCTTGACCAAGGCTAAATACGTTTGCGGGGTGCTGAAGGACTTGTATGGGGCGGTGCATGTTCATTCCTTTTCAGCGGGCAAACCAGGAGTGAAAGGATGGCTTAAAGGTTTTAAAGAAAATGTTAATGACTTGGAGATAAGCCATTGCGCCACTTTCCGTAGCGAGAACAAATTGGGGCGCATGGTGGAGCGATGGATGAATCGGGCCCAACTCCTGTACACGTTGCTTTTCAAAATCAAACGGGAGGATGTGACAATCGTTTATCACGAGCGATGTTTTGCGCCCGTCATTCGGTTGGCGCGGAAGATGGCGCGACGCAAAATCATCTACCAAATCGAGGAGGTATATACCCAAGTGGCCAATTACCCCAAGAAGATGATTGACAACGAGATACGCGCTTTCCAACACGCCGACGCCTATATCCTGATTAATGACCTGATCGCCGATTATTGCCAACTTCCCCAGGACAAGCCCCGGGTGGTGCTTTACGGACCCTATAAAGTGGTCGAAACCAGCGGTGAGAAATTCCCCGACGGCAAGATCCATGTGGTCTACGCCGGCACGCTCGCTTCCCAAAAGGGAGGCGCTGCTGCTGCTGCTGCTGCTGCCGCGTTTCTGCCCGCAAATTATCACGTCCATATCCTCGGGTTTGGCTCGGCGGAAGAGGTGGACGGCATTAAAAAACTAATTGCCGAGGTTAACGAAAACACGCAAGCCACAGTCACTTACGATGGCGTAATGCTTGGTGAAGAATACGAGAACTTCCTCTCCCGGTGCCACATCGGGCTCTCTACCCAAACCCCCGTTGGCGATTACAACTTTACCTCCTTCCCCTCCAAGGTGCTTGTCTACCTCTGCCACGGCCTCACCGTGGTCTCGGTCTCCCTCCCCGCACTCACCGCCTCCTCCATCTCCCCATTAATCACCTACTGCGACTCACCCACTCCAGAATCGATAGCCCAAGCCATCATCTCCTTGCAACCCATCCCCTCCCAGGAAATTGCCCAACAAATCATCTCGATGGATCAAGCCTTCCGCTCCACCACCCACCAAATCATTACATCATTAAATAGGTAGCTTAACATTTATGGCAACTTTAAAACAACGTATATTATTGCAAATCTATAATCACATCGTTAAACATCTGCCTCCTAATGCTAGTAAAATGAATTTAGGGC
>CAZLSW010000103.1:0-8353 GCA_964562375.1 uncultured Muribaculaceae bacterium | reverse complement strand
CACCGAGGTGTAACTGTCGGTAAGGACGGCGTCGGTGGCGGCGCGGCCGTATTTCACGCCGTCCCAGCCTGTGCCGGTGTAGATCACGAAGCGATCGGAGCCGTTAATGGTGACTTTGCAAGTGTACACGCCGTAGCCGTTGTTGGTAAACTGGTAGGCGCTGTCGCTACCGGGGGTGGTCCAGTCGTTGAACGCGCCTGAGATGTAAAAGTCGGTCGACGCATCGACCACATACCCTTTGGCGATGGTCAATTCAAGCGTGGTAGGGTTGAACGTGAGCGTATATGTGCCGTCGAGGTTCTCATAATAGATGTCGGAGTCGACACCCGAGAGGGTATAGTAGATGTCGTTCTCCGATCCGGCGGTAACCGAGAGGCCAGTCGCGGGACCGGAAACGGCGTTTTCCTTGGTGCCACCAAGCGACGATTTGTCGGTCAAGCCTATCGGGCTGTCCCAACCGGTGCCTTGGAAAAGCTTGAAGCGGTCGGGATCGGTTTCCGAGCCTGTGTAGTCGAACGGCACATCGCAAGTGATCACCGCATTGCTCACCGACATCTGCAACGACTCCCCTGTGCCAGGCGCATCCCAGCCGCATAGCGACCCCGTAATGTAGAAGTCGCCTAAGGACGAGGCAGTGCCAGTGGAGGCGGCTTCGGTGGAGAGGCTGAGAGTCAAGTCATTGGGATTGAACGTGAGTGTATACGAGCCGTCGAGGTCGTAGTGGATGTCGTTACCGGGGGCGCTAGCTTCATCCGAGGTAAGGGCTTTGAGGGAGATTGAGGTGTTGCTCTCCGAAAGGACGGCGTCGGTCGACGAGCGGCCGTAGCGCTGGCCGTCCCAACCCGTGCCAGTGAAAATGACCATTCGGGCCTCGTCGCCCGAGCCACTCAACGAGAGGGTGCACTGGTAGTTGCCATCCGAGGTGTAACGAAGTCGTGCTGTAGAGTCCTCGCCCGGTCCTATCCAGCCGTTGAACTTGCCCGAAAGGTAATACTCATCCCCATCGGTGGAGGTCGAGGAGGAGCCACCAGCGAGCGACAACTCGAGAGTTAGGGGATTGAAAACCAAGGCATAAGTGCCGCTGAGGTTTTCGTAATGGACATCGTTGCCCGGGTCACTAGTTTCGTCGCTGCTTAGCATTTTGAGGGAGATTTTGGCGTTGCTCTCCGAAATTACAGTTGACGTGGAGGAACGGCCATAGCGCTGGCCATCCCAGCCGGTGCCGGTGTAGATGCAGAAGCGGTCGCTGCCGCTCAGCGCCAGCACACAAGTGTAGTTGCCGTCGCCTGTGTACACGAGTTTTGCGCCACCGTCCTCCCCGGGTCCCTTCCAGCCGTTGAATGTGCCTGAGAGGTAATATTCCTCGCCCTTGGTTTGGGCCATTGTCAACTCAAGCGAGGTGAGGTTGAGCAGGAATGTGTAGGTGCCGTTGAGGTCGTCGTAATAGATGTCGTAGTCGACATTGGAATCAGCTGTGCCAACAGCGACGGTCACTGAGTTGTTGCTCGTGGAGAAAGATTGGTCGGTGGCGACGCGGCCGTACTTGGCGCCGTCCCAACCTGTGCCCGTATGAATATTAAAACGCCCCGAGCCGCTGAGGCTAAGGGTGATTTCATAGTATCCGTAGGGGTTGTATGTCATTTTGTAACTTGTGTCCTCGCCAGGCGTTTTCCAATCGTTAAACGACCCTGCCAAGTAAAGCTCCTGTGGACTTGTGTCGAGTATTGAGATACGCGAGTTAACGGGGTCGTAGACAGTGGTGTAGCTGTCGGAGGCTCCCGAGGCGAGGGTTACTGAGACGTTGCTCTCGGAGAGCGTGGCCGAGGTGGAAGCCCGGCCATATTTCACGCCATCCCAACCCGTGCCGGTATAAATACAAAAGCGGTCGGAGCCGCTTAAGTCCAACGTGCACGTGTAGTAACCAAGCGAGTTGTAGGTCATTTTGGCCGCGCTGTCCTCGCCGGGGCCTGTCCAATTGTTGAACCCGCCAGAGAGGTAGAGGTCGGCGGGCGATGGATCCAGGATCGATAATTGGTAGGTAGAAGGGTCGAAAACAGTGCGATAAGTGCCATTGAGACTGTAATAAATGTTGTTTTCCGAGCCTCGCTGGAGGGCCAAACCCGTCACGGGGCCGTTAATACGGTTGCCCTCGCTGCCGCCGACACCCGAGGTGTCGCTAATCCCAAAAGGGATGTCCCACCCCGTGCCTTGAAAGATTTTGAATCGCTCGGGATCGGTGGTCGAGCCAGTGTAGCTGTAAGTTACATCACTATATATCAGTCCATTTGAATTATTCATAAGAATCGACTGCCCCTCGCCGGGGGTATCCCAGCCCGTGAGCGAGCCAGTGAGATAATAATTGGTCGTAGTGGTCGAAGAGGTGTCGGAGGCCGATTTGGGCAACAAGGCTGTTACCACACCCATGGTGGGCACCGAGAAGGTGTACACCTCGTCGCCGTAAGCCACGGATACGCTCTGGGCCGAGCCGTTCATGTTGGAAATAAGCACGCCCACGGTGCCGTCGGTATTTTGATAGGCAGTGAAATAGACGTTGCTCATTGAGCCGGATGTGGCCACGCGGTAAGCTCCAGGCTTTACCACGGCCGAGGCCTGCGCCATTATATAATAATGTGAGTTGCACACGTAATAGGAGCCGTCCTCGGCTACCGATATGGCTCCGCGGCAGGTGGTGCACGCACCCGAGCCTCGGTGGGGGTCGCCGTCGATGTCGAGGGCGAAGTTCCAAGCTAGCGAGCCGCGGCAGTAGCCCAATGCGGGGTGGATTACCAAGTCGCGCATGTCACGCGCGAGGCTGTTGTAGAGGTCGTCGCCGTTGTTCCAAGTGCCTATCGAGGCCTCAGTGAAGAGGTTGTCCTTGCCGGTTTTGTTGTAGATATCTTGCATCTCGGTCCAGTCGTTGTCATAACCGGTGTACTTGTGCCAAGCACTGCCGGCAACAAGGTCGTAGCCGCTGAACGAGGTGCCCATCCTTTGCAGGGCTTTGTAGGGGTAATCATCTTGACCGTCAACGTTATCATAGTTGTAGTTATGGTCCCAAAGGTAAATCTTGGTGTTTAACCCAGCGGCCTTGAACTTGGGCGCAAGCGACTGGGAGATGAAATCGGCCTCCGTTTCCCACGACATGTAGCATGAGGCCGAGTTGCCTCGGTTCATCGGCTCGTTCTGAGGGGTAACGGCGTAAATATCAAGCCCGTAACCTTTCATCGCCTGAATGAATTTCACGAAGTAGTCGCCGTAAGCGTCGTAATAGGACGACGATAGCTCGCCATTGGTCCATGCGCCGTTGGTTTTCATCCACAAGGGAGGTGTCCACGGGGTGGCGATAATCTTTATGTTGGGGTTCAACGCTTTGATTTTCTGCAACATCGGGATCACATAGTTGATTTCGTCGCTATGAAGCCCGAAATATTGTAGCAAATTGGAATCAGGTCCCTTGGTGTCGCAGAGGCTGTACTCGTCGCTCGAGAAGTCGTTGGTTCCGATGGAGATGCGCACGTAACTGCTACCGCAACCACTCGTTGGGGAGAAAGTCTTCTGCAACAACGCGTTGCGCATCGACTCGCTCATCTGCATCAGGTTGTAACAGGCGGCGTAGGTAATGGCATAGCCAAAACCGTCGACCTCCTGGTACTTGGTGCCCGTGTTTACAACATAATTAGCACTGCCACCCGATGTAGCTGCCACGCTCGATTGTTGGAGATCGATCGAGCGGTCGCCCGAGGTGGTATACACAGTTGCGCTCTGGGCCGATGCGCCCAGAGTGCATAATGTGAGGATAGGAATCAGGATAGAATAGGTGGTTTTTATCATGGTTATGATTGGTTGCTTAGTGCACCGCAAAGTTACAACACTAATCACGCGTATAGCGCACGCGGTAAATAACGGAAGTAAACTCATGTTTTTCAAATCCCGCTAACAATCAATAACTTAGCCCGCATTCATCCAAAATTTAGGTAAGTTTCTCCCAATCTTAGGCGGTCGGGTGCCCGCGGGTCACCGCGGGGTTCACTCACCACCCACCACTACCTTATACTTCACCTTCACCCCCGGCATCACCTCCAAGAAGCCCCCAGTCATCCCCCTCCTTGCCAACAGTTTCACCGGGAAGCCCAAAGCCTGCGCAGCCGGCAGCACGCCGGCCGAGGCCTTTACCCCGGCTGGTAACGACGGGAAAGTCAACCGCAGAGGTTGCGCCGAGGCATTATACGCGTCAAGGTACACCGTGCGCTCGCTCCCCGCGGTCATCGTCCCGAAATCAATGGTGTCGCTCCTGAGCCATAACGCCCCTTGAGCATGATATGGATATTTGCGCATAATCGTGGAATCGGTGGCGATCACATAGCCCTGTATCACGAGAGTGGCGTTGTTTGGCTTGCCGTATATCGTGGCGTGCACCTTCTTTTCGATGAAACCCATGAAATTGTGAGGGTTGAACGTGACATTGACCGTCGCGGTGTCGCCCGCGGCTATCGTCCCCTTTTGGGCGACTGCCATGGTGCAAGCGCACGCTCCACGCGTGTCGGTCACAGCCGCCTCCCCCGGACCCATATTGACAAACCTGAATGGCACAGTGACGGGACCGTCGGCCTCTCGAACGATACCGATATCCACCTTGGTGCTGATCCACTTCACCTGAGGCTGGGCCATCGTAGCCAAAGCCGCAACCGAGAATAGAATAAAAATCGCTGTCTTCATATCGCCCGCGAAGTTACAAATTATTTCAACATCTAAGGATAGAATGGAAGTCGCGCCGTCTCGGCGGGACAGCATCAAGTAGGAAGTCCCGCCGTGCCGGCGGGACAGCACCCTCAAGAGAATGGAAGTCGACCCGACACCGAGCCGCCACCATGCCCTGCGGTTCGCCGCGGTTCCCCATAAATTGGGCGAGGCCGCCTTTCGGCGACCTCACCCTCCCTAATGTGTGTTTTAAAACAGTAGTATTAGGGATTTCTTTATGCTTTGATTTGTGTTGATTTTAACACTTGTTTTTAACACTTTCAAGCTAATTCCAGATTAAACCCAAGACAAAGGTGAAAAATAATCACAGAAAAAAGTTTATGTTCTACAGCATAAGTTGTTGTCCGTACGAGTTTTTATTCGTACCTTGGCAGTCACATAAACCCTCTATGAAAATTCACCACAAAGGTAAAATGAAAAAAACGGTGTTTTACATTGCGTTCACCAGGTGTTTTTGGAAAACACACCCCCTAAAAGCTCCTCTACATTTAGGAGCGGCCATTATTGTGTCGTGCCTTTTGGCCGCTTGCGCTCGACACGACCATCAAACTTGCGACCAACAAACAGTGGTGAAAAGCTACACCTTCCCGGGAAGCGTCACCTCGGTCAACTCGGACGGCAACGGCCAGCTGCTTCTGGGCCTTACCAACGCGCGCTTTATACGACACGACCCGGAAAGCGGACACTCCCAGGCCTTCGAGCTCCCTTCGTCACTGGCCGACACTCGCACCTACTGTATCCTCCCTCTCTCCGACACCACCTTTCTCGTGTCGAAACGCGACCACGGCGTGATTTACGTCCAATACCCCAGCTGCAACCAGGATGGCGCTATAGCGCCTTCGAAAAGCGTCATGCTGCAGCAGGACTCGGTAAATCCCCCATTCAAAGGCTCAAGCTACTCGGCCTACTCGATGCGACACCTCTCGGCCGACACTATTTTAATAGGTACCACCAACGGTCTCATATACACCACACTAGCACAACTGCAACAGGCTGATTCTGTTACACGCATTCCTTTTGTGGAAGCTCTTCGTCACCTTCGCGACAACACCACTCAATTCCCAATCCTCGAAATCACCCGCCAAGGCGAACGATTGACCGTCGCTACCGACGACCTGCGCTGGGAATTCAATCACAACCTTACGCCACTACGCCACTACGTCGAAATCGCCCCTTGGATATCATCCAACGATTCTATTTTCTCTTTTCCTTGCGGTGAGGTGGCATTAGACAACCCTAAAAACCAACGGTACCGACTAAGCATACAATCGGGCCACGGGTCCAAAACACAACGCATCGACTCGGTGCTTTACTATATCTCGGATTATCGCTTGCGCAGCGTAAGCATCCCCGCACTACGCCTGCTGAAATCCCATGTCTACTCTCCCCTACACATCGGCGCTCCCGGGCCCGGGCGCCTTTATCTGGCCAACTGCTCGGGCCTTTACGAATACCATCCCGGAAAAGCACCGGAATTCCTCCATTCCCTCGAAACTCTTACCGAAGTGAGAGACGCCATCGTGTTTGACGACGACATATATTATATAGATGACCACGCGCTCTATCGTATCGCGCCCCGATATCGCTTCAATCCCATTCCTCTCGGGTCCCAAGTGATCGACAGCATCCCGGCACACGATAGCGGCGACGAGGAATTCAACTGCTTGGCATTCCACGGCAACCGCTTTCTCATCGGGGGGCGCAACGAAATGCACGTCTTCGACCTCAAGGAAAAACACCTATCCTCTCTCCCGCCTGCCAACGAGCGACAAGACTTCATCAACCCGTATTTCACCGCCATCTCCTACCCATTCGCTGGAACACTCAGCCAAGGTATCTTTCTCATCGGCGACTCATCGTATCACACCATTCTACAAAGCATCCTCGATGTGCGCCAACTCGTTTACAACCCAAATACCAAAAACCTGGCCGTACGCACCAACAACGCTGTGTCCCTCTGGCGATTCTCCCCCGAGGATCAAACACTGGCTCGAATGGCCGAGATACGCTGCGACAACCACACGCCATCCCATATCGCCCTGGGCGACTCCACCCTGTATGTGCTCGATCACCATTGGCTGCGTAGCTTCTCCATCCACAACGACACCCTACTATCCCCATCAACCATTCCCAACCCGGGGTACCAACGCCTCGCGCTCATTGACAACAACCTCGTGAAATACAGTCGCTTATCAGTTGTCGACGAGTACACCCTACGCCCCAATTACGTCAACTGGTGGCTCGTGCTCCTTGCCGCAGCAGGAATCTTACTTGTACTGAGTATCACACGAATGGTGTGGTTCAAGCGCCAACGCGAAGCCTCGGAACACGAACTCTCCCACCACAAAAACCTTCCAGGCTATCACGCGGCGAAACACATTCTCACGCTATTGCATGAGCATCCCGAATATATTCGCTTCCGCTCAACGCCTCCGGTCGACGGCACCATCGGCCACCTGCGTCGTCAAGTCAACGCCCTTATCGACCAAGCAAAACAAGCCGACAACGAAGGCGACACCGACACCTTCATGGCCACTATGCGCCAATTCCTCAACCTTGCACGCAACATCAACGACCGCTTCCGCTCCCTGGCTCAAAATCTCGAAAGCGCGGCCCCTACCCTTAATTCGCGAATCGACGATGTGTTATGCTCAGAAACACGCCAATCCAACGCTGAATTCTTCCAAGCGGTGCTCGCTCTCGCCTCCAGCGCGCAAGCCAAGCTTCCCAACGAAGCCGAGCACGAGCTAATAATCGCGGCTCTACAAATCACCGAAGTATATGAGCGGCTTTACTTCATGATACTCGAAACGCTGGGCTTGGAACGCTTCCGCAGCCTAGCGCAAAAAGTGGTAGTGAACGGCGACAATGAGGCCGTTGACGACTTAAATGATCGTCTTACAGCCCTCAGAGGATACTTCGCATCATTATCTTCACAGACCAACGGCACACTCGCCCTGTTCCATCCCGAAAAGCCCCAACATCTATTATTTTACTGGGACGGATTCCTCCTAATCTCCCTCACGTCCATCGACATTCCCCAGATACGAGCCTATCTACGTTGCAGCCATCCCGCCATGGGAGTAGAGCAGCGTAAACGCCTGTTCAACATCAACGACCGCAACACCATTCTCAAATACCTACAGGATTCCATGTCGGCCGCCGTCTATCGTCACAACCTCGACCACGCCGATACCGACATCCAGGCCTACATTCCCCTCCAGCCCCTCGACCTGCTGGCCATCACCGCCGTCCGCTTCACCCAGCACCTCCAATAAGTAGGAGGTCCCGCCGTTAAGTAGGATGTCCCGCCGTGTCGGCGGGACAGGAGGCCATGTCGGGCCGGCACGGCCCGACTTCCTACTTAATGCTGCCGGGCCGGCACGGCCCGACCTCCTACTTAATGTTGTCGGGCCGGCACGGCCCGACATCCTGCTTGAAGGCGCAGCCCGACCTCCTACTTAATGGCGCGGCCCGACTTCCTGCTTGAAGGCGCGGCCCGACCTCCCGCTTGAAGGTGGAAAGCCCCGGTGGCGGGTACCATCGGGGCTTTCGGGGTAAGGGTGGCGGCGACCTACTCTCCCGCTTTCGCAGT
>CAZLSW010000102.1:0-8509 GCA_964562375.1 uncultured Muribaculaceae bacterium | reverse complement strand
AACCACGCTCAAATGCCACCTGGTGAATAGTATTTATCCCGAACTGGGGTAATTTTTAACCTTTTTGACCATATATTTTTAAAGTGTAATACCTACCTTTGCGAATGCTTGGGGGGCCGACGCCCGGCGGCCTCAAAACCCCAAACAGCCACCCCCCCGCAAGCCGCCAGTGCAAAGGATAGATTACTAATTAACTTACTAACATAATCTTAAAAAACTTACGCTTATGAAAAGACTCTTACTCTCACTCCTGGGGGTACTAACCTGTATCCATATACTTGCCGACACTTACAATTATACTTTTTCCTCAAATCCTTGGATGGGTAGTAGTAATGCGGTTAACGCTGGGGCCCAAACCCTTAATAGCGTATCATGGACATTGGCTACTGATGCTACTTATGCACAAACCCTCAACTCTTCTTATGCTGGGTTTGCGGCAAATAAAAGAGCCCTATCATATGTAAAATTATCCACTTCCGACATAACTGGAACAATATCAAAAATTCAGGTTCTTTGTTACTGCACAACTACTGCCACAAACTTATCCGTAACTGTAGGTGATGAGGGTTTTGGATCTACCCAAGCTATGGCTACTGCAGCAAAAGATGCTTCAACACTAACCTTTGAAGGAAGTGCAGCGGGAGAAATTATACTTAACTTTTCTCGTTCATCTTCGGCTAATGGTACGGTAGCAATAGGTGCCATTACAGTAACTTACGCAGCGTCTTCAAGCGGCGTTAACGACCCAACATTCTCCATTGGAGGCGTTGACCAAACTGGTACGGACATCACTGTAACTGAAGGGACACAAGTCACAATTTCCTCAAGCACCGAGGGCGCAACCCTTCACTATTCAATTGATGAGGGAGCGTATAATTATACTGATGGCGTAAATTCGGCTACGGTAACCATTAACGAATCATGTTCAATTTCAGCCTATGCTTCTCTCAACGGTGAAAATTCAGCAACTATAACTAAGTCATTTACAATACCTTCTTTGGGAAGTGGAGATGTTTACACCTTAGTTACCAGTACATCTCAATTCGTTGATGGAGCCAAATATATTTTAGTTTACACCGATGGAACCAATACTTACGCAGCAGGTCTCCAAAGCGATAACAAACTCCCGGGTGTAACTAATGGTGTTACTATAGTAGGCACTGAGGCTACAGTTTCAAGTGAGGATGTAAGTATTCTTTCAATAGAGGAAGGCTCATCTTCTGATTCTTATGTATTAAAACAATCAGATGATAAATATCTAATTGTAAACACTGGGAATACCTATATATCTACCACAACCTCTAAATCATCAGCTACTGATTTAACAGTTTCTTTTGATTCAGATAATGCCATTCATTTCTATAATGGTACTCGTTACATTAAATATTTAACAAGTTCAAATATCTTTAGAGCATTTTCAGCTTCTCAATCTTCGACAGTATATCCGAAGCTTTATATGTGCGCTACTGGTATAACAGCCAAGGCGGCTGCGCCAACGTTTACGCCCGATGGCGGGGCGGTGGCTTACGCTACCTCGGGCTCCAATGTCACTATCGCAAGCGGTGAGGCCGAAAGCTCGATCATCTACTATTCGATTGACGGCGCCGATTACGAAAGCGACTACACCCCCGTGTCGCTGCTCGTCAGCGACGGCTGCTCGATCTCGGCCTACGCCGTGCTCTGCGACGGCGATGGCGACCCAATCGCCGACTCCCAATCATCGACCGTAACCAAGTCGTTCACCGTCCAGGCTTGCTCGTTCATCATCTCCCACGAAAGCGGCAGTTACCCCGAGGGCACTGTTGTGACCATCACCCCCACCCCCGCCGACGCCACCATCACTTGGATTTACGATGACGGAGGCGAAGGTGATTCGGGCGAAACCGCTACTATCACCCTTACCACCGACGGCACCCTCGATGTGAAGGTTAGCAAGACCGGCTATAAGCCTGCCGAGGACACTTATACCTACACTGTTACCCACGCCTGTGCCAAGCCTACGTTTGACGTAACGGTTGACACCGAGACTGGATACGCCACCGTGGCCAAGGGCGCTACCGTAACCATCTCCTCCACCACCACGGGCGCAACCATCCAATGGCGCCTGAGCGAGACTGACGACTGGACAACTGGCACCGAGGTCACCGTCACCGACGACTGCACCATCTACGTGCAAGTCATCAAGGAGGGCTACACCACCGCCACCGGCTCCATCGTGGTGAAAGTCCAGCAGCTCCCCGCCCCCACCATCTCCCCCGCATCCACGACTTTCGGCGAGGACGAGACAGTGAGCGTGACGATTTCTCACGATACGGCTGATGCAACCATCTATTACACTACCGATGGCTGGACCACCACCCAATCGGGTGCATCCCCCGTCACCTTCACCGTATCGACAACTACCACCGTTGAAGCTTACGCCACCCACGCCTCCTACAAGGATTCGGAGCACGCCACCGCAACCTATACCCAAAAGGCCCTCCGCAAATTCGTCTATACGACGAATGTAAAGCCTGGTGTAGAATATGTAATCATGAGTTCCAACGCAGGAGCCACAAGTTTCTACTTAATGGGCTTGAAGGAGGGTTCCAACAAGCATTGTACAGCTCTATCTTCTGGCTTCACACTTTCGGATGACAAAATGTATTTGTCTGTAGATGCTGATACTGAGGCGAATATTGTAAGATTTGATGATAATGGCGATGAAACTTACAATATGTACAGCATATCTCATTCCAACTATTTCAATGGATCTACGACTAATGCTACTGTTACATTTAGCTCTACTGCTGAAAAAGTAAAAATAACTTCTACAACAGCGCAGAGCAACGTGGAGAATATGTATTGGACACAAATCAACTGGCAAGGCTCTGGTCACACGGGTTATTACTTGCAGAAGAATGATACATATCCTTATTTCGGTTCCTATAATGGAGGCCAAAGACATGTTTACCTTTATATGGATGCTTCTGGAGCAACAGAGGCTATCTCTCCTATCTTCTCCCAGAGCAATTGCATTCTGGTTAAGGGAACCACTATTAAGGTAACTTGCGCTACGGAAGGTGCCGACATAGTTTGGACGTTCACCGATAAACAAGGGAAGGACATTTCATCTAAGGTAACAGTTAGCTACGTTGAGGACGAGGGATGGAGCTTTGATGTCAACCAAGATATGATTGTAACGGCCAAGGCTACAAAGGAGGGTCTCACCGATAGCTCGGTGGTTACAGCCACTTATACCATTGTTGATACGGATGCCTCCCCGCGTTACTTCAAGAGAGTGAAATCGATTGATGAAATCAAGGCTGGTGTAGCCTCTGGCGAGGAATATATCATTGGCGCTTACTCGCGCTTCTATATGAAAGGTGACGCAGGCGTGGAAGATTACAAAGATGCGGCTCGCCCCGCATTGATGTCATTGGCCCAGCAGGGGGTTTCAGGTAACGATTTCCGTCTCTTTGGAGCTCCTCGCACTAGCGATGATTCTAGCGTTACTAACTTCGTACTGATTGGTCAAGAGGATGGTATCATTGACGATTCAGATGATGAAATCCAAGTAAATAATAATGGCGTAATGGCCATGCGTGCCAAAGATAACGTTGAAAGCGGTTATTCCGAACTCGCATTCGTCAAAATCGTAGCTGTCACCGACAAGACTAATATCACAGCAGCCGATAAATCCGATTTGACCGATGTTGACCTCTACGCCTTGAAGCTTGGCGATAAGTACATAGCAGGTATCACTGGCGATAACAATAGGTTGAAGCTTGTCGATACTCCCGAGGAGGCTCCTGTGAAATTGTCGTTCGTCGACTATACAGCTTCCGCAATCCCTGAGAAGGACGAATATTTGGTCGATCGTATTCTCTGCGAATGGGTTCTTACACTCGATGCCGCTTCCGATAAGGGAGAGGGCGAGCATACATTCAAATGCTTGGAGTATAATTTCGGCTCCAACATCAATGTGTTCTCCTGCTATCAGCATAAAAATGAAGGAATCGAACAAGTGTATCCTTTCTTCTATTATGAGGAGGATTATAGTGTGGAGAAAGCTGAGGCTCCTGTGATTGAGGTGAAGTACCAAAATGCCACCTCCGAGGCCGTGCGCAACTCAGAAGGTTATGTTGGACAGCTTCATTATCCCAATGATGATAATCATATGATTCCCACCGTGACCTTCGATCTCCCCAGCCGTATGAAAGGTGGATCAGTAGGTAAGCGCCCCAAGGCTACTCCTACCGATTACACTTCCAATGACGTTGTGATTTGTGCCGTTGCCAAGCACAGCAACAATGAGTATATTGAAGGCGCCACCACCTACCACAAGAGTAAGCCTGGCGAGGCATTGGTAATGCCCGTTTACTCGGATTGCGATGTATATGCTTACGCAATGCTCGATGGCTACTCGACAACCCGCAGCGAGAACTCGCCAATGTACTACTTGAGTGTCAAGGATACAACCGGCATCGTGGAGGTGGGTGTCGATGAGATCGAGGCCGGCGCAAAGGTGTTCAACCTCCAGGGGCAGTTGCTGCCGCGTCCCGTCAAGGGTCAGGTGGTGATCGTCGCCCCCAACGACGGCCGCGCATATAAGGCTCTATTGAAGTAAGAGCTGGCCCCCAAACCCCCGAAGCGGGGGCTTAAACCACTAAAGGACACGAAAGGGACACAAAACCCTCTCGTGTCCTTTTTCGTTACACCTCACGCGGATTTTTATCGATAAAAAATCGATCCTAATCCGCGTGAGAAAATCTTTAGGAGCTTGTCGCCAGCAGCAGAATGGAAGTCGACCCGACCCCGGGTTGACACACCCCTTAGTGTCGGGGCGAGGACGCCCCGACCTCCATCCTGCTGGAGATAGCTCTCAACAGCAAGAAATTTCTTAAGGTTCTTTCATTTCTTACAATTTCTTCGTGAGGTGTATTCACCAAGCAAAGAGATTCTTGGTGATATCTTTTCACGAAGAAAAGCAAAGAAATAAAAGAAGAGCAAGAAATTTCGTTTGTGTTGATTTTATGTCCTTTTGTGGTCAATTTTTGGCCAACAATTTCACTGATTTACACGGAATTTTGGTGGAAATTGGTGAAATTCGTGGCTAAAAGTGTAATTTTGTGGCGTTATGAAGGTTAAAGAGGAATTCAAGGAGATGATCGAGGCGTGCGGCGCCGAGGCGTTCGACGGCCTGGTCGAGGCTCTCGAGACCACCGCGCCCGAGGTGTCGATACGCTGGAACCGAGGAAAGCCTGGGGAGGCCCCCCGAACGCCGGCCCCCATAGTGCCCTGGGAGCCCCAGGGCGAGTATCTGGCCGAGCGGCCGCAATTTACGCTCGACCCCAGGATGCACCAGGGGCGCTACTACGTGCAGGACGCGTCGTCGATGATCATCGGCGAGGTGATCCGCCAATTGACCCAGGGCGTCACCACACCCGTGGCCTACCTCGACGCCTGCGCGGCACCCGGCGGCAAGACCACGGCCGCGATCGACGCCCTCCCCGAGGGCTCACTGGTCGTGGCCAACGAGTACGTGCCCAAGCGCGCGGCCATACTCGAGGAGAACCTCACGAAGTGGGGCTACGAGGGCACGGTGGTGAGCCGCGGCGACACCGCCCGATTCCGAAAACTACGGGAGGTATTCGACATCGTGGCGGTCGACGCGCCCTGCTCGGGCGAGGGGATGATGCGCAAGGACGAGGAGGCCGCCCGGCAATGGTCGCCGGCGCTCGTCGACGAGTGCGCCGAGCGGCAGCGCAAGATCCTGGGCAACGTGTGGGGCTCGCTACGCGACGGCGGCTACCTAATTTACTCCACCTGCACGTTCAACCCGGTGGAGAACGAGCGCGTGGTGGCGTGGCTGCGCGACGAGCATGGCGCCACGCCGGTGGCTATGGACTTTCCCCCGGAGTGGGGAATCGCCCGCGAGATCGAGGGGGCGGCTCCCTGCTATCGCTTCCTGCCCGGCCGCGTGAAGGGCGAGGGGCTGTTCCTGGCGGTCCTGAGGAAAGGAAGCAGCGCTATCGGGCTCGATTTCAATCGATTTCAATCGAATTCAATCGACTTAAATCGAATGAAATCACCCGAGGGGCTCGATTTCAATCGACTTCAATCGACGATTCAATCGACATCTTTCGATTTCAATCGATTTAAGTCGAATGAAAAGATCTTCCCCGCTCAATGGCAGGGATTGTTGAAGCAGCTGCAGGGGGCGCTGAAAGTGTCGCAATGGGGCGTGGAAACGGCGGTGCCCAAGGGGAAGGGCTGGATCCCGTCGCACGCGCTTGCGATGTGGCGCGGCTACGAGCGGGGGTCGTACCCCGAGGTGGAGGTCGACGAGGCCACGGCGCTGCGCTATCTGCGCCACGAGGCTGTGACCATCGACGCGCCCCGCGGCATCGTGCTGCTCATCTACGACGGCTATCCCTTAGGCTGGGTAAACAACCTTGGCAACCGTGCCAATAACCTTTACCCCCAGGAATGGAGGATAAGGAATTTGTAGTAGGCCCCCAAACCCCCGAAACGGGGGCCTACCCTCTTTACCTAAATGTGAATAACCGTGTGGCGTCGAAACGGGGAAGTGTCACCACCTGGATGGCCGCGTCGCGGCTCTCAATCGAGTCGGAGCCGTCGCCGACGGTGACGCCCAGCGCCCGCAGTGCGCCGGCCATCGACTCGAACGCCTTCTCAGGCGTGTTGTTGTCGTGGCTGAGGTGACACAGAAACACGTGGGTCAATTCCGGGCGGTAAATCGAGGCCACGTAGGCCGCGGCGTCGCTGTTGTCGAGATGACCGTTGGAGGCGATGATGCGAGCCTTGAGATACTCGGGATAGCGGCCGTGGCGCAGCATCTCGAGGTCGTAATTGCTCTCGATCATCAGGTAGCGCGCCTGGCGCATGTAGAAATCGGCGCGCTCGCCCACCATGCCCAGGTCGGTGGCGATAGCCATCGTGTGTTCGCCGATGGAGATGAAGAAACCAGCGTTATCCGAACCGTCATGGTCGACCTCGAAAGCGGTGACGCGGAACGGCCCGATGGCCACCTCGTGCTCCTTGTAGATGGGGTGGTGGTAATCCTTGATGCGCCGCGAGATATTGTGGCGGCGCAGAATCCCCGACAGCACCCGCGGCGTGCAGTAGAGTTGGGCCGAGCGGAATTTGCGCAGGCATGTGTAGGCGTAGCGCACGTGGTCGCTATGGTCGTGGGTGAGCAGTATGCCCTTTATTTGCTTGAGGTCGATACGGTTGCGTATCAGCTCCTTTTCGATTTTCAGCGGGTCGATACCGACGTCGATGAGCAGCCCGCACGAGTCGTCGCCGATGTAAGCCGAGTTGCCCGACGAGCCTGAGCCGAAGGAGATGAACTTCAACCGCCCGGCGACGGTGGGAGCCGCCATGGGGGTGATGTCGAAATCGGCCATGTCGGGCTGAGCGGCGCCCGACGTCCCCGATTGGCCATCCGGGCGATCTTTGAGCATGCGCGCGGCGGCCTTGGCGATGGAGGGGTGGATGGGCAGCTCCTCATCGCGACTCAGGTCAAGCTCGAAGGCGTCGAACAACCCCGGCGCTTGATCCTCGATTTTCGGTCGGCGGCGGTAACGTGGCATGGCTTAGGAATATAGGAGGAAAATCGTGGGCTTACGGTCGTAATCGTAGGTGGCGCGCATCCACTGGCCCAAGCGGCGTGTAACGATGCTCTGTTGGGGGGTAGTGAGCTCCGAGGCCACGCACAGCCTGAAATCGACGGGCAGCGAGTTGGCCAACTCAGCGATCATGCGGTTGTTGCGATAGGGCGTCTCGATGAAAATCTGGGTTTGGCGATCGTGGATGATGCGCTGGCGCATCTGCTGCAGGCGCTCGCGGCGTGCCTGCCGGTCGATGGGCAGGTAGCCCAAGAACGCGAAACTCTGGCCGTTGAATCCCGAGGCCATCAAGCCGAGCAAAATGCTCGACGGTCCTACCAGGGGCACCACCTCGTAGCCTCGATCCAGAGCCTCGGCGACGGCTAATGCTCCCGGGTCGGCAACGGCCGGGCATCCGGCTTCCGACATCACGCCTACGGCCTCCCCGAGGGCCAAAGGGTTGATCATACGGGAGACCTCACCCTCGGGTGTGTGCTCGTCGAGCACATTGAACGTCAACTTGTTGATGTCGATATCACGGTCGACCCGCTTGAGAAACCGCCGAGCCGTGCGCGTATTCTCCACGATGAAGTGGCGTATCTGCGTGATTATCTGGCGATTGTCGGCAGGGAAAACCGAATCAAACGGCGCGTCGCCCAATCCCACGGGGATCAGGTAAAGGGCCGGACGTAGGGTGGTGGCGGTTATGTTGGTCTCTTGCGACATCAGTGGCTCATTGCTAGGTTTTCGCGAAGTTAACAAAAAATAGCCACAGAATCATAATGATTTGACCACAAAAGCTCACAAAATTTCACAAAAATCAACTTTCTCAAGTTATGAATGTCGTTCCCTGAAAGAGGTTGACTCGGTTAGACGTTATATCTGATGTTGGTTTA
>CAZLSW010000101.1:0-8521 GCA_964562375.1 uncultured Muribaculaceae bacterium | reverse complement strand
CCCGACCCTCTGCTTGTAAGGCAGATGCTCTGAACCAGCTGCGCTAAGCGCCCGTGCTTCTCAAAAGCGTTGCAAAGGTAGGCATAGTTTTTGACATACGCAAGGGTTTCGCTAATTTTTTGACGAAATTTTTCTTATTGGGGGAAATATAAAGGAAAATCACTACCTTTGTAAGGATAATCGCAAACGAAGATGGTGATACCCGCAACAACGCCGATGGTGACTAACCCTATCACGATATTTTTTATCGTGCTGGTGATTATTTTGCTCGCCCCGGTGTTGTTGAACCGCCTGCGTATCCCCCATATCATCGGCATGATCGTGGCGGGCATCGTGGTAGGCCCCTACGGGTTCAACATCTTGGCGAGGGACATGTCGTTTGAGATCTTTGGCCAGGTGGGCATCCTTTACTTGATGTTTCTGGCGGGGCTGGAGATTGACATGTACCACCTGAAGAAGAATCTGCAGCGGGGGATGGGATTCGGCCTGTACACGTTCTTTGTGCCGATGGTACTCGGTACGGTGTCAAGCTATTGGTTGTTGGGATTGGACTGGTTGACATCGGTGCTGTTGGCGTCGATGTACGCTTCCCACACGCTTGTGGCCTATCCGATTGTCTCGCGTCTTGGGTTGACCAAGAGCCCGGTGGTGATAATTACCGTGGCTGGCACGATTGTGACGGTGCTGGGCGCTTTGTTGGTGCTGGCGGGAGTGGTGTCCATCCACGCCGAAGGGGAGTTCAACTGGGCCTACATGGGCCGATTGCTGGGAGCGACGGCGTTGTACGCCATAGGTGTCGTGTATCTCTATCCGCGGTTGACACGATGGTTCTTCAAGACCTACAGCGACTCGGTTACACAATTTATATATATCCTCGCGCTGGTGTTGCTGGCCAGCTGGGTGTCGCAGATAATAGGCTTGGAGGGCGTATTGGGAGCGTTCTTCGCCGGACTGGTGCTGAACCGATACATACCTTATCTATCGCCGCTGATGAACCGCATCGAGTTTGTGGGCAACGCCATATTCATCCCTTACTTCCTGATTGGCGTGGGCATGTTGATCAACGTGGGGGTGGTGATCAGCTCATGGGACACGCTCTGGGTGGCCGCCGTAATGTCGGGCATGGCCACGTTGTGCAAGTGGTTCGCAGCATGGCTTACGCAGAAAACGTACAAGATGAGCTCGGTCGACCGTTCGATGATGTTCGGCTTGAGCAACGCCCAGGCCGCGGCGACTTTGGCCGCCGTCATGATCGGCTATAATATAGGTATATTCTCCGAGGAGATTCTCAACGGCACCATCGTGATGATTCTCGTTACCTGCACCATCTCGTCGGTAATCACCGAGCGCGCGGCGTTGAGGTTGAAAACCCAGGAGGCTCGCAACGACACGGCCCCCGAGGAGCAAGACGCGCGTCGCACGGCCACGTTGATTCCAGTTGCCAATCCTATCACAGTGGAGGGCTTGGTGGAATTGGCGGTGATGCTCCGCGCGCCCCGAAGCCGCCAGCCGTTGTACGCCTTGCACGTGCGCAACGACAATTCGGCGTCGTCGCGCGCCATCGGGCGCAACTCCTTGGATATGGCGGTGCAGTCGGCGGCAGCCAGCGACCAGAAACTCACCCCCATCGAGCGATACGACCTGAGCACCGTCACTGGCGTGCTCAATACCATCGAGGAGCGCGACATTACCGAGATCGTCATGGGACTCCACCGTCGCGGCTCGATTATCGACTCATTCTTCGGCACCAAGATTGAGCAGTTGCTGAAGTCGACCAACAAGATGCTGGTGCTATCGCGGTGTTACAACCCCGTCAACACGGTTACCCGAATCGTGGTGTCGGTGCCCCACAAGGCTGAATTGGAGACAGGGTTTACCCGCTGGGTGAAGGCCTTGGGGAATTTGGCCCGACAGGTGGGTTGCCGCATCATCTTCTGTTGCGATGATGGCTCCAAGATGGCCATCCGCACCGTGATCCACCGCGAGAAGATGGAGATACGCTCCGAGTACCGCCAGATGGAGAATTGGGACGACTTCCTGATTTTGGCCAACCGCATCCTCGACGACGACCTCTTCGTGATTGTGAGCGCCCGCGCCACGTCGTTGAGCTACAACTCGTCGATGGACGATATGCCCGCGTTTATCCAGCGCTATTTCACGCGCAATAATATATTGGTAATTTATCCCGAGCAGTTTGGCAAGGAGGTGACGTCCAAGACGACGTTTGTCGACCCGTTGGCCACCGACATTACCTCGTCGCCATGGCCGCTATGGGTGTCAATACGTAATTGGTGGAGGCTGATGATAAGGCTGCGAAAGCGCATCACCCACCGCCACCGCACTCCCCGCATACAACAATGAAATTCACCCCGTTAGATATACCAGGCACATGGCTCATCGAGCCGGAGCGCCACGGCGACAGTCGTGGATATTTTTGTGAGACTTTCCGTGAGCGCGACTTTGAGGCGCACGTGGGGAAGGTAAACTTCGTGCAGGACAACGAGTCGCTGTCGACTCGCGGGGTGTTACGCGGCTTGCATCTACAATTGGGCGACGCGGCCCAGGCCAAATTGGTGCGCGTGAGTCGGGGACGCATCGTCGATGTGGCTGTGGATATGCGCCAGGGCTCACCCACATTCTGTAAACATATCATGGTGGAATTGTCGCAAGACAATGCGCGCCAATTGTTTTTGCCGCGTGGCATGGCCCATGGATTTGTGGTGCTGAGCGACGAGGCGCAATTCCAGTACAAGGTGGATAATTACTACTGCCCCGGAAGCGAAGCAACCCTGCTCTGGAACGACCCCGCCTTGGACATTGATTGGCCTATCGACGGCCTCCACCTCAACCTCTCCGAGAAAGACCAGCAGGGTCTCCCCCTCAACCAATTCCTGCAAAAACTCGGCATCCAAACCCCCGAAGAACTCGGCCCCCTAACCCCCGAAGGACTCGGCCCCCAAACCCCCGAAGCGGGGGCTTCAAGTTAGCCTCCTTGATCCTTTCCTCCTCTCTTCCTTTCCTCCTCTCTTCCTCTCCACCTTTAAAGCTTTAATGCTTTAAAGATTTAAAATTGAATCCTGAAAACTGAATACTGAAAACTTCAATACTATCATTATGGGAAAATCTTATGTAATCTTAGCAGCCGGTTTCGAGGAAGTCGAGGCCCTGGCTCCCGTTGATATACTGCGTCGCGGAGGCGTGGAAGTTGAAACCGTTTCGATCACCAGTGATCATATGGTCGTTGGTTCGCATGGCGTGGGCATCCAGGCCGACCTCACATGGGACGAGGCCGACATGGCTGTGGCCGATTGGATTATCCTGCCTGGTGGACTCCCCGGCGCCAACAACCTGATCTCGTTTGCACCATTATGCGAGGCGCTGAAAATTCAGCACCTAAATGGCAAGGGTATAGCTGCGATATGCGCTTCACCGGCCTTCGTGCTTAATCCGCTGGGAATCCTCGAGGGCGTGACCGCCACTTGCTATCCCGGTTGCGAGAAAGGCACCACGGGCACCGATTGGCACACCAACGAGCGCGTCATCGCGCATAAGGGGCTTATCACCGGCAACGGCCCTTCTTCGGCGTTCCCCTTCGCTCTGGCCATCCTTGAGGCCATCGCTGGCAAGGCGGTAGCCCAGCAGGTGGCCGCCGGTACCCTTTACGCTTAGAAAGGACGTCGGGTCGTGTCGACCCGACAGAAAAAACAGTCCCGCCGACACGGCGGGACTTCCTATTTAAATGATGAGCATGGCGTCGCCGTAAGCACCGAATAGGTACTTCTCCTTGACGGCGTGCTCATAAGCTTTCATCACCAAGTCGTACCCACCGAATGCCGCTGTCATCATAAGCATGGTGGAGTAGGGGAGATGGAAGTTGGTGACCAATGCCGTGGCCACGGTGAACTCGTAGGGAGGGAAGATGAACTTGTTGGTCCATCCGATGTAGGGCTTCACATGGCCGCCCATGGATTGTGCTGTGGCCAGGGCTCGTAGCACCGAGGTGCCGACGGCGCACACGGCCTTCTCCTTGTCCTTGGTAGCGTTGATCGAGTCGACCACCTCCTGGGGCAGTTTCATCTCCTCCGAGAACATGCGATGCTTGGTCAAGTCCTCCACGTCGATTTCGCAGAAGTTGCCCAGGCCGCTGTGCACGGTGATCATCTCTTGCTGTACACCCTTGATCTCTAAGCGCTTGAGCAGCTCGCGAGAGAAATGGATGCCGGCGGCAGGGGCCACCACGGCGCCCTCTTGGGTGGCGTAAATCGTCTGGTAGGCATCGGCGTCGGCGGGTACCGGCTCTCGCTTGATATAGTCGGGTAGGGGAGTCTGGCCCAGGTCGTACAGGGCTTTTTTGAACTCCTCGTGGGGGCCGTCGTAGAGGAAACGAAGGGTGCGGCCACGCGAGGTGGTGTTGTCGATCACCTCGGCAACCATTGAGTCGTCGTCGCCGAAATAGAGCTTGTTGCCAATGCGAATCTTGCGTGCCGGCTCAACGAGCACGTCCCATAGTTTGCTGTCGGGGACGAGCTCGCGCAGGAGGAACACCTCGATACGGGCGCCGGTCTTCTCCTTGTTGCCGTAAAGTCGGGCGGGGAACACGCGGGTGTTGTTGAAAATCATCATGTCGCCGTCGTCGAAGTAGTTGATGATTTCCTTGAATACGCGATCTTCGATTTCGCCTGTGCGGCGGTTGACCACCATCATACGACA
Organism: uncultured Muribaculaceae bacterium; assembly: GCA_964562375.1. Taxonomy (GTDB): domain Bacteria; phylum Bacteroidota; class Bacteroidia; order Bacteroidales; family Muribaculaceae; genus JAJPXC01. Next base: position 3,811 of record CAZLSW010000101.1, on the reverse strand, counting down.
CTCGTCGCGGTGCTCGTAAGGCTGCTGGGCGATCAGGTCGTTGGGGAGATTGAATTTGAATTGTGACAGCTTCATATGGGGGAGATTTCTGATTTTTTAAATCGTTAAAGCGTTAAATCTTTAAAGGAGGAAAGGAAGAGAGGAGGAAAGGATCAAGGAGGCTAACTTGAAGCCCCCGCTTCGGGGGGTTGGGGGCCGAGTCCTTCGGGGGTTTGGGGGCCGAGTCCTTCTGGCATTTCGAGGGGTAACTCGCGGATAAGGTCGACGGCGCGGTCGGGGCTGACGCATTGGTCGACGGTAATATCGCCCACGCGTGTGCGCCGTAGGGCCGTCAAGTGACCTCCGGAGCCTAAGGCCTCGCCGATGTCGCGGGCCAGGGCGCGGATGTAGGTGCCCTTGGAGCACACCACGCGAATGGTGATGCTCTCGGGGGAGAATTCCAATAGCTCTATATCATCGATAACGAGTTGCTTGGCCTTGAGGTTTACCTCATGGCCTTTTCGGGCCATTTTGTAGGCGCGTCGGCCGTCGATTTTGCATGCCGAGAAGGCGGGGGGCACCTGCTCTATCGCGCCGTGGAACCGCTTGAGGGTGTCCTCAACCAGCTCGCGGGTGATGTGCTCGATGGGATAGGTGGCGTCAATTTGGGTCTCGAGGTCGTAGGAAGGGGTGGTGGCGCCTAGGGCAATGGTGGCCACGTACTCCTTGACGCCAGCCTGCAGCTCGTCGATGCGCTTGGTGGCCCGACCCGAGCAAACTATCATAACGCCGGTGGCCAGGGGGTCGAGGGTACCCGCGTGGCCCACCTTCATCTTCTTGATGCCCATGCGCCGGAGCATGGTGCCGCGCAATCGCTTCACGGCGTCAAACGATGTCCAGCCCAACGGCTTGTCGATGTAGAATATTTCGCCCTCGAGATAATTCATTTAGCTGAAAATGATGCAGATAGTACCCACGATTACGCAGTAAACGGCAAACCATACCAATTTGCCTTTTTTCACAAGGTTGAGCATCCACTTGCACGCCAGGCAGCCCACGATGAACGACGCGAGGAAGCCGAGCAGCAACGGTGCCCAGCCGATGGCCTCCGAGCCGGCCTCTCCCCCGATCATGTCCTTGATGTCGAGCAGCGCCTCGCCCAGAATGGGGATGATCACCATGAAGAATGAGAACTGTGCCACCTGCTCGCGTTTGTCGCCCAAAAGGATACCCGTTGCGATGGTCGAGCCTGATCGGCTCAGGCCGGGGAGCACGGCGATAGCCTGTGCGCAGCCGATGATGAGGGCGTCCCACCAGGAGATGTCGCGGGGACGGTAGGAGCCAGTGAGCGTCAACGGGCGCGTGCGGGTGAAATAGGCGAACGCCAGCAACGCCGCGGTGACAATCAGGCAGATGCCCACGACGAGCAAACCGTCGCCGAAGAATTGCTCAACGAAGTCCTTGAAACAGAAGCCCACGATAGCCACCGGCACGCAGGAGAGCAGTATCTTGTACACGTACTTGCAATTGTCGTCGTTGTTGAACGTGAAGAACGATTTGCACAGCGGCATGAACTCGCGCCACAATACCACAATCGTGCTTAACACCGTGGCCACGTGCAGCACCACGTCGAATTGCAACGAGTCCTCGCCCGAGAGTTTCAGGCCCAACAACTCGCGAAATATCTCGAGATGGCCGCTGCTCGAAATGGGCAGATACTCGGCCAACCCCTGAACAATGCCCATAATCAGGGCGTCTAAACAATCCATTTACCTTTTACAATAGTTGAAATAGAGTGAATTGGGAGGGGAGAGGGTCACGCGCGACGGCTTTTGGGGCGGTAGATGATCGCGAATCCCATGAACAGGAAGCCAAGGAACGAAATCAGCGGCCCCACCACAATCCTGCGCGTGGAGAAGATGTCGGGGTTGAATCCCACTTGGGCGTCGCTGCCCCCACCAAGCATCAGAATGAAGCCCAGGATGATGGCGGCCATGGCGATTCCCATCATTATGAAATTGATCTTGACCAGCGGAAACTCCACATGGCTCTCGTGCTCAATCTCAGCGTTTATATTTTTATTCGTTACTGCCATAACTAGAAACTAGAAACTAACAACTAACAACTAACAACTAACAACTCCTACCTGAACATCTCATCATAGCTCAGCCTGAGGTAGCGATTGGTGGCCATCGCGGCGGCCAGCAAGCATATCACGATGCCCAAGAGCACCATTCCTCCCATTACCCAGCCGGCCTCTTCCCAAGAGATAGCGGCGGCAACCGAGGGGTCGATTTCGCGGGCGTAGGCCACCATCGCGGCCAGCAAGCCCGAGGCGATCAACGCCGCCACGATGCCGTGGACGATGTTGGTCAGCAAGAACGGCTTGCGGATGAATCCGGGAGTAGCACCTACCAGTTTCATCGTGTATATTGTGAAGCGTCGCGAGTAGACGGTGAGACGCACGGTGTTGTGTATCAACACGAAAGAGATCAACAACAGCGCCCCGGCCACGATAATCAGCACCATGGCCACCGAGCGGATGTTGCGGTTGATCGAGTCGACTATTTCGGCATGCATGGTGATGTCGTCAACGCCGGGCACGGCACGTAGGCGCTCGCCGATAGCCTCCAGCGAGTCGACCGACGCGTAAAGCTCCTTCACTTTGACGTCAAACTCGCCCGAGAACGGGTTGACATCAAGCAGGTCGCCCAAAGCCTCGCCCGTGTCTTGCTCCCATTGGCGCAGGGCATCCTCGGCCGAGATATAGCTGTAGCTGGCCACATATGGTGCTGAGGCCAACTGTCGCTTGAGATCGTTGACAGCGGCGGGATCGACATCCTCCACCATGATGATGTCGAAACCCATGTGCTCGCGTATCTCGCGGGTGACGTTGCGCGCGGCCACGCCTAAGATTGCGACCACGCCAAGCACCAATAACACCAGTGCCACCGAAATCGTGGAGGTGATTTGGGCGCTAAACGTCGATATAAGTGGATTTTTCTTATTCTCCATGCCTTACATTTGGCTTGGGCAAAGCCCTTACCTTAGAAACCTGATGATGACGAACCTCAAGCCGCACTAGCGACTTGCCTTCGGCAAAATCGGTGCAAAGTTACAAAACCGAAACCCCACTTGTCAAGTTTTTTCGCCCTTTTTTATAATTTTAAGAAAAATACCCTTATTGGTAAATACTCACCGCATATTCTTTCAACCACTAAAAACACGAAGAACACTAATTTTTTTTGGAAAAGAGGTCGCACGCTCCCAAAAACACTAAAGCCATCCGGATGGTTTCGTGTTTTTGGCGAGTATACGAGCCGATTTTTCTCCCAATACCCTTCGCTTTCGTGTTTTTAGTGTTCTTCGTGGTTCAATGTCCCTCCCGGTGAGTAGTTACGGCGACCACTTAGGCTTCAATTGACTACGAATGCAACGAATTAAACGAATCCTAACGGGGAAAGGACGAATAGCGCTTGCGCTTAACGAATCAGAAACGAATCCCACCCGGATGGATTCGTTGCCATTCGCCAAGCGTAAGCGCATATTGTTTTGAGAGAAATAAGGATTCGTTACATTCGTAGCATTCGTAGTCAATATCTCGCCCGACCCCTACTGGACCTCCCTCCCGCTGACAGTCGCGATTTTGCACGCAGTCTTTCGCAGTCTAACGCAGTCTTTTTCTTCCTTTTCTTTTATTTCTTCGCCTTTCTTCGTGAGATTTCCCACGCAGGGATTTTATTTTTTGCACGCAGTCTTTCGCAGTCTAACGCAGTCTTTTTCCTGTTTTCGTCATGCGTTACCCAAAACGGGGGTCTGCTCTACCCAGTTC
>CAZLSW010000100.1:0-8757 GCA_964562375.1 uncultured Muribaculaceae bacterium | reverse complement strand
AATTTACACGACCTTCAAGAGCAAAGACGAGAAAGTCCTTCTCCCTGAATATCTCTATCTCTTTTTAGCTCGTCCCGAATTTGACCGCTATTCGCGTTTCAACTCCTGGGGAAGTGCCCGCGAAACCTTCGACTGGCCCGAAATGCAGCGCGTGCAAATACCGGTACCACCCATCGAGGTGCAAGAGGCGATTGTCAGCCTCTACCGCTGCGCCGAGGAGGCCAAGAAAATCGCTGCCGAGGCCCGCGCTCTGATGCGCGACCTCTGCCCGGCATTAGTGCAACGCGCTGCCAACTCTAACTGACCGCTGCCATGGGAAAACTGAACGAAAACGTATATGAAACCGCCTTCCTGCAATGCCTTGCTGAGAACGGCTGGATAACCTGCAATGCCAACACCCTGCATCGCCTCGAAACCCAGGCGTTGCTCGAAGACGAGTTGGCCGACAGCCTGCGCCGTATCAACGCCGACCTCGCCCTCACCGACGGAGAGGTGCAGCGGCTTATCGCCAACCTGCGCAACACCGACAGGGGCAAGACCTATCTGAGCCTTCGCGACATCTTCACCGCCTATCGCGACGGAGTGATTTTCAGCCGCGAGGACTCCTCGCTGCCCGACGCCCACGTGCGTTATATCGACTTTGAGCAGCCGCAGAACAACGTGTTCCGTGCCGTGCAGCAGTTTGTGATGGTTGACGGCAAGGAGAACCGCCGCCCCGACATTCTCCTTTTTATCAACGGCATACCCGTCTGCATAATCGAGCTTAAAAATCCCGCCGACCCCAACGCCGACATTTACCAAGCCTACCTACAAATCCACACCCGCTACCACCGTGCCATCCCCTCGTTGATGAAATATTGCGCGCTGTCGTGCATCAGCGACGGCGCCAACTCGCGCCTCGGCACCACCTTCTCACCTTATCAGCACTACTATGCCTGGAAGAAAGTGCACAACGAAGACGATGCCTCGCGCGGCGTCAAGGAAATGCAGACGCTCATTGCCGGAGCATACGCCCCCGACCGTCTGCTATCAATCCTGCAAGATTTCGTCTATTTCCCCGACGAGCGCCAGAACACCGACAAGGAGGTGGAGGTTGTGTGCCGTTATCCGCAGTTCTTTGCCACCCACCGGCTCTTTGACAGCGTGCTCTCGCACATGAAAATCAACAAAGGCGGTGACGGCAAAGGCGGCACATACTTCGGCGCCACCGGCTGCGGCAAGACATTCACCATGCTGTTCCTGGCGCGTCGGCTCGCCCTCCGCGCCAAAGACCGCATCGGCTCGCCGACAATCCTTATCATCGTCGACCGCGAGGACTTGCAGACGCAGGCCTCGGCGCTTTTCTGCGAGTCCAAGGACTTCCTCAGCGACGCCACAGTGCGCGAGATTGCCGACCGAGAGGACTTGAAAAAAGAGCTGTCGGCGCGTCAGAGTGGCGGCGTGTTCATCATCACCATTCAGAAATTCTGCGAGGAAATAGGATTCCTGAGCGACCGCTCCAACATCATCTGCTTCTCCGACGAGGCCCACCGCACGCAGACCGGCGTGGGCACCAAGCTCAAAATCGTCAATCCCGACGCAGAGCGCAAAATCGAGGAGGAGGCCAACAAGGCAGAGGACAAAGCCGGCGCTTTCTTCACCTACGGCTTTGCCTACTATCTGCGTGAGGCTTTCCCCAACGCCACTTTCGTAGGCTTCACGGGTACCCCGATTGACGAAACAATCCACGTGTTCGGCAATGTGGTGGACAGCTACACCATGCGCCAGGCCGTTGCCGACGGCATTACCGTCGACATCAAATATGATGCCCGGCTCGCCCGCGTGGAGGTGGAGAAAGAGCGCCTTGACGCTATCAAAGCCTACTACGAGGAGTGTGCCGCGCAGGGCGTCGAGCAGGCCAAGATTGAAAAGAGCAAGAAAGCAATGGCCTCGCTCAACGTCATCTTAGGCGACGACGGGCGACTGGAACGCCTTGCCGCCGACATCGTGGCCCACTATGAGGACTTCACCGCCAACGCCCCGCAGACCGTGCGCAAGGCGATGATAGTGTGCTCCGACCGCAAGATAGCCTTCCGCCTGTGGCAGAAGATTGCGGCCATTCGTCCCGAATGGCTGGAGCCCAAGCGCGTCGACGACGAGAGCGAGTGGACCACCCCCGAACAGAAGGCAGAGTTGCAGAGCTACCTGCCACTCCCGATGGTCAACCTCGTCGCTACCCGCGACAAGAACGACCCCAAAGAGCTGTGGGACGCCCTCGGCACCAAGGACGACCGTGCAATGCTGGCCACCCAGTTCAAGCGCGAAAAGTCGCACTTCAAGATTGCCATCGTGGTTGACATGTGGATTACCGGCTTCGACGTGCCTGCGCTCACCGTGCTCTACAACGACAAGCCGCTGCAAAAGCACACACTCATCCAAACAATCTCGCGCGTCAACCGTAAGTACCCCGGAAAGGAGTTTGGCCTCATCGTTGACTACATCGGCATACGCGAGAATATGCTGCAAGCCCTCAAAAAGTACGGAGGCGACGACGAGGCCCCCTCGGTCGAGGACTTGGAGGCCAGCTACACTGCCTTCAAGACCATACTTGACGCGCTCAAAGAGCACTTCAAGGACTTCGACACCACGGCTTTCTTCGGCGACAACGCCTTCAACCGCCTTATGGCCCTCAACGCCGCCACCGAATATGTGCTTGCACGCACCGTGCCCGAGGGGGAGAAGGTGAAATCCTACCGTACCTTGTTCCTCGGGCAGACGCGCCGCCTCAAAGCCGCCTTCGACATCTGCCAACCCGCAGGACGCCTCACCACCGACGAGGTGAAGTGGTCCGAGTTCTTCCTCGCCATTCGCAGCATGGTGCTCAAAGTCACCGACAGCCCCCTGAGCGTCGAGGCGATGAACCGCCACGTCGAAGAACTGCTCAACGGCGCTATCCGCTGCCTCGGCGTGGAGCAGGTGCTCAATGCCGCCGACGGCGAGCAAATCTTCTCCGACGAGATGATAGAGGAATTGGAGCGCGTCAAGACACCCAACACCAAGTTCCAACTGCTCGTCAAGCTGCTGCAACGTGCCATTAAGGAATATGGCAAGACCAACCAACTAAAGGCAAAGGAATTTGCCGAACTGTTGCAGCAGATTGTCGACGAGTACAACAAGCGCGACAACCTCACCTTCGCCAACCAGGTAGCATCGGAAACCGTCAACGCCGTCAGCGAGGTGGTCGAGAACAAGGTAGGCTCGCTCATCGACCGCATAAAAGACCTTTTCGGCAAGCTCAAAGCCGACAAGGAGGAGTTTAAGAAACTCGGCATCACCTTTGAGGAAAAGGCCTTCTATGACATCTTGGTCGATGTGCGCGACCGCAACGGTTTCGAGTACAGCGATGAGCGTTGCATTGAACTTGCGCGCAAGATCAATGAGCTCATCGCCAACAGCAGTGTCTACGCCGACTGGCTACAAAACCGCAACATCAAGGCCGCTCTCCAAGACGACCTCACCGACCTGCTCTACCAAAACGGCTATCCCCCCGAGTGGGACGCCGAGGTGTTCGCAAAGGTGATGTCGCAAGTTGAAAACTTCAAAGCCAACAAGTGATGACTACACCCTACGTACCTGACAACACCAAGCGCCGCCTCCAGTTTATCACTCCCGACGGCGAGTTGATAGAAACCGGCAACTCCAACGACACCTTCCTGGCCTTCGTTCAAATGGTCGGCTGGGAGCGCGTCAGCGCCCTCAATATGGAGATTAAGGGCGAACCGCTCATTATCCATACCGACGAGGCTCCCTCGGGCTGGTACCGGCAACTTGCCGAGGACTGGTACCTCAACACAGAAACCGTGAACGTCAACAAAATCGCAATCATCAACAAGATTTGCGATGCACTCGGCGAGACGGACTATCACCCCTCGCTCACCGAGGCCGTCGCGGCCGAGCCTACCGTTGTCGCCGCTCGTCGAGTGGCAAAGCTCTCCGATAAATTCCAGAAGCTTGAAATCAAACTTATGGAATATATCGAGCGCGAACAAGGCCCCAACACTTCCGGCTGTTTCGACCTCCAGCGCGAAAAGCTCGACGATGCCTCTATGTATCTTAACCTCGCTCGACGCGCCCTCCGTGACCTTCAATGCGACCTCGAAAGCACTAAATGGCAATGATATATAATGTGCACTTATCTTCTCATTAGGGGCGTTACGGCACCGCCGTCGCGCTTTCGTAAATCGAGCCTAAGGTCTCGACCGGAAGGCTTCAATCGCTAACGCATGAAAAAGTTCTTCCGTTTTTCGAGCAGATTCAGTCATAGCCTGTTGCGTTGGGTTAGCGAACTCAGTTTCGGCGATCATGCGCTCACGTTCTGCAATCAAAGCGGCCACTTCCTCCGGAGTGTATCGGGAGTTAAACTCTTCGCTTAAGTCTTCTTCCTCTTGTTCAATGTTTTCTACAGCACTATAATCATAGATATAACCAAAGACTTTTTCCATGTTAGAGTGACGGTCTCCAATACCATCGTCTCTAAGCTAGGCTTCGGGAAGTGAGGGATTGAGATGGTCAGTAACCACTAAATGATTGTCAAATTCAGCCCTCCTGGTATTGAATAAGTCTATAAGGCAATATCCAGTAGGAAGAATAAACGGGTAAAGGATTGCTGGAAGGACATATTTGGGATCCTTCCAATTGATGCGTTTTACAAATTTGGGAAGCCAGTTACTTAATTTCATGGCCTAAACGATTTAGATGTTATTGTATCATGGCAATTGGCAATTTCTACCAATGAATTTCGTCGTTCCATTTGCTTTTCTACCGCATTCACCGCATTGCTACTTTTGATCGGGACCATCCGGGAGAATTTTATCAAGCAAAAAACATTATATGAGAAACAGAAAACAACGATACCGAACGCCAACGTCAAAAAAAGCTTTGGACTGTCTGATGCAAATGCCTGGATTCTCAGGGCAGCTTTATCAAGTTTGAGCCATTTGCAGGTTTTTCTTCCGGCTTCCATTTCCCGTTCTCGCCTTTCGGCATATTGAGGGTCATCCTTGTCTGGCATTTTTTCGCCAAAAATAAGTTTGTTCCACGCCGAACGCGACGACTTCATCGATAACCAACTCATAGTATTACTTCAGAATTTTAATGTAAGCTTCTAATTAATAAGTGTTTTTAGTGCGCTGCTCCAAATCTTTGTTAAGAAGAGTTCTCCAGCTGGTGATAAGCAAACCATGCGGGTTGTTTTCTGTTCTAGGCACCCTGGTCAAACGACCAGCCGTGATTAACTGACGCGTCAAGATCGAAGTTCTTCTCTCAATTCGCTGCCTTCCATAATAGGTAAATTCCATTTTATCCTTATTGAAGTTTATGGAATCGCAAAAGATCGAGAACACGGCTGATGTTCCCATAATGTTATTATAAAAACCTTTTTCTTTCAAAGCGTTATACTGCGCAAGACCCGATTCATCGACCAAATACAAGGCTTTATCCATGGTGTATTTAATATACTTGTCGTCGGGTGCCAATGTGAAGAACAAGTGGTGGAATCGTTCGACATGACTTTTCGCTTCCACATCGAGAGTTTCCTCCATAGAGGTGCGTTCAACGAGGATAGGCACATTTCCGTCCAGAACATACACCTTTGCATGAGAATCGTTCACCATGGTTCGAGCGGTCCAAATGGAGGATAATGAGATGACTATACATCCTCCCAAAAACAAACAGCACACTATAAGTACCAGTTTAATTTTATTCTCTAAGTTCTTTATTACCATATTGATAGTTGTTAGTTAGTTGGTTATCAGGAAACGCCTTTCATCGCTCCAACAGCGGAGATTTTGGCCTGTTGTGCCACTCCCTCACCGAAGTTGCGGGTAGAAAACGCCGTGTCGCCTTCGGGAATCATCCACGCCGCGAGGTCAGGAACGAGATTCAAGCATTTGAGCGCCACTATACTTGCCGCCATCAAGTATGCGGCCGAGAAAAATGAATTCTGAAGGTAAGCTGCCATTGTCGTTTCACTTGCCGTAATAGCTGTAAGATTCTCCACCTGTATACAAAGCACTATATCAAAAAGGAGAAGAACATAAAACCCCACAAAATACAGACATGCCCCGTAGAAATGGACAGTCAAATAGCGGGTTATCCATTTGGCCCAGGAACCCTCCCATTTCGGCAAAAGGCTGAAAGCCCACTGTATCGGCCCGAAAATCGTGAGCATTCCAAGCAGGATTTGCTGGCAGTAGATAGTGCTCCATTAGCCAATGTAGGGAAAGCAAGGGCAAGAATAGGAAAATGTGGAAAGGTAATAGAGTGTTATTTAGCGTGTTAAGAAAATATAATTGATTCCTTTGGGAGTGGGTTAAGGCGCATTCACGGCGCGTGCCGATTACTTTTGTAAAGACCGCGACAGCGGCATGCTCCTCACGGAGTGGATCGACGATGTAAAATCGTGATATCAACCGCATCGGCGAGCCGTGGACGTTGACGATCGTAATAACCAAGACCAATAACCCGGTGATCGTTCCCCTTTCCTCACAAGCTCGGAGATGGTTGCCGGAGCCGACCGCGGCAGATGACATTGTGTTCAAGCGGTTACCCAACGCGGGAAACCTTTGCGTCAATCTGAAATCGCGGGCGAAGAAGGCCGGTATCAAGAAGAAAATCACCTTCCACACCTCGCGCCACACCTTCGGCACGCTGATGCTCACCCTTGGAGCTGACCTCTACACGACCTCCAAGCTTTTTGGCCACGCAAACGTCAAGACCACAACAATTTACGCCAAGATTATCGACCGAAAGAAGATCGACGCTGTGAACCTCACGGATGGTGTTTTCGACTGAAAATTTACCAAGCATAAAGTGCAAATATTCAGCGGATTAGCTTTCGGGAAACCCAACATTTTGAGTATTTGAGTAAAAATCGCTAAAAACTTTTTGAGTATTTGTTATAAAGCTGTAACTTTGCCGGAAATAAAACGCAATGGAACATCTATTTAAAAGAAAGGCATACGACAAGCTATTGGAGTGGAAACAACACTCCAATGGCCGGTCGGCTGCTTTGATTGAAGGAGCCCGACGCGTGGGCAAATCCACTCTTGCACGGCATTTCGCAGAACAGGAATACGAGAGCTATCTCCTAATCGACTTTACCAATTGCAGCAAAAGGGTGCATGATTTGTTCGATGACATAAGCGACCTTGACTACATATTCAATCAGCTCCAAGTGACATATAACGTGTCGTTAAAGCAACGACGCTCAGTGGTTATTTTCGACGAGGTCCAGAAATGCCCCAATGCCCGGCAAGCCATTAAGTATCTGGTAGAGGATGGCAGATATGACTATATTGAAACCGGCTCTTTGATTTCCATCAACCAGAATGTCAAGGACATAATGATACCGAGCGAAGAACATGAAATCAACATGTACCCGATGGACTATGAGGAGTTCAGATGGGCGATGAGCGACACAGTTTCAATACCGATGCTTCGTGGGTTCTATGAGAGGAAGGAGTCTCTGGGGGACGGCCTGAATCGATCCCTGATGCGCGACTTCCGATTATATATGTTAGTCGGCGGGATGCCGCAAGCGGTCGCAGAGTATCTAAACACCAAAAATCTCATTCAGGTGGATACCATCAAGCGAGAGATTCTACGCTTATACATCAAGGACATGCGCAAGTTAATCGGGGCATCAGCCACGGAGATGTTACTGGCAATTCCCGCGGAACTTAATCGTAACAGCAGCCGATTTCAGGTGTCAAGCGTGGTTCAGCATTCCCGAGCGTTCAAAGAATCAGAAACGCTATTTGATATGGACGACTCCAAGGTGGTTAATATGGCTTTCCATGTATCTGACCCTGATGTGGGCCTGCCCTACAATATCAATACCGATGTCTTTAAGATGTTTCTCGGCGACACAGGGTTGTTTATTACGCTGGCTTTCTGGGATCGGGACTTCGTTGAGAATGACATCTACGCCAAACTGTTGAGCGACAAGTTGAGCAAGGATCTGGGCTATGTGTATGAGAACATGGTTGCCCAAATGCTCGTCGCGGCTGGTCACAAACTATTCTACTACACCTTCCCAACGGAGAAAGGGAACCACTTTTATGAAGTGGACTTCCTCATATCCGAAGGAACCAAAATTTCGCCAATCGAGGTGAAGTCGTCAAGCTACAGGGCTCACAAGTCGCTTGACAAATTCTGCGAGAAATTCTCGCAGCGCATCAGTCACCGCTACCGTATATATACTAAAGACCTGCGGTTTGACGAAAAGATAACATATTTACCAATCTATATGACAATGTTTTTATAAATTTAAAATTATTCTATGGCACAATTATCTGAGGAGAAGATTTTGGGGATTTGGCTGCCGGTGACGGCGGTCGCGGCAATGGCGATGACACTCGTCGCATTGGCCACCAAGGAGGTGGTTTCGGCCGGGGCGACGCTCGCGCTGGGCGGTTGCTCGGCGGCGGCGTGGCTGGCAGTGGTGGTGGAGTTCATGCTCGTGTATGAGGCGTTGGTGGAGCGGTGGTTTGGGAGAATCCCGAGATCTGGGTCACACTGAGCGAGACGCTGTCCACCAGCGCCCTTCCGCCCACAAACTCAATCCACTCCTCCATACTCCTTCAACTTTATCAGTTCCATACCCCAAAGTTACTCATTCTTCCGCCATACCCCAAACGCCCGCTAAAGATTAACTTTCTCCAACGTAACTATTCACCGAAAGGAAAAAGGAACCACGAAGAACACTAAAAACACGAA